>JAZNVU010000025.1:0-2187 GCA_045592985.1 Acutalibacteraceae bacterium | reverse complement strand
AGGCAAAACAATGACCGAAAATAAAGGAAAGGTAGTAAGCATAAACGGAAATTTGGTGTCGGTAGAATTCGACGGAAACGTTTCTATGAACGAAATATGCTATGTTTTTGTGGGTGATACCGCCCTTAAAAGCGAGGTTATACGTATAAAAGGCAATGTTGCTCAAGTGCAGGTTTATGAAATGACCGATGGTATTCAATGTGGGGATAGTGTTGAATTTACGGGAGATATGCTTTCGGCAGATCTCGGCCCCGGATTGCTCGGTCAGATATATGACGGACTCCAAAATCCGCTTCCTGTTTTAGCAGAACAGGCAGGCTGGTTTTTGGAAAGAGGAATTTATGCAGACGGACTGAATTTGGAAAAGAAATGGGAATTTACACCGACTGCTAAGACCCACGACGTTGTTCGTGCAGGCGAATATATCGGCACAGTTCCCGAAGGCCCGTTTACACATAAAATTTTTGTTCCCTTTTATCTGCTTGGAAACTATACGATAAAATCCATTGCCGATAAGGGCGAATATACCGTTAAAGAAACGATTGCGGTTTTAACCGATGAACGAGGCCGCGAAATACCCGTATCTATGTCGTTTAAGTGGCCTGTTAAACGTGCGGTAAAATGTTATAGTGAGAGATTGGCACCTGGCGAAACAATGGAAACCAAGGTGCGTCTTATTGACTCCTTCTTTCCCGTAGCAAAGGGTGGAACTTATTGTACTCCCGGACCGTTTGGCGCAGGTAAAACGGTATTGCAACATACCACATCAAAATATGCGGATGTCGATATTGTTATTATCGCCGCTTGCGGTGAGCGCGCAGGTGAAGTTGTTGAAACTCTTACTGAGTTTCCCGAACTGACTGACCCCAAAACAGGGCGTTCACTTATGGAGCGTACTATTATTATATGTAACACCTCCTCTATGCCCGTTGCATCCCGTGAAGCTTCGGTTTATACTGCGGTAACACTTGCTGAGTACTATCGCCAAATGGGACTTCATGTTCTTATGTTGGCTGACTCAACATCTCGCTGGGCACAAGCGATGCGTGAAATGTCAGGCAGACTTGAAGAAATTCCAGGTGAAGAGGCTTTCCCTGCATACCTGGAATCCTATATTGCGGCATTTTACGAAAGAGCAGGCTATGTCCGTTTACCTGACGGCAGTACCGGTTCCGTTACTATCGGCGGTACCGTATCCCCTGCAGGCGGCAACTTTGAAGAACCTGTAACACAGGCAACCTTAAAGGTTGTTGGTGCATTCCACGGTCTTTCCCGTGAACGTTCGGATGCAAGAAAGTATCCTGCCATTGACCCGCTTATCTCTTGGTCTAAATATAACAGCGTTATTGACAGCGAAAAATTGGAGTTTTGTAAAGGCATTCTTCATCAAGGTGACGAGATTGGCTCTATGATGAAGGTCCTCGGTGAAGAAGGTACTACCCTTTTAGATTACATTACCTATTTAAAATCCGAAATGCTCGATGCTGTTTATCTGCAACAGAACTCCTTCGACTTGGTTGAGGCAAACTGTGGAAGATTGCGTCAACGCTATGTTATCGATAAGTTGGTATATGTTCTGGGCAGCAGTTACGCTGTCGGAAACAAAGACGACGCACGTAGCTTCTTTAACCGTATGCGTCAGAAATTTATTGACTGGAACTATACTGAGTTTGAGAGTGAAGCTTTCAAAAAAGCAGAAACCGAGATTGATGCATTGTATCGTCAGGGTGACGGTAAATTGGCCGCAACGGTCGAAAAACTATTAAAGGACGGTGACTGAACGTGAACAAAGTATATAATCGAATAGAATCCATTACTGGTAACGTTATTACTGTCCGAGCAAACGGCGTCAAGTATAAAGAATTGGCACAGATCAATACACGTTTTGGCAAGTCGTTGGCTCAGGTAAATAAGATCGAGGGAGATATTGTTTCTCTGCAGGTCTTTGCCGGAGGTCAGGGTGTTTCTACAGGAGATGAAGTGCGGTTTCTCGGTCACGAAATGCGTGTATCTTTTAGTGAAGATTTATTAGGCCGTATATTCAACGGCTCAGGTGAGCCGAGAGATAAAGGGCCTGCACTTAACGAGAATATGAAATCTATCGGCGGGCCCTCTGTTAATCCTACCAAACGTATTCTTGCCAACCGAATGATGAAAGTCGGAGGCCAAGCGGGCTTAGGAAGACAA
>JAZNVU010000024.1:0-1678 GCA_045592985.1 Acutalibacteraceae bacterium | reverse complement strand
CTATCAGTTTATCGGTAAGGTTTGCAAGCATGCGGTAAAGCATGTGGGCGAGGAAAAAATATCGGTTTCGGAAAAGATTGATAAGGTTATTACCAACCGATATTTAGCAATCCCGATTTTCTTTGCCATTATGTTTTTGGTGTTTTACATCACCTTCGGTCCATTTGGCTCGATGCTTACTGACTTTGTTGATGGGTTGTTAAACGGAACTTTAAGTGATATGTTGCGCTCGGCACTAAAAGCGGCACACACAGCCGACTGGGCTACAAGTCTTTTGTGTGACGGTATGCTGGCAGGTGTTGGTGCGGTGCTTTCCTTCTTACCGCAAATAGCCTTGCTGTTCTTCTTCCTTTCCTTGCTTGAGGACAGCGGATACATGGCAAGAGCCGCCTTTATTATGGATAAGCCGTTAAGGGGAATTGGACTTACCGGCAAATCTTTCGTGTCACTACTTATGGGCTTCGGTTGTACTGTACCTGCGGTGCTGTCAACCCGTACCCTTGAAAGTACAAGAGACAAACGGTTAACCGTTTTGTTGGTGCCCTTTATGTCCTGCTCGGCAAAAATGCCGGTCTATGCACTTTTTATAGCCGCATTTTTCAAAAAGAGCAGTGCGCTTGTTATTTTATCGCTTTACGGACTTGGAATTCTGCTTGCCGTAATTTCGGGTGTTATACTAAAAAGCACCATTTTAAAGGCTAAGGAGGCAAACTTCTTAATGGAGATGCCACCTTACAGAGTGCCGACCTTTAAAGGTCTTTGTATTCATATTTGGGAAAGACTTAAAGACTTTTTACTTAAAGCCGGTACAATTTTGTTGGGTGCCAGCGTTATTGTATGGTTCTTACAGTCGATGGACACAACGCTGTCAATGACCGACAACAGCGCCGAAAGTCTGCTTGCAAAATTAGGTACGTTAATTGCTCCGATTTTTGTGCCTCTGGGCTTTGGCTTTTGGCAGGCGGCAGTGGCTTTACTGTCGGGTCTTGTAGCAAAAGAAACGGTAGTTAGCACACTTGGCATTTTGTTCTTGGCTAACAGCGAGGCGGCGCAAACGGCGGCTTTGCAGACGGCGTTCACACCGCTTTCAGCATTTTCATTTTTGGTTTTTGTACTGCTTTACACACCCTGCTTTGCCGCAATTTCCGGCATTGCAAAGGAAATGCGCAGTGCAAAATGGACCGCCTTCAGCATTTTGTTACAGTTAGGAACGGCTTGGCTGGTTTCCTTTATTGTATATAATGTTGGCTCACTTATGGGGTTATAATATGTTAGGTTATATTCTTACCGGTGCAATTTGCTTGCTTGCCGTAGCGGCTGTTTTAGTTTTATTCTTTGGTCGAAAAGACCATTGCAGCGGCTGTAACGGCAAGTGTGAGGATTGCGCCAAGGCAAAAAAATAAAAGGGATAAATGGGGAAAAACAGGTGGAACAAATTAAAAACGTTTGTATTATCATTCCGTCACTAAATCCTGACGAAAAGCTGAACCGAACTGTTTTAGGGTTAAAAGAGGTCGGTTTTAGCAGATTTGTTGTGGTTGATGACGGAAGCGACCAAGAACACAAAAAGAATTTTCCTATTGAGGATGAAGATTTACATCTGCTTGTGCATCATAGAAACAGGGGAAAGGGCGCCGCTTTGCGCACCGCTTTTCGCCATGTTTTAAGACAGATGGAG
>JAZNVU010000023.1:0-10371 GCA_045592985.1 Acutalibacteraceae bacterium | reverse complement strand
AAAGAGGGCGCGGTCAAGGGCGCGCAGCCCTTGAAATCGGCGTGTCTTTTTTGCAAAAGCATCAAATATACCCCCTACGGCTACAAATAAAGCAAACTCGACTGCCACTTGTAACAAGCGCTCCCACAAGATAAGCCTACTTGATTCCTCGCTTAACTCGGATAAATATTCCGTGCTAAGCTAAGGCTTTTTGGAACTACCGGCCCTGCCGGTAGTATTCGTTGCACAATAAAAATTCCGAGGTTTTTAAAACCTCGGAATTTTTATAAAATTTAATTACTGAATTACATTACCGTTAAGTTTATGTTTACCGTCAGCATACTGATAAATGTAAACGCTTTCAACGATAAGTTTATTGGTGTTTTCCCACTCCCATTCGGTTGCGTTGGGAGTAACAGGACAGCTGCTAAAATAGGTAGCCAAACTGAGGATAAGGTACATCGAATCATTGAAAGTATCAATGTAGTTATTATCCTGAGTTATGTCATGCTTCTGATAGAGGTTGCCGTCAACGGTACCGCCTATCCATTCAGGAGTCCACATAAATCCGAATGTATGGAAGGTCATGCCGAAATGCGCATCGTCTTTATCGGTGTTAGGAATTGAGTATCCGCCGTGCAAACCGCAGTAGTGCTTAAAACCCATGGATTGACCGAGAGTAGTAGGCCATGAGTGGTAGTTACCTTCAACCTTAGTGGCATTACCGTAGCACTCATGAACGTCGATTTCAGGCAACCAACCACCTTCGGCATTTTCACCGAACATCCAAAGAGTGGTCCAGAAACCATCACCGTCGGGAATTATAGCAGATATCTCAATAAATCCGTAAAGATAATTGGTTTTGCCGTTATCTGAACACAACTTACCGCCGTACCAATACTCGTCGTCATAAGCGGCAGCAATGGTAAATTTACCATCACGTACATAGGAGATAGAAGGGTCATTAGAACGAACACTGGTCTTGCCGTCTACACCATTAGCGTCATCCTGACCAATACCGAGGAAGTTCCACTTAGTAAGGTCGATGGTATCACCGTCAAACTCATCACGCCAGGTGGGAACAAGACGCTTGCTTCTGTCGTAATCGGCAAGTGCGGTGTTATAATTGGCAGCTTCAACATTATCAGCGCTTGTTACACTACCCTTTTCAAGCATTTTGGTGAACTCGCTGACTGCCATAGCGGTTGCGTGGAAACTACCACCGTTAAGATACACTTTATTACCGTCAACTTTTATAGAATACTCATCATAAGAAGAGAAAGTAACATCGTCACGGTTTGTATCACCGACAACAATCTCGTATTCGCCGGGCTCAACATATCTGTCTTCAACGATTTGTACAGGATAAGCAGTGACTTCATTTATGTAAGTAATAAGCTTATCCATCTCAATAGTCACAACATAAGAGTTGTTATAATGAGGTCTTACAACGCTGTACTTTTGAATGTTGTTGCCAGCAATAGTGATATCCTTAAACTCACCTTCGGTCTTATAAGTGTAATTAATACCACCGGTGATAACAGTCGAACCAAGGTAATTAGAAGTAAAATATTTTGCAGCTTCAACAGTGGCTTCATCGGTAGCACCTAAAATAACAATCTTGGTACCGATAGTGCAAATGATGTAGTCGTTTTTACGTCCGCCAACTTGATCTACAAGCATTTGTTTAGCGGTAGCGCTCTCGGGACGATTGGTGTTACCGATAAGAATTTCGTACTTGCCTTCACCGTCTTCAGAGTCGTCATTATTTTTAGGTGAAAGCTCAAGTCCTTTTTTCATAACAGAAAATACAGACGTAGCAGCCCTCATAACCGTATCAGAACAACCTTCAGGTCTGATAACATTGTACCTTGAATCACCTTCTTCATCCAAGAAGTTAACGTCCGCAGTTGAAAGACCATTGGTTTGAGATGCATCATCACCTGAATCTTTTTTACCGCAAGCAGCAAAAAAAGACAAAAGAAGCATGACGCAAAGTGTCAAAGATATGATTTTTTTCATAAAATTTCTCCTTTATAAAAATTATATAATAATTATAATAACAAAAGTAAAAAATATCAATGCACAAATGTAATAAATTATTGTACTTTTGTAAAGCAAAATGCATAAAGCAAATGCACAAATTATCAAAATAATTCTACCTAATACATAAAATTCTACGCACAGTAGAAATGTTTAACCGACTATTATATCGCCAACTTGAGCATCAACAAAACCAATAATGCTTTCAGCATCTAACATTAACTGACAGCCCTTAATACCAGCGCTTACGGTAATCTTATCGTATAGAACTACTGTTTCATCAAAAAATGTAGGAAATTTCTTTTTCATTCCTATCGGTGAACATCCACCTCTGATGTAACCGGTTAAATTCAAAAGGTCTTTAACCGCAACCAGTTCAACACGCTTATCTCCGGCAATTTTTGCACACTTTTTTAAATCAAGTTCTTCTGCTACTGGAATACAGAAAACAAGAGGACCACGCTTTTCACCAATTGCAACCAATGTTTTGAACATAATTTCAGGTGGAAGGCCGGTTTGCTCAGCAATATGTACTCCTGATAGGTCATTTTCATCAGGAATATACTCGATAGCATCATACAAAATTTTAGCCTTATCCAACTGACGCATTGCGTTGGTTTTATTCATTTGGGATACTCACCTCTTTTGACAAATGTAACGAATAAAGAATACACTCTTTAACGTGCTTACCGGTTATTTGCTCGATAGCATATTTATAAACCTCAAGTTGTTGAGAATATTGTTGGACCAGTGCTGATACTTCGTCTACCCTATCGGTCTTAAAATCAAGTATAACAACTTCATCATTCTCAAAAAAGACACAATCAGCAATACCTTGGACAATTGTTTTTTGCCCTTCATAAGGGTACTCAACCATAAATTTATACTCACGTTTTACCTCATCTGAATTTTTAATGCGTTTATAAACATCGCTTATGAAAAAACGAGATAATTTATCATGTTCTAAAGCATTAGACTCTTCAAAACTCAAATACTCCCACTCATAAAGTCTTTCGATTTCGCCGCAGATATCTATTTCGGCTTTTGAATAATCGGCGAACTGCATAAACTTGTGGGCAGCAGTTCCTCTTTCTGCAGGAGTCAGCCCTGATTTAGACATAAACTCAGGTCTTGAGGTAAATGCAAATTTGTTACTGTCACCGTGAACAAGACTCGTAACTGCCATTTTTGATGGAATGTTACTAAGTTCATTGTTGGGATACTTATATTTAAACCTTTCAGATAAAACCTGTAACAGTCTATCAATCTCCTCATCATCGGTGATACTTGATGTATTTACTTCGCTTTGGGCGTTAACTGTGATTGTATAGTCAACAGTTTCTGTGCTAATCTCACAATCAAATTTTGCATCGTCGAAGATAGAAACAGGTGAAAGTTCAGCAAACTCAGCAATAACATTACCGCTTGCTTGCAATAAACAAGACATAAGCAACCACTCATAATAACCGTTAGCTGATATAACGTTAGATGCAGAAGCTTTACCGGTTTTCAAACCATAGAATCCAATACCTAACGAAGCAGATGTTATTTTTTTAATAACATCTTTTACGCTAATAGAAATATAAAGTTTTTCTTCAGCACGGGTCAAAGCAACATATAACAGTCTGATTTCTTCGGAAATCAATTTTCTTAGTTGAAGAACCGACAGAGCTTCACGAGCAAGTGATGACACCTTTACATCATCGTCATCAACAAAATTCAAACCTATTCCGTACTTATCGTTAAGAATCATCTCGCCTTTGACATCGATTTTATTAAACTTGCCACCGCAATCAGCAATAAAACAAATTGGAAACTGCAGACCTTTTGAACCGTGAAAGCTTAGAATTTTTACTGCGTTAAAATCAGATACAGACGCTTGTCCGGAACTTGATTTTACTGTCGACATTCTGTCAAACTGGCGCAAAAACTCAGCAATTCCACCATCTTCTGAGGAATCAAATTTTGAGGCGATTGCACAAAGACGCATTAAAGTTGACCTGCTTTGTTTACAATCAGGTCTGGCACTCATAGCCTCAGGCAGTGATGTTATATTGTAAATTTCATTAAGCAATCGACTGACCGGTAAAGTGACAGCCTTGGTTCTAAGAGCAGACAAAACTTCAACAAAATATCTTGAGCGCTCATCACCGTCATTTGCAGCCGTGCAAACCGAAGAGTAAAGACTTCTGTTTGAATATTTAGATTTAAGTTCAGCCATATCATCCGGTGTAAAGCCAAACATAACCGACATCATTACACTTAAAAGTGGGATATCCTGAGTAGGATTATCAATAACACGAAGCATCGAAACTGCAGTAAGTACATCCGGTGACTCAAAAAAGTCATCGTTTTTAAACGCGACAGGTATTCCTCTTTTTTTAAGAGCGTCTACATAGTAACTGGCACGATTTGAAGGAGAACGCAAAAGTATGGCAAAATCACGATAATTAGCACATCTCAAACCATCTTTATCACGTAAAAACGGTGGCTTTCTCAAAATTTCTGAGATTTTCTCAGCAATCCTTTCGGCATCAATCAGTTCTCTCTTGCCGTCACTCTGAGAAATTTCATTTATAAGAAAACACACGTCGCTTGTATCGGTTTTTGTATACTCAGCTTTTGCGTCAAGCATATCTTCCTCAGTATAATCCATACCGCAAGTAGATTTTGACATTACAGTGTTACAAAGCGCGTTAACAAAATCACAAACACCTTCTCGACTGCGAAAATTCTGCTTTAAAACCACCTTACACGGGGATTTCTCACCGTCAAAAGCAGGAAAATCTTCCTTATATTTAATAAAATTATCAGGGTTTGCGTTTCTGAAACCGTATATGCTTTGCTTAACGTCGCCAACCATAAAAAGATGTTTTCCACCGTCAGACAAAGCAAAAAACAGAGCATCCTGAAGGTTATTATTGTCCTGATATTCGTCAACTAAAACCTCATCAAAACTCTTACAAATTTCTTTGGACAATTCAGATGGCACAAGTTTGCCATCCAAATCTTTACATAAAAGTTTTAGAGCAAGTTGCTCCACATGTGAAAATGTCAGCAGATTACGGCAACATAACAGATTGAAATAAACATCTTTATATTCTTTAACTATTGAAATTAATTCTTTTACAATTGGCGCTGCAATATTAAGTGATTTTATGACATCTTCTTCGGTACCCGCCATGCATTTTGCCAGAGAATTAATTTTTTTAACAATGCCATCACGTTCACTTTTTACAGTATCCTTAAAATCAGGATCTGACGTCTTTTTGACAGTTTTTATAGAAATCTTAAAAGATGACAAACCGTCATAAAGATTATTCCAATTTTTTTCTTCAATATCTTGCAAAAATTGTTTAATACTCTCGAGTGCTGATTGAAATCCTTCAAAATATGCATGTTCAATATCAGTTCCGACAACCTCTCGCGCTAAAACCTCAATACTGTCCTTATAGGACAAAAGATTTTCACGAATATGTTCAAGAATAACCGGTACAAAAACACAATCTTCAAGAGAGTTGCAAATATAACTCTTAACCGCATTATCAAGCCATTTTTCGGGTTGAGGCATGCACATGCAAAAATCATGTATCTTATACACTGCTTCACTTAAGGCTTTATCCGATTTATCTACACCGAATAACATGCAAAGCGAATTAAATTCACTACTTTTGCTATGATAACGACTCTGTAAAACTGTATCTAAAGCCTGTTGCATAATAGCAGCAGTCTGCGAATTTTCAGCAACAGAAAAATCAGGATTGATATTTAAAACAGCAAAATATAATCTTACAAGATCAATGCAAAATGCATCAATTGTGCAAATTTTTGCGTTTTTTAATAACAATTTTTGTTTTTGAAGATGTTGGTTTTTGGGAGACAAAGCGCAGATTTCGTCAAGCCGCTTTGAAATACGTACACGCATTTCCAAAGCAGAAGCATTTGTAAAAGTAACTATCAGCAAACGGTCTGCACTGTATGTTTTTTTTTCGTCGGCGAGCATACTAACGACACGTTCAGTGAGAACGGCAGTTTTTCCTGAACCGGCAGCTGCTGAAACAAGCACTGTACCTTTGGCAGATATTGCTTTTTTCTGATCTTCAGTAAATTTAACAGCCATTATTCTCACCTTCCTTTAACCTGTTTTTCATTGTTTCTAATACTTCTGCGTTCTTACCCTTGCTTTCTTCGCGGAAGATTTGTTCGTCATGTATACGACACACAGCACGGTAATCACAATAATCACAAACCTTACCTCGGCTGGTTTTAAACGGCTTAATCTCAATATCTCCTCCGGTTATTTTAGAGCCAATAGTAGATAGCACGGATTCAAGATACTTAAAAATAAGATTAAAATCATCTTGTGTTGCAGTATGTTCTGTTCCTGAAAAACCGGAACCGTTTTTTCTCAGTTTAACAGGAATAATTTTACCGGCACCGTCAGTCTCCATCTGGTTTATTGTTTCAACATCGGCATCAATTAAACCGTTCATTTTAATAAATCCGTCCGAAGCACTGCGTCTTGCAGGGAAATATAGCACACCGGCAGGAATTTCGGCAGAAAGCAGGTATTTTGCGTTTTTAACAAGTGAATACAAATATAAAAGCATCTGCATATTCATTCCATCAAGGATAGCAGACAGTTTAAAGTCTTTCACACCTGTTTTATAATCAACAACCCTAACCTTACCGTCATCAGTAGTATCAACTCGGTCAACCGTACCTTCGAGTGAAACAGTTACACCGTTATCTGCAGTAACTTCAATTGAATTGACTAAGCCTTTTTGACCTATTTTTAATTCACAGTACCTGGGTTTAAAACCGCTTTGAGCAAATTCATTATTAAGGGCAACAGCAATAATAACAGCAGTATCTTTCAACAAAGACAACATGAAGTCGAATCGGTCACCAAGATCCTCGATGCAAACGCCGACATAATCAAGGTACTCGTCGCAAAGTTTGATAACCTCAAGTCTTATTTCATCGGCATTAAGCGTACCGATATCATCTTTATGAGCATTAATAAAATGTTCAAGACAAAAATGAATAATGTTACCCCTGGTTGCGGCACTGAAATCAGCTTTATCAAGCTTACGTGCTTTGAGTCCATGCTTACAAAAATAAGCAAAATGACACCTGTTAAAATCTTCAATTTTTGAAGGAGAAAGCCTAAGATTTTCACCGAACAATTTTCTTGCTGATTCCTCAGAAAGAGACGGTACGACACCTTCAACCGAGTTCTTTAAAGCAGAAAGTTTAGCAGAAAAATCACTGTCACTTTCATAATATTTTTTCAAGGCTTCGATAATAGGTTTGTCGGAATCAAAGTTAACTGCCAGTTTTTCAAAGGTCGGCAAGGCACACTCAATATCATCAATATTGAGTAAATCCGAAGAGCCGTTCTTAATAAATTGACATAATGGAAAAGCCGATATAATCTCATTCAACTCATTAGATGGCAACATCTCAGTATTTTCAGGTGAAAATGATGAATAAGAAATATATATCTTGTCCGAAGCGCAATTAACGGCATTGTAAAATAAAAATTTTTCATTCAATGTGTCATTAATACCGAAATCAGCTATTGCAATATCATTATCAATCATTGTCATGCGTTCGCTCTGTGAGAAAATGCATGCATCACCCGTATTTGCAGGAAAAACATCATGATTAGCACCCAAAACAAAAGCAATTTTAGGGCGCATAGGTCTTAAACGGTCGGCAGTACCGTAAATAACCTGTTCTTTCGTACGAGGAATGTCACCAACTTGTTCAAAACACATAACAGAAGAAAGCATTGATAAAAACTCATCAGGAGTAACAGTATCATCACCCGAAACGGCACATATTTTATCAAGAACTTTTATGAAAACATCATATCCCACACGCTGATATTCAGCAAGCGAAAGTTGACCTTCCAACTCAAGTTTTGAGGTGTATTCTTTAAGTTTTTCAACAAGATTACATTTTTCAAATAAATTAAATAGACTACGGCACATATCAGTAACAGTGCCGTTAAGACTATTTTTAAGCATTAAAAGAGATGCTACAGCAATTTCGCGAATACGGTTATACTCTACGTTATCAAACGACTCGTTATTTTTATTTTCTTTTAAACCGTCAGGGTTTAATTTCCATTGTTTAAGCCAACCTGCAGAGTTTATATTCCATATATAAGCATAATTTTCAATTTTTGATATTTCAGAGTCGGTTAAACCACAGAATCCGGTTTTTAAAAAACGCAATATATCTTCGGTTTGAAAGCTTAAAGCAGCTTTTACAGATGAAGTTACA
Source organism: Acutalibacteraceae bacterium (assembly GCA_045592985.1). Taxonomy (GTDB): domain Bacteria; phylum Bacillota; class Clostridia; order Oscillospirales; family Acutalibacteraceae; genus UMGS172. The sequence goes on along the minus strand of JAZNVU010000023.1, from coordinate 2,055 downwards.
AAAATCGACATAGGAAGTTCTGCTAAAGGTATTTTTTTGTCAACAAAGCAAGGAATATCATATTTCAACGAAATGTCTTTCACATAAGTTGAATACACACTGTCATTTCTTGAAATAATAACAAAATCGCTAAAACAATAGCCTTTTTCACGCACAAGTGAGCGAATAGTGCGCATGCAGTAATCAACCTCATCGTATAAGGTTGAAGAGTTAATAACAGTAATATTTTTAGCTTGTCCTTCAAAAGATTTAAATTGTCTTTGAGCGCACAATTCTTCAAGACACTTAAGTTCGTTAGTCTTATAACCGCAATAATCAAGAAATACATCATCTGCAACTGCAACATTATGAGAATGAGCACTAAATTTTAAACGGTTGGCGCATTCTATAACGTTTTTGAAAATATCGGTGTCGTCATAAGATGCCAAAGAATCGCAGCAAAACGCTGCAAAAACATCATCACACCCTGCAACTGCACGGTCAAGAAGCATAAACTGAGAAGCTGTGAATCCTTTAAACTCGTCAATAAAAAGCGTTTTTCCATTAAACCACGAGTTATCCTTCATGCGCGATACCGTTTTTTCAAGTACGTCAAACGGTTCGATAAATTTATTAGACAACAAAGCATCATAAGCTGATAATATCAAGGAAATATCATACAACTTGTCCGAAAAGATACCTGTATCAACCTTTTCCGAAAATGATTTCAAAGTATCTGAAGAAACCGATGCCTGTTTTAACTCGCTGATTATAAGCATAACCTTTTTTTGGAAATCGCGCGAGTTATAAAAACGTGAATAGTATTTAAGATTGTCTCTGCAATTATTAATAGCCCTGCCTACAAGCAAAAACCTGATGCCTTCATCAATATGTTTGCCAGCCATTCCACCAATACTAAGAGATATTTCTCGGCAGAGACTAGTAAAACTGTGAATGGATATTCTATTTGAAACTGAAGGTCCAAGTTCGGTCAACAACAGTTTTTGACATTCAAAACTGAACTGTTCAGGCACAAGCAAAATAACATCTTTACCATTTTTAGCGAGTTCAGATGCTTTATTAATACAATATGAAGTTTTTCCCGAAAGTTTTCGACCTAAAATTAAATTTAACATGATACCCACCATTCAACATCTATTTTGTTGTAATAACTATATCAAATAACGAGTCCCATAAATAGGACTTTAAATCAAAAAAAGAGACGCAATACAAGTAATCCAAGAACACCGGGAATACCAAAAACTGCACTACTGCCTAAAGTCCAACCGTTCACAGCAATATCGACACCGGTGAAAGAAGACAGTATATTGACAAGTGTAAACACAGCCAATCCCGAAAAAACTGATAATAACAGCGTTTTTGTCATTTTTCCGCTTTTAAAAGATAACACTGCTAAAATGCAAGCATATATCACTATTAAAATAATAAAATAAACCTTGATAATTTTCAAGCATATTTCCCCTTTCTCATAAAATTTATGAGAAATAAGAAAATTTTATGAAAAATAAAAAAGCCACGGAAATGAAGTGAACCCCAAAGATTAGACAAAATTAAAAATTAAATTGTTAGTGAATGAGTTCGGTATTGTACTGGACTCATTCCTTTTAGTTTTAAGGAAATTCTTTCGTTGTTGTAGTAATCTATGTAATGTTTTAGTTCATCAATGAAAGCGTTAACGCTTTCGAATTTTTCGCCGTAGAACATTTCAACTTTTAATCTACCGAAAAAGTTTTCCATAGCACCATTATCCATACAGTTACCTTTGCGAGACATACTCTGAGTAATGTTATGCTCGGAGAGTAATCGTTGGTATTCGGCATGTTGGTACTGCCAACCTTGGTCAGAATGGAATATTGGTGTTGCATCAGCAGGCAGTTTTGCAAATAAACCATCTAACATTTCTCGTATTTGCCACAAATTAGGACTTGTAGAAATTGAATAAGATATTACTTCATTATTGAACAAATCTAAAACTGGAGAAAGATATACTTTCTCATCACAGACATTAAATTGTGTAACATCTGTTGTTATCTTTTCAAAAGGTTTTTCTGCAGA
>JAZNVU010000022.1:0-15981 GCA_045592985.1 Acutalibacteraceae bacterium | reverse complement strand
GCTATCAAAATTGCTCTTAATGCAAACAAGGTTAGAACACAGCCTCTCCGTGTTATCCTTAACGGTCTTGGCAAAGACGCTGCTATGATTATTTCAAGAATCAACGGCTTCACATATGTTCAGACAGAGTTTGATCCCTATACAGAAACAGTTAAGGTTGTTAACGAAACAGCTTACTCAAATGGTGACAGAGCTAAGGTTCGTTGCTACGGTGCAGATAACGTTCCTGAAGGCGTTGCAATTATGAGACTTGAAAACGTTGGTGTTTCCATCACAGGTAACTCAACTAACCCCACTCGTTTCCAGCATCCTGTTGCAGGTACCTACAAAAAATGGTGTAACGAAAATGGCGTTAAATACTTCTCAGTTGCATCAGGTGGTGGTACAGGTCGTACTCTTCACCCTGATAACATGGCTGCAGGTCCCGCTTCCTATGGTATGACAGATACAATGGGTCGTATGCACTCTGACGCTCAGTTTGCAGGTTCTTCTTCAGTTCCCGCTCACGTAGAGATGATGGGTCTTATCGGTGCAGGTAACAACCCCATGGTTGGTATGACCGTTGCTTGCGCTGTTGCTATCGAAGAAGCTAGCAAATAACATATTGCAATTAAAAACGCCCAAGGCTTTTGCCTTAGGCGTTTTTTAGTGTATCTAAATCAGTATTCAAACCATTTATTCCGGTGTTTTTTCTACCAACTTTTCCTCAAACATCAAAATCGTGCCATTGAGGGTTTGGTCTATGCTGGGGTCATTATAACTTCCCATGCCAATGTAAAATTTGCCGTTATAGGAGCACATATTCATGGCGGTTGTGCCGTGGTCGAACGAAAATACCTCTTTAAACCCATTGGTTTTGGAATATTCCCAAACCGTATTTTTATAAGTTGCAGGCGGCATGGCTTCGCCTTCTGCGACAGGTTCCGATTCGTTCTTTTTGGTCGATATCATGTATATCTTGCCGTCTGATTCACAAATGTCAGTCACATACTGATTATCGGGCACCTGTAAAGGTTCAAGTTTGGTGAAATCTTTAGTGGTATATACAAAACCAAGCGAAATGTAACAAGTGTCCTCCACTGTTAACCACTCGTTTATTAAAGACTGGCGGTTAATTCCGGGGAATTTAACCTTTATTGTCGAAATGTCTTCAATTTTACGGAAAGCATCTTTTTTGTACTCGTAAAACCCGTATGCTCCCGAGTTATACCACTTACAAAAAGCAAACAATCGGCCATCAACTTTAAAAAATGCATAACAACGCGAATGGTGAAGTGATTCGTCACCTAATATCTTTTTCTCACCGTCATAAAAAGGAACGTTAACAAACTTTTTACCGTCTGCAGTTTTTTGTACCGGAGAATTCTTGCCGTTGGCAGTTCCTATTGCATAAAACATTTCGTCGTTATGCTCGACAATATCGAACATGTGAACGCCGTTAGGTACGTTGCGCACAGTTTCCCACTTATCTTGATTAAGGACATAGTAACTACCGAAATCGTGGTCATCTTTAGGGTCAACACCTGAAATCACAAGGTTGTTGTTAATGGTGTGGAATCTTGCTACGGCCTCGTCGTTAACGGTGCCAGTGTTTTCCCAAATGTTGTTTTGAATATCATATCGCCAAATGGCTACAGGTCCTGTATTATCGCTATAATCACCACTGCCGATATAGAGTTTCCCGTCAAAAACGGTCATATCCCAAGGATTTCGTGATGACAGCTTATCATTACCGTATGAGCTGGCTGAAGGTATTCCAAGGTTATTCATAACCCACTTCAGCACATACTCAGGTTCTTTGGTGACAGTTGGCTCTACAACAACCGTATAATCAATGTTGTTTCCTAAAAACAATGAAGTAGCGGATACAACAGCAAAAAGAACTAAAGACAAAATACGTTTCAAACAGTCACCCCCATACCTTTGTATTGTACCACATGACAAGGATTTTGCAATTGTTTTTTAAAAAATAATTATTATTAAAAACTAAACACAAATAGGATTGATAATAGTGAGATTTAATGTTATAATCAAAAATAATAAATATCGGCTTTTGCCGGTGATAAGAGGAGAAAAATATGGAGTTCAATGTAAATAGTCCCGTTTTGTTTGTGCTTGTGGGAATTATTATTTTGTTCGTGCTCGGACAGTCGGTATATTTCCTTGTGCGCGCAATGAAAAGGGCAAAGGAAATCGGAATCGAAAATTCTACCGTCAAGAAAACCATAATTTCTGCGGCAATATTCACGATTGCACCTGCTGTGGCAATCTTAGTCGGTGTTATTGCACTGTCTAAGAGCCTTGGCATCGCTCTGCCGTGGCTTCGTCTTTCGGTTATAGGTTCGCTATCGTATGAAACGGTTGCAGCGGGTACCACGCTTAATGAACTTGGGCTCGGTACCGATGTTGAAGTATCAAACGCATCGGATTACGTAACGGTGCTCTGGGTAATGACAATAGGTATTATTGTTGGTCTTGTGCTTGTTCCGTTCCTTGCGAAAAAGATTCAGGGCGGCATGACCAAAATGGGCATGAAAGATAAAAAATGGGGCGAGATATTTAACAACGCCATGTTCCTTGGTATGATATCGGCTTTTTTGGGTTATGTTTTCTGCGATGTAACCAACGTGTTCCATGGCGACACGGCGGGACTTATACCTGTGTGCGTAATGGTGGTTTCGGCCATTGTTATGGCAATATGCGGCTTGCTTTCTAAGGTGCTTAAAGCAAGGTGGATTACCGACTATGCACTTCCAATAAGCCTTGTTAGTGGTATGGCGGCTGCCATACCCATAACAGGTTGGTTATCTTAAAAGGAGGGGAAGACAAATGAAAAAACAACTTACATATCTTGAAAGCGTACATCGTGACGGTAAAGTCTGGGGACTATTACTGTGCGCTTTGATACTTTTGTTCCCGATAGCAGTTATGATTGTCTTCAAGGTCGTTCCTAAATGGCAACCGTTGCTTGACGGACTTATTGCCATAGCACCAATGTATTGGGCGGTGGGATTGGTTGAGATTTTTACCTATGTTCCCATGCTCGGAGCAGGCGGTGCTTATCTTTCGTTTGTTACAGGTAACATTTCTAACTTAAAACTTCCTTGTGCATTGGACGCTATGGAAAGGGCGGGTTACAAGGCTAATTCCGAAGAGGGTGAAATTATATCGACTATTTCCATAGCCGTATCAAGTATCGTTACCACCTTCATTATTATAGTTGGCGTAATTTTCATCGTACCGCTTAGAGGTATTTTGCAGTCACCTGTACTGGACGCCGCTTTTGCTCAACTTCTTCCAGCGCTTTTCGGTGGTCTTGCAGTCGTCTTCGTTTCTAAGAATCTTAAACTTTCCATTGCACCTATTATCCTGATGCTGGCATTGTTTATCTTTGTGCCGGCTCTCAATGCAGGCACAGTAGGTATTATGGTTCCTGTGGGTGTTGTATTTACCATCGCCGTTGCCAGAATAATGTATAAAAAAGGATGGTTATAATATGGGGCTTTACATTTTGTTGGGTCTTGTTGCGGCAGTTGTTGTACTTATCGCGATTGTGCTTATACGCACGCTAAGTTTCACCCCTAAGAACAACGTTACTGCCGATGAAACCGAGGTGGAGTTCGACCGTGACCGAGCAGTCGAGGCTTTGCGTGAACTTGTGCGGTGCAAAACGGTATCGTCTTACGAAAAAGAAAAGGAAGATGAGCAAGAGTTCCAAAAACTTATCGACAAATTGCCTTTGCTGTATCCTAATGTTATAAGCAAGTGTACTTTGACAAAGTTGCCCGACCGCGCGTTGCTTTTCAAATGGGAAGGTAAAAATCACAATGAACCCGCAGTTTTGATGGCACATTACGATGTCGTCCCCGTAAACGAGGAAATGTGGGAAAAACCTGCCTTTGACGCTATATTGGAGGACGGTGTCATCTGGGGTCGCGGAACGCTTGACACCAAAGTTACATTCAACGCGATAATGTCGGCGGCAGATAAACTGATATCCGAAGATTTTGTGCCCGAAAACGATATGTATTTTGCTTTTTCGGGTGGCGAAGAGGTCAACGGTCAGGGCGCTGTTAATATAGTCGATTATTTCTCTCAAAACGGCATAACGCCCTATCTTGTAGTAGATGAAGGTGGAGCAGTTGTCGAAAATGTTTTCCCCGGTGTAAAGGGCGCTTGCGGACTTATCGGAATCGCCGAAAAAGGCTTGCTCAACGTACAATATAAGGCTGTTTCGAGTGGTGGACATGCTTCGGCACCCAAACCGCACACACCAGTCGGAGTGCTTGCGAACGCTTGCTGTAAAATTGAAAACAAGCCGTTTAAAATGCACATAACCAAACCCGTTGCCGAGATGTTCGATACTTTGGGACGTCATTCAACCTTCGTTTACCGCATGATATTTGCTAACCTTTGGCTTTTCAAAGGCGTTCTTGATATGTTAGGCAAGAAAAGTGGCGGCGAGATGAACGCGCTACTGCGAACAACGGTGGCATTTACCCAAATGCAGGGAAGCAAGGCTCCTAATGTTATTCCACCCGAAACAACTATGGTTTCTAATATTCGCCTTAATCCTATGGATTCGATAGACGGTGCGTTAAATTACCTGCGAAGTACTGTAAATGACTCTTCTGTTGAAATAACTGCGTTGGAAGGCACGGAGCCCAGTGCTGTTTCCGAAACCTATTGTCCTCAGTGGGACAAGGTGGCTTCTGCGGTTGCCTCTACCTGGAAAGGCTCAATCGTATCACCATATCTCATGGTACAATGTTCCGACAGCCGTCATTACAGTAAAATTTCCAACCATGTATATCGTTTTTCGGCTATGGATTTAACGAGCGAAGAACGTGCGACCATTCATGGCAACAACGAACGCATAAGGGTTGAAACAGCGTTAAAGGCTGTTGAATTCTATTTGAGACTTATGAAAAACTGTTAAAAAACGCTTTGTATCCTTTTTTGGATGCAAAGCGTTTTTTATGTATCTTGTTTTTTTGACGACAGTTTTTTGTAAAGAACAATTCCGCCGACGCCAATCAGACCGGTTACTGCAAAAATTATAGCCGATTGCAAATAGTTTTGTTCACCCAAAGCCGAACCCGCAAGGGTCGATGTTACAATAGATGGTATTCTGCAAAAAAGGCTTATTGCCATGAATTTTAAAAAATTAATTTTGGTCACTCCTGCAAAATAGGTCAAAAGGTCTTTTGGAGTTCCGGGAATAAAGAATAACAGAGCAAACAGCAATTCAAGTTTTTTCTCATCCTTCAGAAACTTCAGTTTTTTTAAATCTTTTGAATCTATCATTATTTCGGTAAATTTTTTGCCGAGCAGTCGTGTTAAGCCAAAAATCAGAGCTGTTGCAATGCAGACACCGATAAGACAAAGAACGAGTCCCAAAATACTGCCGTAAATATATCCTGCGGCGACTTCAATAAATTCACCTGGAATAAGAGCAAAAACGGTTTGCAAGAACTGGATGCCGAGAAAAATGAGATAACTCTTTATTCCGCCTGAGCCCAGCATTTCACGAAATTTTTCAGGTTCCTGTGCGGCTTCGGTAAGTTTTGGCCCCAAGACAAGTGTTCCTATTAAGAGCAGTGCAAGCAATACCGATACCGAAATAATGCAGTAGATATTTCTGCTGTTAAAGAATTCTTTTATTCGTTTTTTCGTGTTCGGTCACCTGCCTTTAGACGCTTTTTATTGATTATACCACCAAATTCCTGCTTGTACAACAATTTTCGCACATATTTAAAGAAACGTAACATAAGGTGTTATCAGTCTTTTGTTTTGTTTAAAAACACTTGACGAAACACAAGATATGGTATAAAATGTATAAGATAATGGATATATTATGCGATAAATGTGTTTTATAAGGATGATGAAAAAATGGCAAAAAAAGCTGAATACGGCAACGACAGTATTACTTCTCTAAAAGGTGCCGACCGAGTCAGAAAAAGACCTGCGGTTATTTTCGGTTCGGACGGTATTGAGGGATGTCAGCATTCAGTGTTTGAAATTATATCTAACTCAATAGACGAGGCAAGAGAGGGTCACGGTAAGAAAATCGTAGTCACAAGGTTTGCCGACCATTCTATTGAAGTACAGGACTTTGGACGTGGTGCACCGGTTGATTTTAACACTAAAGAAAACCGTTTCAACTGGGAACTTCTTTACTGTGAGATGTATGCAGGTGGTAAATACAACACCAACGACGGCGAAAACTATGAGTATTCGCTGGGTCTTAACGGCCTTGGTCTTTGCTCTACACAGTATTCGTCGGAATACATGGATGTTGAGATAAAACGCGACGGTTTTATTTACACCCTGCATTTTGAAAAAGGTGAAAACAAAGGCGGACTTAAAAAGGAGCCTTATTCGGGCCGCGATACCGGTACCAAAACCCGTTGGAAACCCGATTTGGAAGTTTTTACCGACATTAATATACCGCTTGAATATTATCAGGATATATTAAAGCGTCAGGCTGTTGTCAATGATAATATTATCTTTATTTTGCGCGACCAGGTCGGCAGCAAGTTTGAAACTTATGAATACTGCTATGCCGAGGGCATTAAGGACTATGTCACCGAAAAGGTTGAGGATAAGGGACTGTCAAGCATTCAGTTCTGGCACGCCGAAAGAAAAGGACGCGACCGCGATGACAAGCCCGAGTACAAGGTGAAAATTAATGTTGCACTGAGTTTTTCAAATCAGGTACAACTTAAGGAGTATTACCACAACTCAAGTTGGCTTGAACACGGTGGTGCACCTGAAAGGGCAGTACGTAATGCATTTGTTTATCAAATTGATAAATACATCAAAGATACCAACAAATACACTAAGAACGAAAGCAAGATAACCTTCCAAGATGTTGAAGAATGTATAGTGCTTTGCATTTCCTCGTTTTCAACTCGGACTTCTTACGAAAACCAGACTAAAAAGGCTATAACCAACAAGTTTATAGGTGACGCTATGACCGAGTTTTTGCGTCATCAACTTGAGGTTTACTTTATTGAGAACAAAGAAGAAGCCGAAAAAATTGTGAATCAGGTGCTTATCAACAAGCGCAGCCGCGAGAGAAGTGAAAAAGAGCGTCTTAATATTAAGAAAACCCTCCAAACCGGTAATGATATGCTCAGCCGAATTGATAAATTTGTTGATTGCCGCAGTAAAGATACCGAAAAAAGAGAACTCTTTATCGTTGAGGGTGATTCGGCTTTGGGCTCTGTAAAAATGGCGCGTAATGCCGAATTCCAGGCGGTTATCCCTGTCAGAGGTAAGATTTTGAACTGCTTAAAGGCCGACTATGATAGAATCTTCAAATCGGAAATAATCACTAACCTGTTAAAGGTATTGGGATGCGGCGTTGAGGTAAAATCTAAGGCAAACAAAGACCTCTCGACCTTTGACCTTAATGCTCTTCGTTGGAACAAGATTATCATCTGTACTGATGCCGACGAGGACGGTTTCCACATCAGAACGCTTATATTGACTATGATATATCGCCTTATTCCAACACTTATAGAGGTTGGCAAGGTGTTTATCGCTGAAACTCCGCTTTATGAAATAACCACTAAAGATAAAACCTATTTTGCCTATGACGAAAAGGAAAAAGCCGATATCATGACCAATATGGTCGGCGATAAAAAATGCACCGTTCAACGTTCAAAAGGTCTTGGCGAAAACCAAGCCGATATGATGAGTCTTACTACTATGAACCCTGCTACGCGCAGACTTATAAAGGTTACACCCGAGGATGCCGAGATGACAGCAACCATGTTCGATGTGCTTTTGGGTGATGACATTGAAGGCAGAAAAGAAATGATAACTGAAAAAGGTTATCTCTACATTGCCGATGCTGATTTAAGTTAATAAGGAGAAAAGAATATGGCTCCGAGAAAGAAAAAAACACAAAACGAAACGGCTGTTACCTCTGCTGCCGAGGCTAATGCCTATATTGCAGGCGCAGGTACTGTTGTCGAAAACCCTATAACCAGAACGCTTGAAACCAACTTCATGCCGTATGCCATGAGTGCTATTTTATCACGTGCCATACCTGAAATCGACGGTTTCAAGCCCTCTCACCGTAAATTGCTTTATACTATGTACAACATGGGTTTGCTTAACGGTGCTAGAACAAAATCTGCCAACATCGCAGGTCAGACTATGCGACTTAACCCCCACGGTGACGCCGCCATTTACGAAACCATGGTGCGTCTTACCGTCGGCAACGAGGCGCTGCTTCACCCGTATGTCGATTCAAAAGGTAACATGGGAAAGGCATATTCGCGTGATATGGCATACGCTGCACCGCGATACACCGAGGCAAAACTGGCACCTATAGCTGCCGAACTTTTTAAGGATATCGACTGCGATACCATCGATTTTGTGGACAACTATGATGCAACCATGCAGGAACCGACCTTGTTTCCGGTTTCTTTCCCGTCTATTTTAGTCAACGCAAACACCGGTATTGCTGTCGGTATGGCTAACTCGATTTGCCCTTTTAACCTTAAAGAGGTCTGCCGTACCGAGATAGAGTTTATAAAAGACGAAGACACTTGCATTGCCGACCATCTGACTGCACCTGATTTTCCCGGTGGAGGCGAGTTGCTCTATAACCGTGATGAAATGGAAAAAATATATGAATCGGGAAGAGGTTCTGTAAAAGTAAGGGCGGTCTATACGTACGATAAATCGGCAAACTGCATAGATATAACCCAAATTCCGCCAACTACTACTATTGAGGCTATAGTTGAAAAGATAATCGACCTCGTAAAACTTAAAAAGATTACCGAAATAAACGATATCCGTGATGAGACCGATCTTTCGGGTCTTAAGATTACCATTGATTTAAAACGCGGTGTCGACCCAGATAAATTTATGCAAAAAATGTTCAGACTCACCCCGTTGCAGGATAGTTTTTCATGTAACTTTAATATCCTTGTCGGCGGAGCACCGATGGTTATGGGTATCAAAGATATTCTTACCGAATGGACGGCGTTCAGGGTCGAATGTGTCCGCAGAAGAATTTGCTTCAATCTTAAAAAAGCTCAGGAAAAGTTCCACCTCTTAAAAGGTCTTCAGAAAATACTGCTTGATATTGATAAGGCAATAAAGATAGTCCGTGAAACAGCCGAGGAAAAAGAGGTTGTCCCCAACCTCATGATAGGCTTCGGAATCGACGAAATTCAGGCAGAATATGTTGCCGAAATTAAACTTCGTCACTTAAATCGTGAGTATATCTTAAAAAGACTTGATGATATCGAAAACTTGGAAAAAGAGATTGAAGAACTTGAGGATATCTTGAAGACACGCCGCAAGTTGATGAATATTATCATCAAAGAACTTGAAGCGGTTGCCGAAAAGCACGGACAAGAACGCAAAACCAAGATTATTTCTGCAGAGGACAATCAAATTGAGGTAGAGGAAGAAAAAGTTCCCGATTATCCCATAACATTATTCTTCTCAAAAGAAGGTTATTTCAAGAAAATCACACCTCAGTCGCTTAGAATGAGTAGTGAACAGAAATTTAAAGAAGGCGACGAACTTTTAATGTCGGTTGAAACCACCAATGCCTCTGAACTTCTGTTCTTTACCGATAAATGTCAGGTATATAAATGCAAGGCTAACGATTTTGAGGATACCAAGGCAAGCGTTTTGGGTGATTATATTCCTGCTAAACTTGATATGGAGGACGGTGAAAAGCCGGTTTACATGGTAGTCACCACCGATTACTCGGGTTATATGATGTTCTTCTTCACAAACGGTAGAGTATCTAAAGTCGCACTTTCGGCTTATGCCACCAAAACCAACCGTAAAAAACTTATTTCTGCTTATACCGACAAGCACGAACTTTGCAGTATAATGCACATACCCGAAGATTGCGAGATATTGCTGAAATCCACAGGTGGCAGAATGTTGCTTCTCCACACAGGTGCTTTGCAGGTTAAGGCAACCAAGGATAATGGCGGTGTAGCCGTCATGACACAGAAAAAAGGCCAGAGACTCTATGAAACGGTGCTTTATACCGAAGGTATGCTTGTCAAACCGCACCGCTACCGTACAAGAAGTCTGCCCGCGGCAGGCAGTTTGCCGTCAGCCGAGGAGCAGGGCGAACAGTTAACTTTATAATGTAAAAAAACAATGCCTCAAGCAAATCGCTTGAGGCATCGGTCAACTCCTTATGCAAACGCTCATTTAAAAATCGGTTGACATAGGTATTTTGTGTTTTCAGTATTTTTATATACTTGGAAATGTTTGCCGATGTTGACATTTGGGAACATTTGGTATATTATATTAAATTGAGTGTAATTTCCAATTACAACCGCTTTGCGGTGAAAGGACTAATATTATGTTAAAGGAACTTGAAAAGGTATATAATCCTGCCTCGGTTGAGGACAGAACTTATGCTTTTTGGCTAGAGAACAAGTATTTTCATGCCGAAGTAGACCAGAAAAAGAAGCCGTATACTATCGTTATACCGCCACCCAATATTACCGGTCAACTTCATATGGGTCATGCCTTAGACGAAACCTTGCAAGATATTCTCATTAGATGGAGAAGAATGCAGGGCTATTCTGCACTTTGGCTTCCCGGTACCGACCATGCGTCGATTGCTACCGAGGCTAAGATTGTTGAAGCAATGCGTAAAGAGGGTATCTCTAAGGAAGATTTGGGATGTGAAAAATTCTTAGAGCGCGCCTGGGCTTGGAAAGAAAAGTTCGGTGGAAGAATTATCGAACAACTTAAAAAACTCGGTACCTCCTGCGATTGGGACCGTGAGCGTTTCACTTTGGACGAAGGTTGCTCCAAGGCTGTTAAAGAAGTATTTATCCGCCTTTATGAAAAAGGTCTTATTTATAGAGGCGAAAGAATAATCAACTGGTGTCCTCATTGTCTTACTTCTATTTCGGATGCCGAGGTAGATTATGCTGAAAAAGACGGTAATTTCTGGCATCTTCGTTATCCGTTGACTGACGGTAGCGGATATATCGAACTTGCACCCACCCGCCCCGAGACCATGCTTGGTGATACCGCAGTTGCCGTTCATCCTGACGATGAGCGTTACAAGGCGCTTGTCGGCAAGACGGTTACTTTGCCTATTGTTGGCACCGAAATTCCCATTATTGCTGACGAATACGTAGAGATGGACTTTGGAACCGGTGTTGTTAAGATTACACCTGCACACGACCCCAATGACTTTGAGGTGGGACTTCGTCACAATCTTCCCGTTATCAACGTAATGACCGACGATGCTCATATTAATGAAAACGGCGGCAAATATGTTGGAATGGACCGTTACGAAGCAAGAAAGGCTATTGTTGCCGACCTTGAAGAGGGCGGATACCTTGTAAAGATTGAACCTATGAAGCACAATGTTGGCAGTTGCTACCGTTGTTCTACCATAGTTGAACCCCGTATTTCTAAACAGTGGTTCGTTAAAATGCAACCTTTGGCAGAGCCTGCTATTGATGTTGTTAAAAACGGCGAGATTAAACTCATTCCCGCACGTTTTGAAAAAACATATTATAACTGGATGGAAAACATCAAAGACTGGTGTATTTCACGTCAACTTTGGTGGGGTCACAGAATTCCTGCATGGTACTGTGAAGAATGCGGTGAAATGACCGTCAGCGGTACAGACGTAGACGTTTGTCCTAAGTGTGGCGGTAAGGTTAAGCAGGATGAGGATACTCTTGATACTTGGTTCTCGTCGGCTTTGTGGCCGTTCTCAACTCTTGGTTGGCCCGAAAACACCCTTGACCTTAAATATTTCTATCCCACAAGTACCCTTGTAACGGGATATGATATTATCTTCTTCTGGGTTGCACGTATGATTTTCTCAGGTTTAGAGTATACCGGCAAGGCTCCTTTCAACACCGTTTTGTTCCACGGTATTGTTCGTGACGCACAGGGTAGAAAAATGTCTAAATCCTTGGGCAACGGTATCGACCCGCTTGAGGAAATTGAGAAGTACGGCGCCGATGCTTTGAGATTTACTTTGGCTACCGGTAATACTCCCGGTAATGATATGCGTTACTCTGCCGAGCGTGTTGAGGCAAGCCGTAACTTTGCCAACAAACTTTGGAATGCCGCACGTTTTGTGTTGATGAACCTCGGCGAAGACGAGCCTGCACCTTACATTCCCAAAAATCTTGAACTTGAGGATAAATGGGTACTTTCTAAGTACAATAACCTTGTAAAAGAGGTTACCGATAACCTTGAAAAGTATGAAATCGGTCTTGCAGTTTCCAAACTTTACGATTTTATTTGGGATGTTTACTGCGACTGGTATATTGAACTTACCAAAGTCCGCCTTAATTCCGACGATGCAGAAAAGTCTAAGGCTGCAAAGGGTGTTCTTGTATATATTCTTTCCAACACTCTTAAACTTTTGCATCCTTTTATGCCGTTTATTACCGAGGAAATTTGGCAGGCATTGCCGCACGAAGGCGATTCTATTATGATTTCCGATTGGCCTTCTGTTTTGGATATTGATTTTGCTAGTGAAGAAGCCGAGTTTGAAAAGGTTATGAACGTTATCAAGGCTGTGCGTAACCGCCGCGCCGAAATGAACGTTCCGCCTTCTAAAAAGGCTAAACTCTTTATCGAGTCTGACAGTGCCGATACCTTCAAGGCTTCTGCCGTGTTCATGTGCCGTTTGGCATCGGCTTCCGAGGTTGAAGTCGGTAGCGGTGTAGACGTTGAAGGCGCAGTTCGTGTTGTTACAACCGATGCAGTTGTTCAGATTCCTATGAATGAACTTGTTGACTTTGCTAAGGAGTTAGAGCGTCTTTCTAAAGAACTTGCTGCTGCCGAGAAGGACAGAGACTTCTTCGGTTCTAAAATCAATAACCCTGCTTTTGTGGCAAAGGCACCCGAAAAGGTTGTTGAAGCACAGAAAGAGTCTTACAAAAAGGCTGTTGATAAAATTGCATTGCTCGAAGCCAGCATTGCCGACATTAAATCAAAGATGTAGTTTGAAGCCGGCAGGTTAACCCTGTCGGCTTTTTTATGGTGATAAGAATGACAGAAAGTAAAGCGTTAGAATATATCCATTCCTTGTTGCGCTTTGGCTCAAAACCGGGACTTCAGAGGATTTCTAAGGTTTTAGAGGTGTTGGGCAACCCTCAAGATAAACTAAATATAGTCCACGTTGCGGGCACAAACGGTAAAGGTTCGACAAGTACCTATATCAGTTCGGTTTTAAGCGAGGCAGGACTAAGTGTGGGTCTTTACACTTCGCCGTTTATAACCTGCTTTAACGAGCGTATAAAACTTAACGGTCAAGACATTTCGGGTGAGGATTTAGGGTTTTATACCGAAATTGTAAAACAGGCAAGCGATAGTATTTTGGACGATGACCCTTTAACTGAATTTGAGTTTATTACCGCACTTGCATTCAAGTTTTATGCCGATAAAATGGCAGATGCTGTAGTGCTCGAAGTGGGGCTTGGCGGCAGATTTGACGCTACCAATGTTGTAAAAACTCCCAAAGTGTCGGTTATAACTAAAATCGACCTTGACCATACGGGTGTTTTGGGTGATACCGTTTCGCAGATAGCCTATGAAAAATGTGGCATCATAAAACAGGGATGTTTTGTGGTGTCTACTGCCGAAAATAAAGGCGAGGCAGAGGAAGTTATTGTAAAATCAGCCAAAGAAAAAGGTGCGCATCTTTTCGTGGCACCAAATTCCGATAAAAGGGCTGAACTTTTTGTTGCCGGTGCCAAATTTACACTTTTTGGCAAGGATTATAATATATCACTCTCGGGTGAACATCAGGTGACCAATGCCATTACCGCTATTACCGCTATAAATGTTGCGTACCCCGAAATTTCATACGAGACGATAAAAAGGGGGCTGCTAAAAGCAAAAATACCTGCGCGTTGCGAAGTTATTTCAAAAGAACCGTTAGTAATATTAGACGGTTCGCACAACCCCAATGGCACAGGCGCTTTGTATAAGCACTTGTCGTCGTGCGGTATAAAAGATGCCGTTGCGATTGTAGGTTTTATGGCAGATAAGGACGTTTCAGATGCTGTAAAACTGTTATCACCACTCGCAAAACAAATGATTACCGTTGAGGTTACAAGTAACAAACGTTCCATGACAAGTGAAGAACTAAAAACGGTTTGTGAGCAATATTGTCCGTCGGTTGTGACGGCAAAGGACTATAAGACGGCTATTGACCTTGCCAAACAAACCAATCGACCGATAATAGTTTTCGGTTCACTTTACCTTGCAGGGGATATAAGACCGCTTTTACTGTCGCATTTTTCGACAAAAGAAAATTAGATTTTCACCCACAATTTAACAAAAATTTCAAAGCAAATCCGCTATCATTTTGATAGCGGATTTTTTTTAAAGGGAAGTGTCAAATTTGTCAGTAAAAATTGAGGTAAATGACAGCGTGATTACCGCATTTTTAGAGGGAGAGATTGACCATCACTCTGCATCGGTCATACGCTATGAAATTGACGCGGCAGTCGAAAAAGTAAACCCCGAAGTTCTTATTCTCGATTTTAAGGACGTGACTTTTATGGATAGTTCGGGTATAGGTCTTGTTATGGGTCGATACAAAATAATGAAGCCAATAGGCGGAGAATTACATGTATCCAACACATCGCCGCACATATATAAAGTAATGAAGTTGGCAGGACTTGATAGGCTTGCCAAGATGGATAAATGAGGAGTAAAAAATGAAGGACGAAATAAAAATAGTATTGCCGTCGCGGTCTAACAACGAAAGTTTTGCAAGAATAGCCGTGGGTGCTTTCGCAACCCGTTTTGACCCGACAATTGATGAATTGAATGACATAAAAACCGCCGTTTCCGAAGCCGTGACCAACTGTATTGTACATGCGTATAAGGATAGCATAGGTAAGATATACATAACAGTCGGTGCTGTAGGCGGAACGCTTAAAATAAAAATCCGCGACTGCGGATGCGGTATACCTGACGTCAAAAAGGCTATGGAGCCGCTTTTTACCACCGGCGGAGAGGAAAGGGCAGGGTTGGGATTTGCCGTAATGGGCAGTTTTATGGATAAACTGCAGGTGCGTTCAACAGTAGGCAAAGGAACAACCGTCACCATGGTTAAAAAACTAAAAGTCAAAGATGAATGATGGAAAGTGAATTTATAACCGAAAACCTAGGTCTTGTTCATTCCTGCTGTGCAAGATTTCGCGGCAAGGGTATTGAGTATGAAGACCTTTTTCAAGCAGGTTGCATAGGGCTTATTAAAGCTGCCAAAGGGTTTGATAAGTCGCGAGGACTTATGTTTTCCACCTATGCTGTGCCTGTTATATTGGGCGAACTTAAGAGAATGTTTCGCGATGGCGGAAGTGTCAAGGTGGGCAGAACGCTTAAAGAACTGTCGCTAAAGGTTGTTAGAATGAACGAGCAACTTTCAAAAAAACTTGACCGCGAGCCAAGCGTTTCGGAAATTGCTGAGGCGTTGGGAGTCGATGCCGACAGCGTTGCCGAGGCATTGTGTGCTGCACAACCTACACTGTCGCTCAGTTACGAGGACGATGACGGAGTATCGGAGTTTGACATTGCCGTAGACGGTGAAAACGAAGGACTGATTGACAGAATTTCGCTTCATGAGGTAATGAACCTGCTTGCTGAAAAGGATAAAAAACTTATTTATCTAAGATACTATCGGTCTAAAACACAAACCGAAACTGCCGAAGTTTTAGGAATGAGTCAGGTGCAGGTATCTCGCCGAGAAAAAGCAATTTTACTAAAATTAAGAGGTATGCTAGCATAAAAAAAGCACCTCAAGAGGCACACTTCGTAAGGAAGTGTGCCTCAGTTATATTCGCCTATCGGCGAGTTATATTGCTTCGCAGTTCTATTTGGGCTACGCCCAAGTTATATTCGCTTTGCGAGTTTTTTGGGCGAATATAATATCACTGAAACTGCAAGTTTCAATATCACTCTTTAGAAATATCTCGCCTTTGGCGAGGT
>JAZNVU010000021.1:0-5894 GCA_045592985.1 Acutalibacteraceae bacterium | reverse complement strand
GTTAAATCCGCAAGATAATCCAACTCTTCACCTTTGCAATTCTTCATAAAGAAGTCCAACGCATTGTACATAAGACCGCGTTCTTCTAAATCGAACTGACAAATTATTCCGTCATTATTAGTTTCTTTAAAAAGCATGTTTTTTACTTCCTTTATCAATTATTTATGTCTCTCTGCATAACCTCTCAAACTCAGCAGGATGCAGCATGTAATATTCAGATATCACCCGACTTAATCGTTCATTCATAGAATACTTGACACGCTCACGTTCCTCTGCTGTCATGTCTTCGACCGGTATTGTCCTTCCGTCTTTGAAAGTTATAAACCCAACACAAGTAATTGGCTCACGTGCCATAATTTTCACCTCTTTCGATTTATAGTTGTAATCTTGTTTGTCCTATTCCGGGTCATAATATTGCTAATTCGCCTAATTCTAAGTTGGTGCCGTAAGCTCTCTGTTTAGTATAGTCTGCTTACAATGCGCGCCTAGTTGTATAACGTTTTTTGGATATACATTAAACATTGCATATATCTGATTGCATCAGTTTGTTTCACCTAACCCAACTTCGTTGTTTCGATTTCGACACATTTCAAATCAAAAAAATATTATCTTGCGATACGCCAAAAATGGATGCCAATTGCTTGCCTTGCTCCGAAGTAAAATCAGAATAACCTGCAATCTTTTCCTTGTAAGACCGAACACACATACCAAGCAGTTCGGCCATTTCTTCATCGGTTTTTCTTGCAAGTATCTGATAACCCGGAATTGCATAATAAGGTGCATGCTTCTTTTTTCTCATAATTCTCACCTCTCACAAATATGTTTTGTGTCGTTGTCGACACACTTATATTAGCACGTGTTCGTTTCGTTGTCAACACTTTTTTGAAAAAATACGAAAATTTTTGTTGCAATCTCGACACATTTGTGTTAAAATCAGCTCAAGAGGTGAATTCAATGAATATTTTAGGCAGTCGCATTCGAGATCTACGGAAAGAAAAAAAACTCAACCAAGAACAACTTGCTACCGCTTTAAACTCACAATTTGATTTAAACATCGATCGCGTTATGATAAGTAAGTGGGAAACAGGATTCCAAACGCCGGTAATGAATACCATTGTTTGTTTGGCAAAGTTTTTTGATGTATCTATTGACTATTTAAACGGAAACAACTCAGATACTATCGGTAGGTCAGTTCTTCCCTCTCCACGTATCACCGATGACTACACTACATTCCCGGTTATCGGTGAAGTTGCCGCAGGCTACGATCATCAGGCCTATGAAGATTGGAATGGCGATACAGTCGATATTCCGAACACATACTTAAAAGGTCGAAATAAGAACGAGTTTTTTGTTCTTCGGGTCAAAGGTGATAGTATGTACCCGACATACCAGGACGGCGATAAGGTACTTGTATTAAAACAATCGTCAATGGACCATAGCGGTCAGGTAGGTGTAGTCATATACGACGGTGACATCGGAACCTTAAAGAAAATCGAATTCGTTCCGGGTGAGGATTGGATGCGATTAGTCCCTATCAACCCCGCATTTCCGCCTATAAAAATAACAGACTCTGCACTTGAGCAGTGCCAAGTCCTTGGCGTGCCGAAGCTGTTAATAAGAGAAATCGAACAATAACTCATCGTTTTAAGCTTATATTAAGGAGTTACTGATGATCACACCAGATTTTGTAACAGATACCAAGCTTGTCGGTGTTACTGCAGATAATGATAGCGGTGTACCGATACAAATACTGCTACCGATGCTTAAGCCTAATGACCCACTTATATTTATACGAGAGTATAATAATCGCTACGACCCCAACGCTATTAAGGTTTTTGGCAAATCCGGTCAGCACATAGGATATTTGAAAAAAGAATTAACAGCTGAACTATCTCCTTTTCTCGACCAACACAGTGAAATTGAGCTTGAAGGCACCGTCAACGAGATAACGGGTGGCAACGGAAAAAACTACGGCTGTAATATCCGCATTTGGTTGCGTTCTTATAACTCCCCCGATTATGACGAGTTTGAATTTTTCACAGAACAATATAAAAACCCGTATGGTACGCAGAACGTCAACCCACCTGCTCAGCAGGATATCTATCATCAAACTAAAAACATTATACTAATTGGCGTAATTATTCTTATGGTGATTTTTGCCCTTGCAAAATGTGACGATGTGTTAACCTCATTGTTTGACGACGACAGCAGCACCGACGCCAAAAACGCTCGCTCCACTATACCGGCGGATGAAACTATAGACGATGATTTAATCACATTAAACGAATACAATAAATTAAGAATCGGTATGTCAAGAAGTGAGGTATATGATATAATCGGTTCCTTCGGCGAGAAAGTTTCAGAGAGTTCTACAGACGGTTACCACTTGGTAATGTATTCGTACGAAGGCTATGGCAGTGCAGGCGCCAATGCTCAGCTTATGTTCGAAAACAGCAATCTTACCTCTATGGCTCAATATGGTCTTGAATATTATTGGGGTGATGATTCATCCGACAGAAGCAATACAACCGATTCTATGATGTCAGAAATCGTAGAGCCGCCGGTTAAAGTTGGCGATATCCCCTTTGATTTAAAAGTACTTCCACCAAACTCTATCGATACAATCTGGTTGGAAACTACATTTGTCAACAATTCAGACAAACCGATTACGTATCTATCAGTAAAAATCTTACTTAAAGACACCAATAAAACAACCTATCTTAGCTGCACCGATACGGTTATGCCGGGAGAAACATCACCTATTTTTAAAACTTTCGGCCCTGAGTCACAAAACAAAAACGATATCGAGTTTTTAACATGTACCATAAAAACACACGATGATAATGGCGAGGAAATATATGTAGAATATGACTACAAGCTCAAAAAGTACAGAACATTTTAATTTGATGTTCAAAACAATTAACTCCCCACCCTGCGCCAACAGAATAAGGGAGTTTATCTAAAACCATATAGAAAGAAGTGTCACAATGCAAACTGCAGCGTGTTATATCCGTGTTTCGACTGATGACCAAACCGAATACAGTCCTGACAGCCAATTAAAACTTATACGCGACTACGCTGCCAAAAACGATATATGTCTTATTGAGGATTACATATTTGCTGAGGACGGCGGTAAATCCGGTAAAAACATGACCAAACGTACCGAGTTTATGAAGCTTGTTGCCCTTACTAAGAAAAAGCCTAAGCCGTTTGATGTCATCCTTGTATGGAAGTTCAGCCGTTTCGCACGCAATCAGGAAGAATCCATTGTTTTAAAATCAATGCTTAAAAAGAACGATATCGATGTTATATCTATATCTGAATCTATTCCTGACGGTCCTTTTGGCTCACTGATTGAGCGTATTATTGAATGGTCTGATGAGTATTACCTTATAAATTTATCCCAAGAAGTCAAGCGCGGCATGAAAGAACGTGCCTCTCGCGGCGAACCTGTAACTCCCCCACCTATAGGATACGACATGATAGATGGTAAATATGTTCAAAATTGCGACGCTGAGGCAATAAAAGGAATGTATGAGGATTTTCTCAACGGAATTGGTTGTCGCGCTATAGCGCAAAAATACAGCGCAATGGGAGTACGTACGAAGCGAGGTAACACACTTGATAACAGATGTATCGAATATATCCTTCGCAATCCCGTGTATGTCGGTAAGATCCGTTGGAGTTTATCCGGACGTGCGGCATCTACACGACATTATGACGATCCCAACATAATGTTGTTCGACGGCAACCATGAGCCTATCGTTGATCAACAAACATTTGAGAAGGTACAGAAGAAGTTAGATGAACAAAAACTAAGATATCAAAAATATCAGAGAACCGAACAAGAAACCCGTTATATGCTTAAAGGCTTAGTCAGGTGCAGTAATTGTGGTGCAACACTGGTTGCCTCTTTCGCAGGCGTTCCTTTTGTGCATTGTCATAATTATGCACGCGGCACTTGCAAGGTGTCACACTCGATGTCTATTAATAAGCTCGATCGTTTAGTTATAGATTATCTTACCGATGTGTCGATGTCAGGCGACTTTACAGTTGAAACGATTTCAAAAAGTAAAACTAAAGCCAAAACCATTGATTATCAAAAAATACTTGATAATGAAAATATAAAACTCGAACGCATAAAACAGGCATATCAATCAGGTATCGACTCGCTCGAAGAATACAGTTCCAACAAAACACAAATACTAAGCTTTATTGAAAAAGTTAAAGCAGAAATGGAAGCCGCTGAACCTGTGCAACGCGAAGTAGATACCGAACAGTACCGTGCACTAATCCGCGATGTATTAAAAACAATTACAAACGAGAACGAATCTTTTGAAGTTAAAAACAAAGCATTACGTTCAATAATAAGTAAAATCATATTCCGTAAAGCAGAAAATCGCTTGGAATTTTATTTTTACGAGTGAGTTATCTCTAAAAGCCGTCCGCACCGCCGTATTGGGACATTATCAGCGAAGCAAGTTTCGGATTGGTTTGCTTAATATTAATGGGATACTGAAGTTTTTTCTGATATTGCCACATATATTAATTAGCCTCCTTTTCCCAAGGCCACGGATTATTAATCCACTGGAATCCATCATTACCGAAGTCACCCAACAGTGTTAACGGTCCGTATTCTTCTTCATATTGTTTGATATATGCCTTAGTGCGTGCTCTGAACATTTCAAACTTTGCCAATGCTTCTTTATCGTGAGGATGTGTGTCAAGATATAGTCCCAACTCTAAAGTTGCAAATTGTGAAGATGAAATGCAATCGAGCAGTTGTTTTTTATTACTCATTTCCATGACTCTTTCGCCCCCGTAAATTTTCCGTAAAAAGGTTTGTCAAGTTCAGGAAAAATTGTTCCTCTGCATAAGCCCTCGGCCTCTTCATAAATCATACCAATTTTTTGCATTGGCGTATAACTCATGGTAAGAGGCAGTTTATCAAGTGGAGTTTCAGAAAAATCATTTTTATCGGAAACATCTTTGCCGATAATAAAATCTTTAAATTTTAAATCTGCCATTTTTACTCCTTTTGACGATAATGTTAGCATTAATCGACAATTAATAATATTTGAAGGATGTCCCCTTCATTTCATCATATGACAGTAAAAATTTAAGTTGAAAAAATAAATATAAAATTTTGAAAAAAACACTTGCATTTTAGCAAACAATATGATAATATATACGCGTTGTCCGGGTGTAGCCCAGTTTGGTAGAGCGCTTGAATGGGGTTCAAGAGGCCGCAGGTTCGACTCCTGTCACTCGGACCAAGACCGAATTTATCCATTGGATAGGTTTGGTCTTTTATTTTATGTTTTACAAAAAAAGACCTCGGATTTTGATATGCACCCCAAAAGTTAGACACTTTTGGAGGTGCATATTTTTATGGCAAAAAAGGAACAAATTTTTAGAAAATACTCGGCAGAATTTAAAATCGGTGTTATAATGGATATGCGAGAGAGCCGATTAGGGTATCGAGAAACAGCACGAAAGTATGATTTGGTAAGACAATCTGAAACAGCAGCTGCTTCAATGTTACATCGGTGGGAACGCATATACTTAGAAGAAGGAGCCGAAGGTCTTATGAAGGAAAGACGAGGCAGAGCGTGTTCCGCTAGCGGAACACGAAAAGGCAGACCACCCAAGTTAGATAAAAAGGTTGAGGAAGATTTAATTGCCGAAAACCAACGACTTCGTATGGAAATAGAATACTTAAAAAAACTGAGTGGCTTAGTTCTTGCGGAAGCGCGAGAGAACGGCAAAAAGCAAAAATAATCTCTGAACTAAGGCAAAAGTATCCGCTAAAAGAATTGCTTAAACTATCCGGTCTTGCTCGCAGCACATACTATTACTATTTAAAACAACCAAACAAAGATAAATACGAGTGT
>JAZNVU010000020.1:0-33785 GCA_045592985.1 Acutalibacteraceae bacterium | reverse complement strand
ACCTCGCCAAAGGCGAGATATTTCTAAAGAGTGATATTGAAACTTGCAGTTTCAGTGATATTATATTCGCCCAAAAAACTCGCAAAGCGAATATAACTTGGGCGTAGCCCAAATAGAACTGCGAAGCAATATAACTCGCCGCCCGCGAATATAACTGTGGCACCTTCCTTACGGAGGATGCCACAACGACGGTCTTTTTACTATTTAAAATAAATTTCTTCGCCTTCTTTTTGGTAAAGTGCAACGTGGTCAACCTTCATTACGTATTTAAATGGTTCTTCGTCGCCTTTAAGACCCCAACCAAGTTTTCTTCCGGGTGTGTATAGATATTCGGAAAGGATAAAATAAACAGGAAGTCTGAAAACATCCATGTCAACAGGATTTGCAAACATCTCTTTGTCTTTATCGGTAATTCCGGCTCTGAAGTATACTTGATTATCAACGCCGAAATCGATGTAATCGGGGTTCCAATCCATGAAATAGGTGTGCATTTCGGTTCTTAACAGTTCAGGTTCTAATATAATAAGTTTAATGTCAGGCAATGCTTCTTTGATTTCTTCAATTAGCATTGAATAAATCTTTTCGAATTTGTCGGTATCAACACCGTTTTTATCACCAATTTCGTGCCAAACATCATTTACACCGATAAGAATACTTGCGTAATCTGGTTTATGATTGATAAATCTGGCTTTTATTGCAGCATAAAGGTCAACAATTCGGTTTCCACTGATACCAGTGTTAACAAATTCATATTCATTCGGATTTTCAAACAAAAGTTGAGATTTTACAAGTAAAGGATAACCCATACCTGCACTTTGAATATTACGATAATCTCTTCCGCAGTCAGTTATTGAATCGCCAAAAAAATAATATATTTTTCATATAAATCACCACTGAGTTTATTGTATAAATTTTACTTTTAAAAGTCAATAATATTTTAAGCATTTATATTATTTAGAAAAATATTTACATATCATTTATCGGAGGGGATTTATATGAATATAAAAAAATTTATTAAAAAGAATAAGGTACCATTATTATTTGCGTTGTTTACACTTTTGTTGGGGTTTGCAGTATCGTTTCTAGTCGGAGGTACAGAGACATATCAATCTTTCGTTAAACCACCTTTTTCACCTCCTGGATTTTTGTTTCCAATTGCTTGGACTATTCTTTATATCCTTATAGGTCTTTCTGCAGGCATTGTTGCAGAATCTAACGACCTTGATAAACCGTATGCCATTAAACTTTATATTCTGCAACTTTTGATTAATGTATTATGGCCTGTAATATTTTTTGGCCTTAAAGCACCGAGATTTGCACTTTTTTGGCTTGTAATTCTCATAATAACTGCAATTATGACCTTTAAAACTTTTTCTAGTATTTCTAAAAAAGCAGGGATTTTATTCTTTCCATATTTAGTATGGTTATTTTATGCTTTTTATTTGAATTTCGGTGTTGTAGTGCTTAATTCATAGATAAATTACTATTTTTTGGAAAAAGTTTTTTAAAAGGTCTTGATTTTTTTGAAATAGATGCTAAAATATATATTAGCACTCAGACACCGCGAGTGCTAATGATTTTTAATCCAAATTTCAGGAGGTAATATTTATGACTATTAAACCTTTAGCAGATAGAGTAGTCGTAAAATCTGTGGAAGCAGAGGAAACTACAAAGAGTGGAATCATTCTTGCCGGTTCCGCTAAAGAAAAACCGCAGGTTGCTGAGATCGTTGCTGTGGGTCCCGGCGGAATTGTCGACGGTAACGAAGTTAAGATGTATGTTAAAGTTGGCGACAAGGTTATTACAAGTCAATATGCAGGTAATCCTGTTAAAATCGACGGCGTTGAGTATTCTATTGTGCGCCAGTCGGATATTTTAGCTATCGTTGAATAATTTTCGGAGGTAATGATAAATGGCTAAGGAAATTCTTTTTAGCGAAGACGCCAGAAAAGCACTTCAGTCGGGTGTTGACCAACTAGCAAACGCAGTTAAAGTCACACTTGGTCCTAAGGGCAGAAATGTTGTTTTAGATAAAAAATTTGGTGCACCTCTTATTACTAATGACGGTGTTACTATTGCTAAGGATATTGAACTTGATGACCCGTTTGAAAACATGGGTGCTGCACTTGTGAAAGAGGTTGCTACTAAAACAAACGACTGTGCAGGTGACGGTACCACTACTGCTACCGTTTTGGCTCAGGCTCTTATTAGAGAGGGTATGAAGAACGTGGCTGCCGGTGCTAACCCCATGGTTCTTAAAAAGGGTATTAATCTTGCTGTAGAAACTGCAGTTAAAACTGTTGTCGGCAACTCTAAGAAGGTAAACGGTGCTGATGATATTGCGCGTGTTGCTACTATTTCTGCAGGTGACGAGTTTATAGGAAAACTCATTGCTGAGGCTATGGATAAGGTATCTTCTGACGGTGTTATTACTGTTGAAGAATCAAAAACCGCTGAAACTTACTCAGAAGTTGTTGAAGGTATGCAGTTTGACCGTGGATACATCACTCCCTATATGGCTACCGATACCGATAAAATGGAAGCTGTTATTGACGATGCTTTTGTTCTTATTACAGATAAGAAGATTTCTAATATTCAAGAAATTCTTCCTTTGCTCGAACAGATGGTTCAGTCTGGCGGTAAACTTGTAATTATCGCTGAAGATGTTGAGGGTGAGGCTCTTTCTACTCTTATTGTTAACAAGCTTCGCGGAACATTTACTTGCGTTGCTGTAAAGGCTCCCGGTTTTGGTGATAGAAGAAAAGAAATGCTTCAGGATATTGCAATTCTTACAGGTGGTCAGGTTGTTTCCAGTGAACTCGGTTTTGAACTTAAAGATGCTACTGTTGATATGCTTGGCCGCGCACGTCAAATCAAAATTGGCAAAGAAAACACCATTATTGTTGACGGTGCAGGTGATGTTGATGAGATTAAAAACCGTATAACACAAATCAGAAGTCAAATTGAGACTACAACTTCAGAGTTTGACCGTGAAAAATTGCAGGAAAGACTTGCTAAACTTTCCGGTGGCGTAGCAGTCATTAAGGTTGGTGCTGCAACCGAAATTGAAATGAAAGAGAAGAAACTCAGAATTGAAGACGCTCTTGCAGCTACCAAAGCAGCCGTTGAAGAGGGTATTGTAGCCGGTGGTGGCGTTGCTCTTGTTAACGCTATTAACGATGTTAAAAATGTTCTCGAAGCTGTTAACGGCGATGTAAAGACTGGTGTTGCTATCGTTCTTGCAGCATTAGAGGCTCCTATTCGCCAGATAGCATATAACGCAGGTCTTGAGGGTTCTGTTATTGTTGATAAAATTGTATCCTCGGGCAAGGCAAACTATGGTTTCGACGCATATAATGAGATTTATACCGATATGCTCGAAGCAGGAATTGTTGACCCGACCAAGGTTACACGTTCAGCTCTTCAAAATGCCGCTTCGGTTGCATCTATGGTACTGACTACCGAGTCCATTGTTGCCGATAAAAAAGACCCTAAAGCTGACGCAGCCGCTGCTGCTGCCGCTGCAGGTGCCGCAGGCGGAATGTACTAATTTCTAAAATATAAGACCCTACCAATCGGTAGGGTCTTTTTTTACGGTTTGCTGATAACTGATATATTAATATCATTATTTTCAATAATATCCTGTTCGGTGAATTTTGTAAAAAGTATTTCTTTTGCACCTGTACGCTCTCGGTCGTAGACAAGATAAATATTGTCAATGGAATTAATTATTGATTTTTGTATATATGAGGTGTATAATTACACAAGATTAAGAATATTTTAGAGGTACTTGTTATGTTAAAGATTTTGGCTATCGGTAATAGTTTTTCCGAGGATGCAACTGCTTATTTAAAACAAATTGCAGCCGCAGGCGGAAAAGATATTTTCGTTTATAATATGCATATTGGCGGTTGTTCTTTGGAGCGTCATATAAACGAACTTAATTCGGAGTCAAAAGCATACACTTTGGCAATTAACGGCAATAACGTAAGGTCCGCTATCCTTTCTGAAGAGGTTAAGGCATATGATTGGGATATTGTTACTGTTCAGCAGGTTAGTCATTGCAGCGGTCAGTGGGTAACATATGAGCCTTATATAACTGAACTCGTAGATTTTATAAGAAAATATAATCCCAACGCAAAGATATATTTCCACAAAACGTGGGCTTATGAGTATAATTCGACTCACGGTGGTTTTGTAAAATATGACAACGACCAAAAGAAGATGCACGACTGCATTACAGAGTGTTCAATTAAGGCGGCTGAACTTATTAAGGCAGAGGGAATAATACCTTCGGGTGATGTTATAAACGAACTTAGAAAACTTCCCTTATTTGATACTCCCAATGGAGGTCAAACACTTTGCCGAGACGGATTTCATATGCATTATATTTATGGTAGATATGCTGTTGCCGCAACTTGGTATGAAACTTTGCTGGGCGGTGACATTACGACCAATCTGTGGTTACCATTTGAAAAGATGGGTATTGTTACACCGGAAATGCTTTGCAAACTTGAAATAATAAAAAATATTGTACATAGAGTAGTTAATACTAAGGAGTAAATATCATGAAAAACAGTGAAATCAACATTCGCGACCCGTTTATTGTTGCGCATGACGGGAAGTACTATATGTACGGTACAAGAGCCAAGAATTTTGGTATTAAGACCGGTGGATTTGATGTTTATCTTTCTACCGACCTTGAAAATTGGAGCGACCCAATCCAGTGTTTTGATTCTGATAAGTATAATCTTAATTTTCATGCAAACTGGGCGCCTGAAGTTCATGAATATAAAGGCTCTTATTATATGTTTGCTACCTTCACAAGTGCTGACAGCAATCAAAGAGGCACATACATTTTAAAATCTGACAGTCTTTTGGGACCATTTGTACCCCATAGTGTAGGTCCTGCTACACCTGATGGCTGGGAGTGTCTTGACGGCACTTTTTATATCTCAAAAGAGGGTAAACCTTATTTAGTTTTCTCTCATGAATGGACTCAGATTGATGATGGTGAGGTTTGCTCGGTTGAGTTGACCTCTGACCTCAAATCGGTTGTAGGAACACCAAAAACGCTGTTTAAAGGCTCCGATATGATTGGTGCTAAGCCTATTAAAGAAAAATGTTATGTAACCGACGGACCGTTTTTATACCGTACAAAAGACAATAATCTTTTGATGATTTGGTCCAGTTTTAGCAAAAGCGGTTATACAGAGGCTATTGCTTATTCTGACAATGATGAGATTGACGGTAATTGGATACAATCAGAAAAGCATTTGTTTACCGATGACGGCGGTCATGGTATGATTTTCACAAATTTGAAAGGTCAACTTTGCTTTATTATGCATCAACCTAATCGCTCGTCCTTGGAAAGACCGCATGTTATAGGAATTAAAGATACCGGTGACTTGATTGAAGTTATAAAATAGTTTAAAGGTGATACGATGATTAATACAGCAATGCTAATGGATTTTTATGAGGCTACGATGGCAAACGGTGCCATTTTAAAGGAAAATGAAAATACCTTTGCATATTTTGATATGTTTTTTCGTCGTGTGCCTGACGACGGCGGTTTTGCTATTATGGCAGGTCTTGAGGAACTTATAAACGACCTTAAATCGCTTAAATTTACCGCAGATGATATTGAATATATGAAAAATCAAAATCTATTTGACGATAAATTTATCGAATATTTGAGGAATTTTAAATTCACTTGCGATGTTTGGGCAATACCGGAAGGTACACCTATTTTCCCGCGTGAACCAATTGTAACGGTCAGAGGCCCAATTATTCAGTTGTTCTTGATTGAAACATTGGTGCTTCTCAATATCAACCATCAATCTTTGATTGCTACTAAAGCCAATCGAATTGTAAGGTCGGCACAGGGTAGGTCTGTTATGGAGTTTGGTGCCAGACGTGCACACGGTATGGATGCCAGCGTGTACGGCGCCAGAGCAGCGTATATTGGCGGCTGCGTTGGAACTTCTTGCGTAAAGGCTGCTATGGACTTTGATATACCTGTATCAGGAACAATGGCTCACAGTTGGATTCAGTTATTCGATTCAGAATACGATGCTTTTAAGGCTTATGCTGAGGTATACCCTGATAAAAGTTTGTTTTTGGTAGATACTTACGATACTTTAAAATCGGGCATTCCTAACGTTATTAAGGTTGCTAATGAAGTGTTAAAACCTCTTGGATGCAGACCTAAAGGTATCAGAATTGATAGCGGCGATATAACCTATTTATCTAAACGTGCTCGTAAAATGCTTGACGATGCAGGATATCCAGATTGTGCTATCTGTGTTTCTAACTCGCTTGATGAGTACCTTATTCGCGATATGCTTATGCAAGGTGCAAAGGTTGATATTTTTGGAGTTGGCGAGCGTTTAATTACCGCTTCTAGCGAAGCTGTTTTTGGCGGTGTTTATAAACTTGTCGGAGTTGAAAACGAGCAGGGTGAGGTAGTACCTAAAATTAAACTGAGTGGTAATACATCAAAAATTACCATTCCTGGTTTTAAGCAGGCATGGAGACTTTTTGACAGGGACAGTGGAAAGGCGATAGCCGACGTTATTACACTTCGTGATGAGATAATTGATGATACCAAACCTTATGTACTTTTTGACCCTGAATATATTTGGAAACGTAAAACAGTAACAGATTATATAGCAAGACCTTTGCAGGTAGAAGTGTTTAAAAAAGGAGAACTTGTTTATAAAAGTCCTTCGGCCACCAAAATTCGCGATTACCGTGAACAGCAGATAGAATCACTATGGGAAGAGGTTCAGCGTTTCGAAAAACCACATAAATATTATGTTGATATGTCGCAAAATCTTTGGGATATGTACACAGATATGCTTAATAAAGCCTCAGTTTAACACAAAAACCGTATTTATAGTTAAATACGGTTTTTAATTTTACAAATTTTATATTCAATAATTATGTTATTAATACCAAGCGTTATTTTTAGCATTATTTTTGTTGAAAATTTAATTAAAATATAGTATAATGCAAAATATCTATATATTGGATAGTTATACACTAAAATAATCGAACGGAGTTATGTATGTCAGATAATCGTAATTATATTTACAGTATTCCTACCATTGCATTAAGAGGAATTGTTGTTTTCCCGGGAATGACTGTTAACTTTGATGTTGTACGTAAGAAGTCTATTGAGGCGGTTAATATCGCTATGACTTCTAATAGGTACATATTTTTACTAACACAAAAAAACATTTCGGCTGATGACCCTAAGCGTGAAGATTTGTATGATATTGGCTGTGTTGCCAAAGTAAAACAAATTTTACGTTTGCAGGGCGACACAGTTCGTGTATTAGTAGAAGGTTGCTACCGTGCTGAGTGCCTTGGTATTACAGCTTCTACACCGTCATTGTATTCAGATATTTTAAAAATAGATGATGCGCCCGTAAAATGCCGTCCTGTTTATAAAGATGCGCTTATACGCAATGCTAAAAATGCTTTTGATGAGTTTGCAAGATTGGCGCCCAAACTTTCACCCGATGTTATAATGACCGTTATGTCTTCGGATGACATGGGTAAACTTGCTGATTTTATTACACATAATATTCATGTTGAAGTTGACGATAAACAGTATATTTTAGAACAAAACGACACTCAAAAACGCTTGAAACTTGTTATTTCGTTACTTAAACGTGAAAAAGAAATACTTTCTATTGACGCTAAAATCAACGAAAAAGTCCGTGCAGGAATCGAAGAAAATCAGCGCGAGTATTACTTAAGAGAACAGTTAAAGGTACTCAATGATGAGTTATACGGTGAAAGCGACCCTGATTCTGAACGTGAGAATTATTTAAAACGCATTTCTGCTCTTAAATGTTCTGAAGATGTTAAGAATCGTCTTACCGAAGAGGTAGAAAAACTCGCAAAAATGCCTTCAGGCTCGCACGAGGCAACTGTTGTATTAAATTATATTGATACTTGTTTGTCACTTCCTTGGGGCGTTTATACCGAGGGTAAGATTAATCTTAATAAATCACGCAAAGTTCTTGACCGTGACCATTATGGCCTCGAAAAGGTTAAGGAAAGAATTATTGAAATGTTGGCGGTTTACAGTCGCGTGCCCGATATTAAAGGTCAGATAATTTGTCTTGTTGGTCCTCCAGGTGTCGGTAAAACGTCAATTGTTCGTTCGATTGCCGAATGTATGGGTAGAAAATATGCAAGAATATCGCTCGGCGGTGTTACCGATGAATCTGAAATGCGTGGCCACCGCAAGACATATATCGGTGCAATGCCCGGTAGAATTATCAATGCTGTAAAAACTGCCGGTGCTGCCAATGCTGTTATTTTGCTTGACGAAATTGATAAGTTGGGTTCTTCTTATAAAGGTGACCCGTCATCTGCGATGCTTGAGATTCTTGACAGTGAGCAAAACGCAAACTTCCATGACCGTTATATTGATATGCCTTTTGATTTAAGCCGCGTTTTGTTTATTACTACTGCAAACGATGCATCTAATATTCCTGCTCCTTTGCGCGACAGAATGGAACTTATTGAACTTGGAAGTTATACAAGAGAAGATAAGTTTAAAATTGCTAAAAATCATCTTATAAAGAAACAGATTTCGGCTAACGGACTTAAAAATAACGAGGTAAAGTTTACCGATAGCGGTATTTATAAGATTATTGATGCTTATACTCGTGAAGCAGGTGTTCGCCGTCTTGACAGAATAATTGCGTCTATTTGCCGTAAGTCGGCTGCTAAGATTGTTTCGGGCGAAAGGGATTCTGTTAAAGTAACGCCTGAGATTGTAAAAGAATATCTCGGCACTGAAAAATTCAGACCCGATACCGTTTCTGAAAAGGACGAAATTGGTGTTGTTAACGGTCTTGCTTGGACAAGCGTTGGCGGTGAGATTATGCAGTTAGAGGTTGCTTGCGTTCCCGGTACAGGTCAACTCAATTTAACAGGCTCATTGGGCGATGTTATGAAAGAATCGGCTAAAACTGCTGTTACTGTTGTAAGAAGCCGTGCTGCAATTTTTGGAATTGATGAAGAATTTTATAAAAAACTTGATATTCACATTCATGCACCCGAAGCTGCAGTACCTAAAGATGGTCCTTCTGCCGGTATTACTATGTATACTGCACTTGTTTCGGCTCTTTGTGACATTCCTGTTAAGCGTGATGTTGCCATGACAGGTGAAATCTCGCTTCGTGGAAGAGTAATGCCAATTGGCGGCCTTAAAGAAAAGTGCATGGCGGCTTATAAATCGGGAGTTAAAACC
The DNA here is from genome assembly GCA_045592985.1 of Acutalibacteraceae bacterium. Lineage (GTDB taxonomy): Bacteria > Bacillota > Clostridia > Oscillospirales > Acutalibacteraceae > UMGS172. The sequence continues at coordinate 24,511 of JAZNVU010000020.1, read as the reverse complement.
GTTTTAATTCCTAAAGACAATGTGCCTAACCTTGACGACGTTGATGATGTAGTTAAACAAAATGTAAAATTTATACCCGTTGAAAATGTTGACGAGGTTTTGAGTATTGCACTTACTTCGTTACCTTGTAAAAAGCAGTCAGACAGTGATATATTCATGTCCGATAAAAAAACTGTTGAAACTAAGGTAAACTGCAGTATTTAAAAGTTTTGAGAGGAATATTATGAATTACAATAACGCTGTTTTTGAAACATCAGCAGGTACTTCTAAAGGTTTATTGCCATGTGATTTGCCTGAAGTATGCTTTTCAGGTCATTCAAATGTTGGAAAGTCTTCACTTATTAACCGTTTACTTGGCAGAAAGTCAATTGCTCGCATTAGTAATAAACCCGGTAAAACTGTAACGGTGAACTTTTTCCGTTGTGAAAATGTTAGAATGGCTGACCTGCCCGGATACGGTTTTGCCAAGGTTTCACGCGATGAAAAATTGCGCTGGTCCGAACTTATGGAGGGCTATTTTGGCTCAGAGCGTGATATAAGGCTTGTTTTTCAACTTATAGATGCTCGTCATAAACCAACTAAAGACGATATTGATATGTTGCATTTTCTTAAAGACAGCGGTTTTAATTTTGTTGTTGTGCTTACAAAATGTGATAAACTCAACAAATCAGAACGTGAGCAGAACAGGGAAATGTTACAAAGTGAAATGTCTTTCGTTGGTGATGTTCCGTTTGTTGAGTTTTCTGCGACTACGGGCGAAGGTAATGACATTTTGCGTCAGATGTTAGAAGAAATTAATATTTTGGGTGAAAAAAATGATTAGTGAATGTTTAGGTGTAAACCGGAATGGAAATTTAACAATAGGCGGTGTTGATACAGTTGAACTCGCTAAAACATACGGTACTCCGCTATATGTTTTTGACGAAGCACTTATCAGAAAAACCTGCCGCGAATTTAAAGAGTCTATTGATGAGTTTTATGGCGGTAACGGTTTAGTTCTTTATGCAAGCAAGGCTTTTTCATGCAAGGAAATGTACCGTATTGTGCAGTCAGAAGGTCTTGGTTGCGATGTAGTATCGGGTGGTGAACTTTATACCGCTTTATCTGCAGGTTTTAATGCTGAAAATATCTTTTTCCATGGTAATAACAAATCTTTAGACGAAATAGAATATGCAATAGTCAGTGGTGTGGGCAGAATTGTTGTTGACAATATGACCGAACTTGAAACTGTGAATGAAGTGGCTTCATCAAACTGTAAAATCGCTAATATTGTTCTTAGAATTAAACCCGGTATTGATGCCCATACTCACGATTATATCCGTACAGGTCAAATTGATTCGAAATTTGGTTTTGCTCTTGAAAACGGTGAGGCTGTTGAAGCAACAGAAAAAGCACTGAATTATGCAAACATTAAACTTCACGGTTTTCATTGTCATATCGCATCACAAGTTTGTGAAACAAAGCCGTTTATGGAGGCTGCCGAAGTTATGCTTGCGTTTATGTATGCAATACGTGAACGTTGTGGTGTAACATTGGGTGAACTTAATTTAGGCGGTGGTTTTGGTGTAAAGTATCTTGAATCTGACACACAAATTCCTTTTAAAGATTACATGAAGAGTACAGCCGTTGCACTAAAAAAGCAAGCAGAAGTGTTAAATTTCCCTGTGCCTAAGATTTTTATTGAACCAGGTCGTTCAATAGTTGCTCCTGCCGGGATTACGCTTTATACTGTCGGTAATGTTAAAACCATCAAAGATATCAGAACCTATGTGTCGATTGACGGCGGTATGGCTGATAATCCACGATATGCACTTTATAATGCTGATTACACCATTGAAATTGCCAACAAAACGGGTAATCCTAAAAATTTTGTTGCTACTGTCGCAGGTAAGTGTTGTGAAAGTGGCGACCTTATTCAAGAAAATGCACCCATGCAAACACCCGAGGTTGGCGATACTTTAGCCGTGCTCACAACAGGTGCTTATAACTACTCGATGGCAAGCAATTATAATCGCATACGTCGTCCCGCAGCAGTTATGGTTAACAACGGCGAATCACGTGTAATTATTAAACGTGAATCTTATGAAGATATCATTAAAAATGATATTTAAGTTATTTATGAGAAAAGTTGTATATGTTTTAATAGCATTGTTATTGCTGCTTTTAACTACAGCCTGCAGTGGTAAAACTAATACCGGTGAATTTGATAGTTTAGTTTCAGAAAACGACATATCTGAATTGTCATGGACCGAGGTTACAAGCGATAACACCGATGACGTTAATGACGAAATTTTATCAATTTTGAATGATATGTCATTAAAAGAAAAAGTGTGTCAAATGATTATTTCATCTCCGGATGACATGGTTGGTAATCATGGCGTTATTGCTGTTGGTGATTCTTTCATATCCGCCTTTAATGATTATCCTGTTGGTGGTTTTATTTTCTTTGGAGAAAATATAAAAGACAAAGAACAGGTTAAAGAATTGCTCAGAAGTATTAGTTCTGTTAGTCAAAATAAAGCCGGCCTCTTGCCGTTTTTATGCGTCGATGAAGAGGGTGGACGTGTAACAAGAATTGCTGCAGACGATAACTTTAATGTTAAGCGTTTTCCTAATATGAACAAAATCGAAAGTAAAGATGCTGCTTATAACGTTGGTTATACTATAGGTGAATATCTTTTCGAATTAGGATTTAACGTTGATTTTGCTCCCGTTGCCGATGTTTTATCTAACCCTAACAACACTGTAATCGGTAACCGTGCTTTTTCTGACGACCCGCAAGAAGTTAGTTCTTTAGCTTTGAGCTATGCAAGGGGTTTAAATATTAACAATGTTTTAGCAACTTTTAAGCATTTTCCGGGTCATGGTGCAACGTTATCTGATACCCATGAAGGTTATGCATACACTGACAAAAGTTTAGATGAATTGATGGCGTGTGAGTTAATTCCTTTTAAAGCGGCAGTTGAAAATAAAATTGATATGATTATGGTATCACACATATCATTGCCAAATGTTATTGGTTCTGATGTTCCTGTTTCATTATCTTTCGATGCGATAACAGGCATTTTGAAAGAAAATTTAAAATTCAAGGGTTTGATTGTAACCGATAGCATGAAAATGGGCGCTATTTCTAAAAATTATACTTGCAAAGATAGTTCAGTGTTATCTGTGCAAGCAGGTGTTGATATTATTCTCATGCCATCAAACGTAAAAGAATGTGCAGACGCTATCATTAGCGCTGTTGAAAATGGTGATATATCCGAAGACAGGATTAATGAATCGGTATTAAAAATATTAAAATATAAGCAAAAAATAAAGGCTCAATGAGCCTTTATTTTTTTATGCTTTCTTTTCTTATGTAATTAAAAAGGTATTGCTGTGCAATTCCGGCATAGGGTAGAGCACATTTTGGAAATTCGCCATTAAAATATTCTTCAATAGCGCGCTTTATCCAAACGTCTTTTGGCAGTGCGTCAATTCTTCCAAATCCGAATAATAATGTGCAATCGGCAACCTTTACACCAACACCTGTTATCTTCATTAGCTCGTTGCGAGCGATATCAATATCGGCATTTTTAATTAAATTTAAATCAATTTCACCGCTTGAATATTTTTTTGCACCGTCTATTATGTATCTTGCTCTAAATCCGCAACGAATCACAGCAAGGTCGTCAATACTGAGAGTGGCGATTTTTTGCGCAGTGGGGAAGGTATAGACATCGTCCTTCATTTTTTCGCCAAAGTTTTCGCATAAACGCTCGATTATACCTTTAATACGCGGAATATTGTTGTTTTGCGATATTATGAAAGAACAAAGTGCCTCCCAAGAGTCTTGATTTAAAATTCTGATGCCGTTATTTTCGTTAGCAGCAATCTTTAGAGTCTTATCTTTGGAAATTGTTGAGATTATTTTTCCGTAGTCACGGTCAAAATCAAAATAATTATGCCAAAAAAGTTCATACTCATCAATTGTAGTATCATACAACGTTATAATTTTATTTTTATGGCTTATTTTCATCAGGCGTTTGTTTGCAATACCTTGCCAGGTGTTTTCATCAATAGCTGACCACCTAAAAGCTTGACCGCAGTCAAGCGTTTGTTCAAGGTCAAAATTTTCTACACCTGATACAACTATATTCCCGTCTAAAAATAAAGCATTGGGTTGGTGCAAATTTAATCATCTCCTTGCATTTTTATTCTATCATTCTTATTTTTATAAATCAATCTTCTTTATACTTGAAAATTTTGTCAATAGGAAAAAACTACACTTTGTAGGGTTACATAATATGCCGAATTATGTGTTTTTGGGCAAAATTAGCCATTAAACATGCAAGTTCTTAGATTTATTAACACAGTTATCCACAAGAATTATGTAAACCAAGATTTACAAAACGTATAATTCTATAAAAAACACTTGACAAAAAAATGACTTTTAAGGTATATATTGCTGATTTTTTGACAATCATTAGTTGTATGTTTGGAGGTATAATTATGATACGAGGAATAAGCAAAAAAATCATTGAAGTAAATAACACGGGAAGCGATATTTTTGAAAAAGCAGTATTTTATGTAAGAAATGACCGTAATGAGTGTGAAAAGGAATTAAAAGCTGAAGCTGATAGAATTTTGTGTTCATATATCCTTGATAATCGAACTGATTATAAACAAGGATATTTAAGAAAGAAAGATAAAAGTTCAAAGCGCAACTCAATAATAGCTGCATCAATTACATTTGTTATGATAATGGTTGCAATAGTTTTAATATTATTTGTTTAAAATAACTATCTCATCTAGTAGGTGAGATAGTTTATTTTTTTATAATCCTTAGTTTGACATAATTTGCGTTTTTAAGATTGTATAATTATCATGTTGGTGATTCACATGGTAATTTACGTTGATATTCTTTTGACAATAAACTTTATTGTTGATTTTTTTCTTATTCGTATTACATCTTTTTTCTTAAAAACAAATACGAACTTAAAGACAAATATTTTTGCAGCAATTATTTCTTCGCTGTTTTCATTGTTTATATTTCTTCCTAAGTTAAACATTTTAATTGAATTATTAATAAAATTGTTGCCTGCGATAACGGTTGCATTAATTTGTAATGGTTATAAGAATTTTAAAATGTTTCTAAGATGGACAATAAGTTTCTTTGCAATTTCTTTTTTGTACGCAGGTGTCATGATGGCTGTATGGTTTATTTTTAAGCCTCAAAGGTTATCAGTTTATAACGGTGTTGTATATTTCAATATTTCTCCATTGATTTTAATAACATTAACAATAATATTCTATTTTTTATTTATGCTGTTATCAAAATTATCTTCTTTAAATGCGCCAACCGCAAAAAGGGTTGAAGTTACTTTATTTATCAACGATCAATCAATAAGAAAAAATGCAATGGTTGATACAGGACACACGTTACAAGATGCTTTTGGAAATAATGTTATGATAATTATTGATAAAATCACTTCAGTTTTGCTTTTTGGCGCAATTGATACAGAGGGTATGCTGATGCTAAAAGAACCTCAGAGTAACGAATTAAAGCGAAAATTCAGGATTACAGCCGTCAATACAGTTTCAGGTGAAAAATTGATGCCGGGCATAAGACTGGATAAAATGATTCTACATAAAGAAAATCAAAATAAAGAATTTCTATCGGTTGTTGCTGTAATAAGTGACAGCGAATTTAATGACGATTATGATTTTATTATTCCCGATTCTATACTTATGTAAGGAGAAAAGCATGATTATTATCAGTACAAAAATTTCACTTATAATAAGAAATATATTAAAAAAATTAGGACTTGGCAGTACTAGTTATTACATAAACGGTCCCGAAACATTACCACCTCCGCTTTCGGCAGACGAAGAGGCAAATATAATATCTTTACTTAGAACCGAAAGAGATGGATATGCAAGAGAAAAACTTATAGTTCACAATTTACGACTTGTTGTATACATAGCAAGAAAATTTGATGCAGTAGGTGCCGGTATCGAGGACTTGATATCTATAGGTACAATAGGACTAATCAAAGCAGTAAATACATTTTGTCCTGAAAGAAATATAAAGTTAGCAACGTATGCATCAAGATGTATAGAAAATGAGATTCTTATGTATATGCGTAAAACTACTGCACTTAAGACCGAAATTTCAATTGACGAACCGCTTAACGTTGATTGGGACGGTAACGAATTGTTGCTATCAGATGTTTTGGGAAGTGACGGCGATGAAGTAGGAGTTCGAGTTGAACAAGAAGATGAACACAAATTGCTCAATAACTATATATCTAAACTTAATAACCGCGAAAGAACTATAATGAATATGCGTTTCGGACTTGGTGGATGCAAAGAGCATACACAGAAGGAAGTTGCAGATATTCTGGGCATTTCGCAATCATATATCTCAAGGCTTGAAAAACGTATTATTGCAAGACTAAAAAAAGAACTTGAAAAAGTTTTTTAAAAATCAAGCGGAATTTAAAAGTTAATTTAAACTCCGCTTTAAACTATTGTATTGATTTAAAATAATCAAGGACACCCTGTGCTAAGGCTACAGCACATTTTTGATTAAACTCGTCGAGTATAATTTTTTCAAAGTTTTGTTTGTTAGTCATAAAACCGTTTTCGGTCAAAACAACAGGGCAGTCACTTATTCGGCTCATAAAGAAAATATGAGATTTTACTCCACTCCACTTGCTGACAGGATATAGGTTTTCTTTTGCCGTAGCGTCATACATGAGGTTTGCAGCATTCCATGAATACGCGTTAAAATTGTATGTATTGAAGCCGTTAGGCGTTGTAGATTCACTACTTGCGTTTCGGTGAATTGAAACAATAAAATCGGGGTTATATGAGCGTGCAATAGCCATGCGCTCAGTTTCATCAAGTGTAGTACTATAGTCATAGCGAGTCATATATACAGTTGCACCCATACTCTCGAGTTCACTCTTAAGTTTGTTGGCAAGCAACATATTAAGATAATTCTCATTAACTTGAATCATTTCGCCGTTAATCTCTATTTTATCTTTAATGAATCCAAGTGAACCTGGGTCTTTACCGCCATGTCCGGGATCAATAACAATAGTAACACCATTTAAAGAATAACCATACTTATTAGTTGAGTCCTCGGATATTTTGGCAGGATTAAGGAAGGAAAATACAAGTTGTCCGTCATTGTTGTATTCTGCTTTCCAGCCGTAAAAATCTCCAACATTGTTTAAGTACAACCTTAATGTATAGTCACCCTCGTTTTTAATCCATTCGCCGCTGCTGAAAAGTGGGTTGTTTTCAAATATAACATCACCCTCGGTTATCGTACAGTAAGTGAAAGTAATGTCAATATAAGAGAAAGTTACGGCATTTAACGTAAAATCGCGGTTACTGTCATAAAGCTTATTACGTTTATATTTTTGTTCAAGCAAGTCAAACAAGAAAGGTGCTTTCCATAAAACATCAAGAGTTAAAGTGGTGTATTTTCCACCATTATCAATACTAACAAGCGATACTTCATTATGGTCGGGCAGGGTACCCTCGTATGTTTTAATCGGAGAATCGCCATTATGAGTATTGTAAACTGTTCTGCCAAATCTTAATGTTCTTAATGTTGATTTTCCGTATTTAGTGGTGGTTTCAGAGCAGTAATCAACTGTGCCTTTAGGAAGATAGTTATTTGTTGGTCTTGAACGGTCATAGTCATTAATATTAAAGGTTTCGGCTTGGTCGGCAACCACCTCAGCAATAAGTTTGTTACCTACATCAACATAATCTCCGCCTTCAGGCAGCGGTGCGGGTTCAGGGTTCGGATCGGGTTCAACAACGGGCCTCTCGGATTTTATTATTGTAACTTTTCCGCCTGTTTTGGTTTCGGTTCCATACTCAGAAACCGCTTTAAAGCTAACATTGCCAATATTTTTATCCTCATCATAAACTATAGGCATGACAAACATACCGTTGTAATTACTGTACTCGGTTCTTTGTCCCAATTCATCATATATCGGGTCTTCTGAAAGTGTTAGTTCGGTATCGTTAAGAGTAGCTGTCACAGTGCTTCCCGACAAGGCAACTGTACTTACCGCAAGTGTTGAACCACCGTCAAGTTTAACTGCTGTATCAGGTGTAATTTCCTTAATAACAACTTTTTTATATGTTATCTTAAAAGTTTTGGTAACGCCTTTGTGAGTGATTTTAAAAGTGTTAAGTCCAACCTCTAAATCAAGGTCAAGTGAAAAATAGCCCAAATCATTTCGCTCAACTACTTGTCCGTTTAAAGTTAAACTGAACTCGGGGTCGGAAGCGCCTAAAATTGCAACATGATTTTGATACGTTGTAAATTTTAATTTTTCTGGTGCGCTGATAGACAGGTCTTTTAAAATATAATTACCGACCATTTCGCCTTTTAAATATTTCAAAACAGCAGGACGGCATTCGGTTGCGTCATTAACAAACTTTTGAAAACTGTCAAAACCAAAATTAAGCCCATGTTTTTTGTTTAAGGTTATCAGTTGTTCAACAATGACATCCGGTTTGCTCCAATTTTTATCACTGCCGTATTTTGAATAATTAATTTCAAAATATAAATCAGTTATTTCAGAAAACTCCTTATCCCATAGTTCGATACCTTTTTTAAAATTAAGTTGTTTGTCATCGATAGAATAGGGAAGAGAAACATATATAAAATCTATATAATTGTTGCTTGTCCATAGTTTAAGGTCAGCAGAACCTTCTATTACATAGTTATAATCTTTTGAGTTTTCTTCAGTTGGTTCAAAAAATCCTTCGGCTGCAACTCCAATGTAAATGCTTGAATCATTTCTTACTATTGAAATACAGTAATTTTTAATTGTTTCCGACAGTTTGGCAATACTTCTGTTATCTTTAGAAACCACATAATAATTGTCAAATACTATCATATCCGAATAAAGAATAAGACTATCAGACTTTAAAATTTCTGCAATGTTTTCAACGTCATAATCATTAATAACAGAATTAACAGCTAAAGCTCCAAGGTCAACAGTTACCATTACGTGCATATTTAGAGTGTGTGCCGTTTTGTAAATATATTGAAGTAAATCGTCGCTTTCGTTTGCAAAGCCGTCAGCATCAAAGATAGCAATATTTTCAGTATTCGCAACAACATTAATCGTGTTAAAACGGCAGTCGGATAAATTTTTTATTATTTCATCTAATTTTGTTTTTGTATCCGATATGCTTTCACCGCTAATTAAAAAATCAATTTCAGGTATAATTTTAGCTGCTCTTATGCTGTTTGGTATGTCTTTAACGTAACTTCCGAATTGAGGTATAAACTCATTGTTTTCTATAAGTTCAGAAGAGACAACTTCAGAGATACTCGCTATAGTTTCATTTGATTTACTCTCTGTCTTTTTCTCGATTATTATAAATACACTGGTCAGTATGAGTGAAACAGAAAGAAGAATCGGTATTATTATGAGTAGTTTTTGTTTTAATGCATTCATTTTTTACTCCTAAAATCCAACAAACAGCAGTACTTGATATTACTGTAATATTATAGTATAATTTATTGGAAAACTCAACAACTAAATGTTGGAAGGGCGTAAATTAATTGTTATATGTAATTATTTATTTGGTATTAATTTCTTTGATTTCTTTTTTCGTTGTCGGTAATGACAAAAGTAGAGCAAAACATCGAAAAAAACGTGTACCGGAAGGTGCCATATATTTCTGCGCGTTGATAGGCGGCAGTGTTGCTGTATATATTGCCATGCATGTTTTTCACCATAAAACTAAAAAAATACTTTTTTCTGTAGGTATCCCTTTATTAATGGTTTTTCAGGCTATAGTTGTATGCGTTGTATTTCTTAGTTGACAATTAGTGTTTTTGGTAATATAATAATAAAAACAATATTCTTCGGGGCGTGGTGAAATTCCACACCGGCGGTACAGCCCGCGAGCCTTTTTGGTTGATTTGGTGAAATTCCAAAGCCGACGGTTAGAGTCCGGATGGTAGAAGATTTTCTTATTTTCTGTATTTTTATGCCTCGGAATGGTTATGTTCCGAGGCTTTTGTTTTGGAGGTTATTTTATGTTAAACAAAAAAATCAACATCAGACAAATTACTGTTGTTTCTCTTATGAGTGCTATAGGATTTGTACTTATGGTTCTAAATTTTCCTGTATTTTTAGTCCCAAGTTTTATTAAGTTCGATTTTTCCGAATTACCCGCAATTATTACTTCATTTGCATTAGGTCCTTGGTATGGCGTTGCAGTTTGCTTTTTTAAAAATTTGTTACATTTAATTTTTAATACTTCAACAAGCGGTGTTGGTGAACTTTCTAATTTTCTTTTAGGTTCTGTTTATGTGTTAACTGCTGGTTACATCTATATGCGTAAAAAATGTATTAAATCTGCAGTAATAGGTACAGTTATTGGTTCATTTGCTATGTCGGTTATTGGTGTGTTCACTAATTATTTTATTGTATATCCTTTTTACGCTAAAGTATTTATGCCTTATGAAGTGATTATCGGTATGTATTCAACAATTTTGCCGTATGCTGACACACTTGTTAAAGCACTTTTAATTTTTAATTTGCCGTTTACTTTTGTTAAAGGTTTGGCAAGTGCACTAATTTGTTTCTTATGTTATAAAAAATTATCTCCAATTCTTAAAGGAAATAAGTCTTGACATTTTAAATTTTTATGTTATAATTCGAACGTAAATTAAATAGTTTCCTTATCAAGAGTGGCTGAGGGACTGGCCCTGCGACGCCCGGCAACCTGTTTTTTCAAGGTGCTAAATCCAGACGGTTTTTACCGGAAGATGAGGTTTATTTTAAACCGCTTCTGTCCGAGGCGGTTTTGTTTTTTAAGAAAGGAAATTTATATGTCTAAACATCTTTTTACTTCTGAATCGGTTACTAAAGGTCATCCTGATAAAGTTTGTGACAGTGTATCAGATGCAGTTCTCGATGCAATTATCGCTGAGGATCCAAATGCCCGTGTTGCTTGCGAAACGTTTTGCACTACAGGTGTAGTTACAGTTATGGGTGAAATCACCACTACTGCTAAGGTTGATATTCCCGCTATTGTCAGAAAAACCGTTTGTGATATCGGTTACAACCATCCTTCTCAAGGTTTTGACGGCAACACATGTGCTGTGCTTACCGCTATTGATAAGCAGTCACCCGATATAGCACTCGGTGTTGACCGTTCTTTGGAACTTAAAGGCGGTGAGGAAGATGCATACAACTTAAACGGTGCCGGCGACCAAGGTATGATGTTCGGCTTTGCATGTAACGAAACTGCTGAACTCATGCCTCTCCCAATTTCGCTTGCTCATAAACTTGCGTTAAGACTTACTGAAGTTCGGGAAGACGGTACTTTAGATTATTTGTGTCCCGATGGTAAAACTCAGGTTACTGTTGAATATGATGACGATAAACCGGTAAGAATAGAAGCGGTTGTTGTTTCAAGTCAACATTCTGAAACTGTTGAACTCGAAACTTTACGCTATGACATTCTTGAAAAGGTTATTAAGCCTATTATTCCTGCAGAACTTTTTGATGAAAAAACTAAAATTTTTATTAATCCTACCGGCCGTTTTGTAATTGGCGGTCCTCAAGGAGATACAGGTCTTACCGGTAGAAAGATTATTGTTGATACATACGGCGGTTATTCGCGTCACGGCGGCGGTGCTTTCAGTGGAAAAGACCCGACAAAGGTTGACCGTTCGGCTGCTTATGCCGCAAGATATGTTGCAAAAAATATCGTTGCAGCGGGTCTGGCTGATAAATGTGAGGTTCAGTTGGCATATGCTATTGGTGTTGCAAAACCTGTTTCGGTTATGATTGATACTTTTGGCACAGGCAAAGTTTCTAATGAAGAATTGTCAGCTGCAGTTGATAAAGTATTTGATTTAAGACCGGCGGCTATTATTGATAACTTTAATATGCGTTCTCCGATTTATTCAAATCTATCAGCATACGGTCATTTAGGTCGCGAGGAACTTGGGGTTAAATGGGAAGTTACAGATAAAGTTGATGCTTTAAAATCAGTTTTAAAAATTTGAGGTACCATTAATGCATAACCTGAAAACCGATTATCTTTCTATATTTGAACACATTTGTACTATTCCTCATGGATCGGGAAACACAAGAAAAATTGCAGAATTTTGCAGAGATTTTGCAATTTTTCACGGTTGCTGTGCAATTATAGATAACATCGGAAATGTAATTATAAAGTGTAGCGCTTCTGACGGTTTTGAAAACCATCCTACCGTTATCCTGCAAGGTCATACGGATATGGTGTGCGAAAAATCTCAAAACTCTGACCACGATTTTGAAAAAGACCCTTTAAAACTTATTTATGAAGACGGTTATCTTCGTGCCGACGGAACAACTTTGGGTGGAGATGACGGAATTGCTGTTGCTTTTGCTTTGTCGATTATTGCAGACAAGACTTTAAAGCATCCTCCGCTTGAAATTTTGCTTACAACCGATGAAGAAACAGGTCTTTACGGAGCCGAGGCTCTTGATGGTACAATGCTCGACGGCAGGATTATGATAAATATCGACTCTGAAGAAGAGGGTGTTCTTCTATCGGGGTGTGCAGGCGGTCTAACTGCGGCATATTCTTGTTTGTTTGAGCCTATGTTGGTTAAAGGCACCACAGTAAAACTTTTTCTAAGCGGTCTTGCAGGCGGTCACTCGGGTGCTGATATTCATAAAAATAGATTAAACGGTGTAAAATTACTTAGTAAGGCTTGTCATCGTTTATTAGAATTCGGTTGTTTGTTAGTCAGTTTTAACTGTGGTAACAAGATGAACGCAATCCCGTTTAACGGAGAGGCAATTATTTATGTACCTGAAAATAATGTTCATGTTATTAAAGACGTTGTTGAAGATTGTTTGAACGAAATCAAAGCATGTGCTGTGTCACAAGATGATAACCCTCAAATCAATCTCACTTTCTTTAATAATCAAGAAACATCTACTCTAAATGCTGATGATAGCAAGCAACTTATAGAGTTTTTATGTAGTATCCCTGATGGTATTGTAAGTTACACTTCTGCTGATAGAACTTTAGTTGAAACATCACTTAATATTGGTGTTGCTAATTATGAAAACGGTGATTTTAAAGGTGTTTCTTTACTTAGAAGTTCTGTAAATGATGATTTAGATGAGCTTTCTTTGTCAGTGACTCGTACTTGTAAAAAACACAATATGAATGTAAATTTCTTCGACCGTTATCCCGCATGGGAGTTTAGAAATAACTCTGTTTTGCGCGATAAAATGTGCGAAATTTATAAAGATATGTTTAATGCCGAACTTAAAGTCGATGTTATTCACGCCGGACTTGAGTGTGGTATTTTATCCGATAAAATCCCGGGACTTGACTGTGTGTCGATAGGTCCTAATATTCAAGATATTCATACGTGTCAAGAAAAATTGGATTTAGCATCTTGTGAAAGAACATATAATTTTATATTAAAAGTTCTTGAAAGTTTATAAAATAACCGTCTCGAAAGAGCAGGGTTGCTAAGGGCGGTTATCTTTAATAAAAACGGAATTTGGCACACAAATTCCCTGCTTGTGACAGTATAAGACAAAACTGCCCGAAGAAGAAAGAATAAAACTCTTTTTCGGGTAGTAATTTTTATATAGTGATATTCTTTGCTACGCAAAGAGTGATATGATTGCCGACAGCAATCGTGATATTAAAACCTACGGTTTTAGTGATATTTTATTCGCCATAAACTGCCGAAGGCAATATCACTTGAACGAAGTTCAAATATCACTGCAAAGCAATATCACTCGCCACAAGGCGAATAAAACTGCCCAAGTGTCCTTACGAACACTTCGGCAAAGAGACGGTTATTTTAGTTCTGAACTGCAAATTGACTGTTGTAAAGTTCGTAGTAAAAGCCTTTTTGATTCATTAAGTAATCGTGACTGCCTTGTTCGATGATATTACCGTCTTTCATAACGAGAATAATATCAGCTTCTTTTATGGTAGACAAACGGTGTGCAACAATAAAACTTGTTCTGCCTTCCATAAGCTTATCAAATGCTCGACGAATGTATTGTTCAGTTCTTACGTCAATGGATGAAGTTGCTTCATCAAGGATTAAAACAGGCGGTTTTGAAAGCATTACACGTGTAATACATAACAACTGTTTTTGTCCTTCTGAAAGATTTCCGCCATCTTCACCGATAACAGTATCATACCCGTTAGGTAAACGCTTTATAAAACTATGGGCATGTGTGGCTTTAGCAGCATTAACAATGTCTTCATCGGTTGCATTCTTAATGCCCATTGTTATATTTTCTCTTATAGTACCTGTCTTTAACCACGTTTCTTGCAAAACCATACCGATGTTAGAACGTAAAGAGTGTCGTTTTATATCATTTATATTGTGTTCATCAATAAATATTGCGCCGTCGCATACATCGTAAAACCTCATAAGCAGGTTAATAAATGTTGTTTTGCCGCAGCCTGTAGGACCAACTATGGCAATTCGTTGTCCGCGTTTTACATTAAGGTTTAAATCTTTAATTAGAGGTTTGTCTTTTGAGTAGGAGAAATCAACGTGTTCAATATCAAAGTTGCCTTCTGCATTTTCTAACTCTTTATTATCCGCATCGGAAGTTTGAGATTTTTCGTTTATTAGTATAAAACATCTTTCGGCGCAGGTAAAAGCGTTTTGAAGTTCGGTTATAACACCTGATATTTCATTAAAAGGTTTTGCAAACTGACCGGCATAACTTAAAAGTACCGACAAAGAACCAACTGTAAACAGAGGGTTATTAATAACAAAAATTGCGCCAATAAGACAGATAATGGCGTATATAGTTGCATTAATGAGACGTGTTGAAGGGTTAACCATCGAAGAATAAAAGGTGGCTTTTAAAGAATATTGTTCAAGTTCTTTGTTAATAGTGTCAAATTTTTCTTGTGCTTTTGCTTCGTGAGAAAAAGCCTTTATGACCTTTTGATTTGATACCATCTCATCTATATAAGCGGTTTGCACTCCTTTGGTTTCTGCCTGAAGACGGAACATATCATGTGTCCTTGTAGCGATAAACTTTGCCACTAACAGCGAAACCGGTGTTAATACAATGACTATTATGGCTATCTTCCAATTAATATAAATCATAAGAATCAGTGTTCCTAATATAGTCAGAACTCCTGAAAACAATTGACTAAATCCCAAAAGAAGACCGTCAGCAAAAGTGTCTGCGTCATTTATAATACGGCTAACAATATCACCGGCAGGGTGTCTATCAAGATAAGAAAAGGGAAGTACTTGAATTTTACTAAATGCCAATTTCCTGATATTGTGCACACAATTATAGGTAATTTTATTATTAATAACGTTAATCGTCCGCTGAATAACCGTGTTAATTGCTATACATATCAACGCTAATCCAAGAATTTCACTGATTTTTGCGAAGTTAACGTTATTTAATCCAACAATCATGTCAATTGCATTACCGATAAAAATAGGCAGAATCAAATAAAGTACAACGCTTATCAATGAAAGAAATAATGATATTATTACCAAAAATCTATGAGGCTTTAACAATAATAAGATTTCTGAAAAGGTGGATTTATTCATAATTCTTCCTCCTTTTAGAGTTGTGAACTGCAAATATCACTGTATACATTACATTGATGTTTGAGTTCATCGTGTTTGCCTATACCAACGATTTTACCGTCTTCAATTACTATAATTTTATCGCAGTGCATAATCGAAGAAACACGCTGTGATATGATAAAAACGGTGTGTTCATAAGATAGATTATTTATATTATTTCGCAATTTTGCTTCGGTTGCAAAATCAAGAGCCGAAGAACTATCGTCAAGTATAAGTATCTCAGGGTTTCCAACTAATGCGCGTGCAATGCAAAGACGTTGCTTTTGGCCGCCTGAAAGATTTCTTCCACCTTGTTCAATCAGAGCATCAAGACCGCCCTTTTTGTCGATAATTTCGCTTGCTACAGCAGTATCAACAGCAATTAATAATTCTTCGTAGGTTGCTTTTTTTCCACCTAACAGAAGATTATCGCGGATGCTTCCTTTGAATAAAACACTTTTTTGAGGTACGATACCTATTCTGCTTCTTAGTTCATTTTTGGGAATTTTGTTTACATCAATACCGTTAAGCAATACAGTTCCTTTTGTTGCGCT
The DNA here is from genome assembly GCA_045592985.1 of Acutalibacteraceae bacterium. GTDB lineage: Bacteria > Bacillota > Clostridia > Oscillospirales > Acutalibacteraceae > UMGS172. The sequence continues at coordinate 8,341 of JAZNVU010000020.1, read as the reverse complement.
GTAAAAACATGGTAGCAGGTTAATTAATGTGCTTTTTCCCGAACCGGTTGGACCGATAATTCCAACAGATTCACCTTTATTTACTGTGAAATTGATATTCTCAAGCGAGTATTCGTTTGAATTTGAATAATTGAAGTATACATTTTTGAACTCTATATATTTATCACTCTGTTCATCAGAGCAAAGTGTTTTAATATTATCTTCAGACATTACAGATTCAATTCGAGATGCACTTGCTAATGCTTTATTAATTGTAATTATCAAATTTGCAAGTTTTATAAGCTCAACAAGAATTTGTGACATGTAGTTATAAAGTGCAACAACTTGTCCCTGCGTGAGTTCACCGATATAAACCTGTTTTGCACCAAAAGAAACGATTACAATTACTGCAAGATTAATGACAACATAAGTTAGCGGGTTCATTAAGGCGGATATGCGACCAACGAATAATTGCAGTTTTAATAACGTTTCGTTTTGATTGTTAAATTCTGAAATTTCATCCTGCTCTTTACAAAACGCACGGATAACTTTAGCACCAACAACATTCTCTCTCGTTTTTAGCAAAACTTTATCCAAATTTGACTGTGTCTTTTTATATAACGGCACAGTAATAGACATAATAACCACAACGATTAAGAAGAGCGCCGGGATGGTTGCAACAAAAATCAAAGCGGATTTTACATCAACTGTAAAAGCCATTATCATAGCACCAAAAACTATAAAAGGTGAACGTAATAATAGTCTTAAGGCAAGGTTAACACCGGTTTGCAACTGATTAACATCACCGGTTAAACGTGTTATGAGGGTTGAGGTACCAAAATTATCGAGTTGTGTAAAACTAAAGGACTGTATTTTATAAAATAAAGCACTTCTTACGTTCGCTGCGAATCCAACGGCAACTTTAGCAGAAAAATACTGTGCTATAAGTGCGCAAATAAACCCAATAATGCCAAGCGCTATCATTAAAACGCCGCGTGATACAATATAGTTTGTATCACCCGATGTTATACCATTATCAATTATATCAGCTACAACAAGTGGAACAAACAACTCAAATATTGCTTCAATGAGTTTGAATAACGGTGCTAATATCGCTCTGCCGCGATATTCTTTTATTAATGGAAGTAGTTTTCTCATAATTTACCTGCCATGTGTTTAATTTAATCTATTATACATCATTATTTCGTATAATTCAATTGAATTTATACTTCACAAAACAAGAATATTGTGTTATATTTAAAAAGGTGATAAAAATGGAACAAAAGAAAATTGACAGAATCAGTGAATTGACAAGAATTTCTAGACAAAGGGAATTAACAAAGGACGAAAAAGAGGAAAGAGAAATATTAAGGCGAGAGTATATTGATTCTTATAAAGCTTCACTTGTAGGTATTCTTGATAATACAGTTATTCAAAATCCTGACGGAAGTAAGAAAAAACTTCAACGTAAAGATAAGTGAAAGTAAAATAAATCAACCAAGAATTATTGCTCTTGGTTGATTTTTTCAATAAGTTTCGGTACTTCTGCAACCGTCTTGACTGAATACTCAGGTTTTTCAATTTCGGGTAATATCCAGTTGCCGGTTGTCTGTACGTGTATTGGTATGTAACCCGCTTTACGTGATGCATCAACATCATTTATAGGGTTATCTCCGACGTATGCGCATTCACAAGGTTTAAGGTTTAAATTGTCTGCAGTTTCTAAAAATGGTTTTATATGAGGCTTTTGAACTTCATGTTCACCACCTACATATATGTAATCAAAATAATCTTTAATATGTAGCATTTCTAACTTCTTGCGTTGTAATTTCGGAATACCGTTAGTTATTAGTGCGAGTTTATAATTCTTAACTTTTAGTTCTTCTAGCATAGGTATTGTAAAATCAAACGGCACTGCAATATCCATAAATTTGCTCATAACAAACTCATGGTATTCATTAGTTTTGAGTTCTTGAAAAAATAAATCTGTTTTTACAATTTCTTCCTGCAACCTTTTCCAACCCTTGTGAACGAAGTTTTTATCGGTGTTAATCATTATATCAGCAACTTCGTCATCTTTGAGGTTAGGGTTTAATTTAAAATTATCTTTTAAAAACGGTGCTACTTTTTTTAGTGTTTCGTAGCGGTCAAATAATGTATGGTCAAGGTCAAAAACAACTGCTTTTATCATTATTTGCCTTCTTTCTTCGGTTAACCGATTGTATTTTTTAGGATGTGATTATATGAAAATTGTTTTGGCTAGCAAAAGCCCGAGAAGGAAAGAAATTTTGCAGAATCTTGGAATTGATTTCGATGTGATTACCAGAGATACTGACGAGTCGAGTGATATAAAAGACCCTTTAAAATTAGTTGAATACTTGTCTTTTATTAAAGGAAAAGCGGTATATGAAGATATAAAGGATAAAGACACATTGGTTATTTCTTCTGATACTGTGGTTACACTTGACGGTGTAATTTTGGGTAAGCCAAAAGATGTTAACGACGCCAAAGGAATGTTAAAAATGCTGTCGGGTAAATCACACGAAGTTGTCAGTGGCGTTACATTGATGTACAATGATGTTGTTATCAGCGAACACGAAGTTACCAATGTTAAATTTGCTGATTTAAGTGATGAGTTGATTGAAAAATATGTTGCAACTCTTGAACCTATGGACAAAGCAGGTAGTTATGCAGTTCAAGGACTGGCATCGTTATTTATTGAGGGAATAAACGGTTGCTATTTTAATGTTGTTGGGTTTCCGGTTCATCTATTTGCAAAGATGCTTAAAAAAATAGGAATTGACCCATATAGCATTACTAATATTAAATAAAGTTTAGCCGCATCTTTTGATGCGGCTTTTCATTTAAAAAGTTACAACCTTTTCTTCCGGCTCGCTAGTAAGCGAATATTCAGAAACCTTTAAAACAGGGCCTTTTGCTCGGTATGCTTTGTTAAATTCAATACAGATTGTTGCTGTGATATTAAGCCAATCTCCCGTTTTAACAACGCACTTATCAGCACATTTACACATAAGACCTGCGTACTGAATATCGTCGGCACAGCAAGTCATCACATGGCGTCCGGTTACAAATTCGTTAGCATCCATCTTTTTATCTTTAGCGGAAAGACCTTTGAATTTAACTGTTTTGCCGTTATATTTTTCGGTTTCTTCCATCATATCGCGATACCATAATGCATAGTCAGTGTCTGCTATTTCAATAATAGGAGCGTTGATATCAAAGGGTAGGGGGTCTTCAATAGTGTCCTGCTCAGTGCTGCCGTCAAGGTATTCATATATAATCGCGTTGTTTCTTTGAATACCGCGAACGATTTTATGAAGTGACATTTTATCAATATTGTCTGAATAACGGTTAAAAATAACAAGTTCGGCAGATTTTAATTTGTCAACAACAAGACTTCTCATATTAGCGTTAAAATTAACAAAAGTGTTAGCGTCGGCAAACATCATTTCTTGATAGATAGTCCATTTTTTTGGCATGGCGTTATAAAGTTTGTCCAAAGTCCACATGCCGTTGTATTCGATAATAACGCGTTCAGCGCCGGTTTCTTTCAACCAACCTGATAAAAGTTCAGAAGTCAACTGCTCAACTTCGTCTACGATTTTGATGAATACATTCTTACCGCTGAATTTAGAAGGCTCGTATTCTTCTTCACCTTCTTCACAAAGTACAAGAAGGGTATATTCACCAGCATTAAAGCGGTCATCTTCTAAAGTTTCTTGTATAAATTTTGTTTTACCTGATTCTAAAAAACCTGTAAACAAATATACCGGAATTTCCATATTAATAACCTCACAGACCGAATAATTCTTCTAGTTCGTGTTCATTAATCTTTGAACCGATAACGCAAAGACGACCGATTATCTCAGCTTTGCCGGTACGAACATCGGGTTCGCCCGGTACATAGTCAAAGTGTATCCAGTTGCCGTCTTTTCCTTCAACGATGCCTTTTGCTCTTAAAACTAAACCATATTTATGTTCATCGGAAAGGGAAAGAAGAGCATTATTAATATCTTCTTCGGTGAATTTTTTAGTAGTCTCGCGGCCGAAACTAGTAAATACTTCGTCAGCGTGGTGATGGTGATGATGGTGCTCATGGCAACCACAGTCACATTCTTTGTCATGTTCATGATGATGTTCATGATTATGCTCGTGACACTCACAATGTTCGTCGTGGCTGTGATGGTGGTGTTCATGCTCATGCTCATGCTCATCATGATGATGTCCGCAGCAGCATTTACCGTCTTCATCATAATGATGTTCGTGATGCTCATGCTCGTGGCAGTCGCAGTGTTCATCATGGTGATGATGCTCATGGCAATCACATTCTTGGTCGTGATGGTGGTGCTCGGTTTCGTGTGCAAGTTTGTGAAGTTCATGCTCTAAAGTATTTTTCTTTTCCATGGCTTCTAAAATTAATTTTCCGTCAATGGAAGACCACGAAGTTGTAATAAGAGTAGCATCTGCATTATGTTCTTTAATAAGATTTACAGCAGTATTTAACTTATCATCTGAAATATTATCGGTGTGGCTCAAAATAATAGAACTTGCATGCTTAATCTGGTCATTAAAAAACTCACCGAAGTTTTTCATATACATTTTGCATTTACCTGCATCGACAACAGTTGTAAAACCGTTGAGAATTATGTCGTGCGAATCAATATTCTGTACTGCTCTGATAACGTCGCTGAGTTTACCGACACCCGAGGGCTCAATTAAAATACGGTCGGGGGAGTAGTCATTAAGAACTTTTTTAAGTGCTTCACCGAAATCTCCGACTAGACTGCAACAAATGCAACCCGAATTCATTTCGGTAATTTCGATGCCGGCTTCTTTTAAAAAGCCGCCGTCGATTCCTATTTCTCCAAATTCATTTTCAATAAGAACAAGTTTTTCACCTTTGTACGCTTCGTTTATAAGCTTTTTAATTAAAGTTGTTTTACCGGCTCCTAAAAAGCCTGAAAAAATATCAATTTTTGTCATAATTACTACCTCATATTTTTATTATTTATGTATTATATCACCATTTTTCTTTATTTACAAGTAATGACTTTAAAATTAAACATTATAACGAAAAAATTAGATAAGTATCGGTTTAAAATTAGTATAATAATGAAAAGTCTTGATTTTCTAAGAGAAAAATAATTTAATATTTTTCAAATATAGAACACGTTCTGTATTGCATTCTAGTTAAAAATGTGTTATTATAACAAATATTTTGAAAGGGGATTATAATATGTCTCAGATATTGGCTTTTATTTTTTATTTTGTTGCAATGCTTGGAATAGGAATTGTATTTTTTTTCAAATCCAAAGGTAGTGATGAAAAAGATTACTTTTTAGGTGGGCGTTCTATGGGCCCGTGGGTTACAGCAATGAGTGCCCAAGCTTCTGATATGAGTGGTTGGTTGCTCATGGGTTTCCCCGGAAGTATCTTGGCTTTTGGTATGGGAAAAGTGTGGATTGGCATTGGCCTTGCTATAGGAACCATTACTAACTGGGTGTTGGTTGCTAAAAGATTGCGTCGCTTTTCAAAAGCGTCAAATGACTCTATCACTTTGCCTCAATACTTAACCAATCGTTTTGCTTCACAAAGTTCTTTACTTAAGGTCATATGTGCAATAATATTTCTTATTGCTTTCACAGTTTATGTTGCTTCTGCTTTCAATGCAGGAACTGCAGTATTTTGTGCAGTTATTCCTTGGTTTAACGGTCATAAAGAATTAGCAATGATAATATTTGCTTTAATTATTTTAACTTACACTTTTATGGGCGGTTATAAAGCAGTTTGCTGGACTGATTTCTTCCAAGGCATATTAATGCTGGTTGCTTTACTTGCAGTTCCTATTGTAATGTATTCTGTTGGTGATTTTGATGCAACTTATAATGAAGCATTTGCTGAAGGTGTTGTTGCTTTTAATACTAATCCTTTTACTGCAAGTTGGCAGGATATTATTTCCGGTCTTGGCTGGGGTCTTGGCTATTTTGGTATGCCGCACATTCTTGTCAGATTTATGTCAATTGGCAAACCGTCTATGGTTAAAAAATCAGCCGCAGTTGCAATCATTTGGGTCATCATCACTCTTGGAGCTGCAGTTGTAATTGCATATCTTGCAAGAACCTATCTCTTTACTAAGGATGGTGCATCACTTGCAGCAACACTTATCCCTGAGGGTAATCAACAACATCTTTTCATTAAGATTGTAAACGACATATTCCCGGGATTCTTTGCCGGTATAATTCTTTCGGCAATTATTGCTGCTTCAATGTCTACTGCTGATTCTCAGTTGCTTGTTGCTTCATCTTCTTTTACTAGTGATATTTATAAACCGCTTATCAGAAAAGACAAAGCAAGTGATAAAGAAGTTCTTTGGGTAGGCCGAATTGTAGTATTGATAGTAACAGTTGTAGGTCTTGTAATAGCACTTTCAGGTCTTAAATCTACTTCATCCTGGGCATCTAATATTATGGCAATGGTTGAAAATGCTTGGGGACTTTTTGGTTCTGCGTTTGGACCTGTTGTTATATTGTCTCTTTTCTGGAAAAGATTTAATTATGCAGGTGCCGTTGCAGGAATCATAGCCGGTGCGATTACTGATATAGCATGGCTTGTTTTGTTTACAGGAACTGTTGGCAATCCTGTTATCTGTAACACCGGAGTTTATGAGATTGTCCCCGGATTTTTAGTAGGTGCAGCCGTATCTATAATCGTTACTCTTCTTTCTAAAAAACCGTCTGATGACGTAATTGCTATTTATAGTTTGGCAACAAACAAATCAATTGACGATTGATGTTTTTTCTATCCCCCGAGTACAAAATCGGGGGATATCTTTATGATTTTGACTTTTTCAACAAATTAATGTTGAAATTAGAAAAAAATTATGATAACATCAACACAAAGATTATATTTGGGGAATTTTTTATGATTAGAAAAAATTCTAGGAACACAAAAGGACGTATTGTTTCGGCTGCTTGGAAACTTTTTTACGATAAAGGATATGAGAACACCACTATTGAGGATATAGTGTGGGAATCAGGTACCTCCAAAGGTTCTTTTTATCATTATTTTGAAAGTAAAGATGCGTTACTTGGATCTTTGGCATATCTGTTTGATGAAAAGTATGAGCAGTTGTCTAATCAAATTTCGGATGAAATGAAAAGCATTGATATTTTGCTTTATCTTAATGCCGAACTTTTTGAAATGATTGAAAATAGTGTTGACCTTGAACTTTTAACACGTCTTTTTTCGAGTCAATTGCTTACTAAAGGTGAACAATCTTTACTAGACCATAACAGGTTTTATTATCGTTTAATTAAACAGATTGTTTCAAAAGGAAAAACCAAAGGCGAAATATCCGATATCATGTCTGTGAGCGATATAGTTAAGTATTATGCATTGTGTGAGCGTTCTTTGATGTATGATTGGTGCCTGTCGAAGGGTAATTATTCGCTTAAAGACTATGGAAAACAAATTATGCCGATTTTGTTATTTAAATTGAGAAAAGAATAGTTTTAATGGATTTATTTTGTTAAATTATTGACTTTTTTTATCATTTTAATTTTTGTTATTGAATTTTATTTGGATTATCATTATAATTTTAATGTAGGATTTTTGTGTATTTTATAATCATATTTAATTTTGGAGGTTTGATCATGAAAAAAATCACTAGAATTGAAGTGAACCCCAAAGTTTAGACAAAATTAAATATTAAATTGTTAGTGAATGAGTCCGGTATTGTACTGGGCTCATTCCTTTTAGTTTTAAGGAAATTCTTTCATTGTTGTAGTAATCTATGTAACGTTTTAATTCATCAATGAAAGCGTTAACGCTTTCAAATTTTTCACCGTAGAACATTTCGACTTTAAGTCTACCAAAGAAGTTTTCCATAGCGCCATTATCCATACAGTTACCTTTGCGAGACATGCTCTGAGTAATATTATGTTCAGCGAGCAATCGTTGGTATTCAGCATGTTGGTATTGCCAACCTTGGTCAGAGTGGAATATTGGTGTTGCATCAGCAGGCAGTTTTGCAAATAAACCATCTAACATTTCTCGTATTTGCCATAAATTAGGACTTGTAGAAATTGAATAAGATATTACTTCATTATTGAACAAATCTAAAACTGGAGAAAGATATACTTTCTCATCACAGACATTAAATTGTGTAACATCCGTTGTTATCTTTTCAAAAGGTTTTTCTGCATAGAAATCTCTTTTCAGCAAATTGTCTGCAACCTTACCAACAGTACCTTTGTATGAATGGTATTTATCGTTTTTACGTTGTTTGCCCTTCAAACCAAGTTTATTCATTAGCTTTTGTACGGTTTTATGGTTGATTAAA
>JAZNVU010000019.1:0-22299 GCA_045592985.1 Acutalibacteraceae bacterium | reverse complement strand
CTCGGTATGAAGACATTTGCACCGATTAACATAGTTGTCCACTATCCCAAGACGGAAGAAGGATGGCGGGAACTGAGACGCCGTATGGCGATCGTTCACGCAGATGCGGTACTTAACAGCATATCCAAACTGAACTGTCCTGCGTCACAAAAGGAAAGACTGCTGCAGGCGATCATCGACGATACGAAAGCACAGATCAAAGCCGAAAAAGCAGCAAAATCAAACTAAGGCAATGCCGTCCCCTCGGGGACGGCATTCCTGTTTATGTAGAGATTCTGTCTTTGAAATATTTCTCCCAAGACTTTAAGCTGACCACCTTTTTGCCGCTCTCCCAATCCTGCAGGCATCGGATGGGGATGCCCATCTGCCGGGCAAAGGGCTTCTGTCCCAAGCCGTAAGCAGCCCTATATTCTTGAATCTGTCGGGCTTGTCCGTCACAGAGGAAGCGGTTATAGCCGTCCAGCAGGTCATATACGGGAATGTCGAAGATCGTTGCCAGCTTGTCCGCCGTGACTTTGTTGAAAGAATTGAGATTGCCGGCCTCCAGATTGATATATGTATTGCGGGAGATCCCCGCCATCCGGGCAACCTCTTTCTGCATCAGTCCCAGGCGGTGACGGCAGAAGCGCAGGCGGTCGGGAATGTTGTCGATGTCCTCATAGCTCCCGTACTGCTTGTTGAAAAGTTGGGCTTCCAAAAGCTTGCGTGGTGCCATCAGACGAAAAGTATGTATGTAAAGGAGGGCGTGTCGGAGCTTACCGTCCTCCCGGCAGGTCATAATATACACGCCATCGCCCAAAGGGTGCGAGATATGCCACTTACACCTAACCTTTTGGTTCAAAAAACCATCCGCGAGAGGGTTGCATTATCAATACACCTGGCGGCGTAGGTTGCAAGACGTATACCTTTATCAGGGTTAAATGACGATACCGCCTTGATAAGACCTATTGTACCTATTGATATAAGGTCATCCTGCTCCACTCCATTGCCGAAATACTTTTTGGCAACGTGAGCCACCAATCTTAAATTGTGTTCGATAAGTTTCTTCCTTGCATTATCGTCACCGTCTGCCATTTTTTGAAGCAGCTCAGACTCTTCCTTTGAACTGAGTGCTCTCGGAAAGGAGCCCGCACTTTGTGCGTGCAGAAAGAAATGCAATATATTGGGGAAAATTTGACACAGTAAAGAAAAAAACATAGTATCCCATCCTTAAAATCAAAGATACGGAATACTATGCTTTTTAATTCTTGTCTGTTGCAAGTCCTAAAACTTTTAAAAGTTTCTTGTTGTTTTATTCACTTCTTAAGGCTTCTACCGGGTCTTTCTTGGCTGCCACTCTTGACGGAATAAGTCCCGCAATAAGCGTCAGCACTACGCTGATAACCACCAATGCAATACCGCCAACCGGAGGAAGTGCAGCAACATTAGCAATATCGGACAATGCCTCAATAATAATATTAATGGGTATCAGTAAAAGAAGCGTTACCAGTATACCCAGTGCGCCCGAAACAAAACCGACTATCATAGTTTCGGCGTTGAAGACACGCGATATATCCTTTTTAGATGCACCGATCGACCTCAAAATTCCTATTTCCTTGGTTCTCTCGAGTACCGAAATATAGGTAATAATACCAATCATAATTGACGAAACGACCAGAGATATCGAAACAAAGGCAATAAGAACATAAGAAATAACGTTTATTATGGTGCTGATTGACGACATCATAAGTGCTACGTAATCGGTATAGGATATCTTATCGTTCTCTTCGACACCACCGTTGTAAGTGGTTATAAGTTCGGCTACTCTGTCTTTATCTTCAAAGGATGAGCAATAGATATTTACGCTCGACGGTTTGGACTCGATAGCGTATCCCATAAGTTCAAGGTTACCGCTGTAACTACCTTTTGAAACAGTTTCGGGAATATATTTGTCGCAAAACGCTGCCAAATCCTTGTCTTCAAGACCGTCAAGTCTCACATCAAGACCTGCCAGCATCTGTTCCTCGTTCATCATCCCGAGTTGTTGTGCCTGTGCAGCGGCATACATTTTGGCAAAAACCTCTGATAATGCACCCGATACTATCTGCTGGAGTGTTGCATCGTCAACCTTTGCCAAATTTTCTTCATTAAGCATGGCATTGGGTTCGGGTGACTGTGCGTTCATTTGAATAAGCAGTGCTATCCTGCCGGCACGGTCGACAGGCATGTTAGCCATAATATGTGCCTGTGTTTCTGCCTCACTCGGTATTACAAATATTTCTTTAAAAGTGTCTATCTTTTTGTCGTTCGGCAGTTTTTCAACCCATGTTTTAAACTTTTCTGCCTTTTCTGCCTCGGTAGGCTCGACATAGTCTGCCGTTTTGAAGGGAAGACCGGTCAAAACATCGGTTTCGGGATGAGCCAACTGGTATTTTACCACCTCCGACTCACCGATTTCTTCCAAATACCATTCGGTAAGTTCGTGCATATAACCAACGGCACCTGTCAAAGCCGATGACACAACACCCTCTTTAGGACGGATAATACCGACAATTTCGAGTTCCTCGGCGGCACCCAAAACCACCTTCATCTGTTCCTCGTTTTCGCGGATATCAATAAAACGGTCGTTTTCACCGTCACCGTCGGTATCCACACCGTAGTACTTATCGGTGGGTAAAATGAGGCGGTATTTCATCCCCAAAAGGTCGCTGTAATCCCAACTTTTGTCGGAATTAAGGTCGTTATCCCCTTCACCTGCCGTCATATCCGCCATTATATCCTCAATGGTTGAACGGTCTAAAAGACCTAAGGTGAAAAGAAATGTTTCGGAAATTTCGTTGTTTTCGTCGACTACAAGCACGATTTCATTCTTGTTTTCGGGCCACTTCATATCCTCGTCGACCAACTCATACTGTTCGAAAATGAGTTGATTTATTCCGTCGCCGTCTTTTTCTTTAAGTAGTTCTTGGAAAACATTAACGGTACTGCTGTTCATCATTCCGCCCATCATGTTCATGACCGAATCACCCATGATGCCCTCAAAAAGCGCCATGTAATTGTTAGCAGAAACAACACCCTGAGATAGGTCGTGAACATACACCTCAAGAGGTGAAGAATAGCCGTACTGAATAGCCGAGATATGATTCATAATCTCGTTGCCGTCCTCCTCCAGCCACTCCTTAAACTTTTCAAGGTTGTTGGTTTTGGATTCGGGATTCATCATAGCGTCCATCATATCGTACATATCGGTATTGGGATATACCTTGCCGTCGGGACGTGTGGCGCGCTCCTCTTCTTTTTCCATCATCTGCAAGAGAAGTTTCGACATATCGGCCTGCTCCGCCGTAATGGTTATGGGGTAAGAAGAAAGCGTTTCCTCTTGGATACGGTCGATATAAGCCTGAAAACCGTTGGACAGCGACAAAATCAATGCAATGCCGATAATACCGATACTGCCTGCAAATGAAGTCATAAACGTTCTGCCTTTTTTGGTAAGCAGGTTGGTAAGGCTTAATGACAACGCAGTAAAGAAAGACATGGAAGTGCCTTTTTGTTTGCGTTTTTTCTTTTTTGCAGATTTTTCGGCAGGTTGGTCTGCAGGTTCGGTCTCTTCGGTTTCATAGGGGTCAGTATCGTCAATAACAAGACCGTCGAGCAAACGGATTATTCTTGTAGAATAGCGGTCAGCAAGTTCGGGGTTATGCGTAACCATGATAACAAGGCGGTCGGATGCCACCTCTTTAAGCAGTTCCATAATCTGCTCACTGGTTTCGGAGTCGAGCGCACCTGTAGGCTCGTCGGCAAGCAAAATTTCGGGGTCATTAATGAGCGCTCGGGCAATGGCAACACGCTGCATCTGTCCACCCGACATCTGGTTGGGCTTTTTATTAAGTTGATCGCCAAGACCGACCTTTTCCAAAGCGGCTATGGCTTTCTTTCGGCGTTCGTGCTTAGAAACACCCGAAAGTGTCAAAGCCAACTCAACGTTTGAAAGCACCGTTTGATGCTGAATAAGGTTATAACTCTGAAAAACAAAGCCAATCGAGTGATTTCGGTAGGTATCCCAATCGTGGTCATTATACTCTTTTGTCGAACGTCCGCCAATTATAAGGTCGCCGCTTGTATACCGGTCAAGACCGCCGATGATGTTAAGAAGCGTAGTTTTACCGCATCCCGACTGGCCTAAAATAGAGACAAATTCATTTTTTCTGAACTCAATACTTACGCCTTTTAAAGCCTCGACCTTTGTATCACCCGTCACATAATGTTTGGTGATATTTACGAGTTTAAGCATTCACATTTTCCTCTCTTGGTTTTAAGATTCACCAATCATACCACAAAAATATTAAGAACATGTTAATAATTGGAAAATTTTAGTTTTTATCACCACGATAACATAAAACTCATCGAACCACTGATGCCACCGTAGTTATACGATTTAATACGCTTCTTCTTGGTCAACTCGGCATTGGCATTTTTGATGCATTTTTCAAGGTCAACAAAATCTTCTACACTGTTTCTGGCATACACAAAACCAATTTCGGGAGCAAAGCAGAACTCGGTAGATTTCTGACCTTCGTTTACGGCACGGCAGATTTCACTGACAACCGTCGATTCTATCTGCTCTTCGTTGGTTATGTAGGTGCCATTCTGAACAAAGTAGTTGTACTCGGTTTTGTAACACGAAGGCACGTAGAAGTTAAACTGTCCTGCATTAAGGTCGTTATCCGAAATATCAAAAACCTCGGGGTCTATTGTGTAACTTTCGGTGATATACTCGGTAGTTACGTTAAAGAAAGCACGGTATCCTTTATCCTTGGTATCGTTAGCCGTAACGTCAAGGTGATACCAACCCGTTCCGATTTTTACATAGTTCCACATGTGCGCCGAGGTGGTTACACCTGTAACCACGCCACAGTTTATACCTTGCATAAACATAAGCGCCTGCATAGCCCTTGAGTAGCCCTCACAAACGGCGCTACCGTCTATTAAAGCACCGTAAACCGTCCATGCTCTTGGGTAGTCCTTATGGTTGCTCAAAGCCTCTTCGTTATACTCTACCTTCTCGCACAACCAATCGTGTGCCAAAAGTTCACGCTCGTATTCACTTTCTTCGCCCGAAAGACCAGATAGATAATCACTAAACATTGCTCTTATCTCGGCCTCGGCAATTTGTCTCTCCTCTTTGGTGCAGAGCCAGTCGTTTTCGGTCTCAGCAAAGCGGACATATCTCATTTCGCCAACCGACTTCAAAGCGTAAACGGTAGGAAGCCAAAAATATTCGGGACGGTCGTTGCGCATGGCATAATAAGCGACAGATAAATCGCGTTGCGAACAAGTGCCGACGTTTATATACCCCGTCTGCATTTCATATGCGGCATTGTCGAGGATTATGTACAAACTTTTCTGTTCATCGGTGAGGTTTACATACTGAGTGCGCTCAAAAAAACCGATGGGTGTAAACTTATTTTCATCGGGATACATCGCTGCTGTAACAACGGCATCTCGTTCGGTCAGAGTTTTTACTTCCTCGTCATCCGACAGTCTTCCCAAAAACGAGCATCCGCTAAACATAAACAACGGTATAAGCAAAAGCGCAAACAATTTTTTCATTTTTATGACCCCTTTAATCCAAAATATCGTACAGTCGCGGATAAGAAAGGTCGTTTTCCGTAACCGATGCGATAAATAAAAATTCATCCTTAATATTCTTTGACAGTGCCGACTCGACATACTGAACACAAAACGCTGAAAAAATCTCGTTGTCCAGCATCTGTTCTGTCTGACGTGATGTCAATAACACCTTCCCATTATTTTTCACATTATACACTATATTTTTCAATCTGTCAGCAATTATTACAAAAGTGTTAGAATTTAATTTTACAAAAGGCATTTTTTCGGTCGAAACCGTACCAATACAAGCAGAGGCAAAGGGATATAGCCCGTCTTTTTTATATACGTCAGACAAAAAAGTTCCATCCATTTTTGCCTCACAGTCGACGGGTTCGGCACGTGCTGTTTTGTGAGTTAAATCGAGCATCAGATGTGAAGCAAAGTATCGGTCGCCTGTCTCGTCACAAAAAAGAGCCATAATGTGTAAAACTTCAGTTTCTTGAGGCAAAATGCTTGTGTTGTCTTTTGTGGCATCGGCAGATTTCCCCACACCTGAAAGAAAGGCGCAGACAACGATAACGGTCGCAAAAATCAACACCGAAAGCCCAAGAGATAACGAAAACCAAATAATCTTTTTCAAAAACAATCACCGACGTTTAGTATTGTCACATAAACGTCGGTGTATACAGTTTACTCTTTAAAGCGGCGGTAATACGTGATCAAAAGGCAACCTACCACCAACGGAACGACACTTAATATCAAGAGCCACGGCATTGAAAGTAAGAAACCCAACGCACAAAAAACTATAAAAAACAATGCCAATAAATAAGTCAAAAGCGAAATCACCTTGGCTTTTGGCATTTTTTCGGTACTATCAGTCCTCAAATATCTTGTCCATATGCTGTGGACGATTAACCACGACACAATATCAAAAACAAAAAACGGTACGGTTAACAATAAAAATGTGGTAAGTGCACCAAAAGCAGCCGCCGGACCGTGCTCAACCTCAGCGGTCAACACCACATACAGCGTCATAGCAAGGGCTATTATACCCTCGGCCATAATTTCAGCCCATAATTCCCGACTGCATAAAATATACCCGACACGCTTTAAAATCGGTTGCTTTACAGAACCTGTATTTACCATATAAAAAGTTTTTGATTGATCGTCCTGCATCCTTAACACACAGACGGCAACGAACAGTAAGATTGCACAAACTGTTAAAACAATGATATAAGGCAGAAAGCTATCTGCCGAATTAAATTCTGTAAAACCGAGCACTGTGCATACAACTCCTGCCAAAAATAAGGTCAAAAACCCAAACACGACCATACGCGACAGCTTTTTAAGAAAAAGCTTAGCCATTTTACACTCTCCCGATTCTTAATATTATTATTTTCAAAAACATTCTTCGGTCACAAGCTCCCTCTGAATGACACAAACCATATAGCAATAAAAATTTGCCATTCTGAGCGTATGCGAAGAATCTTGAAATTTTTTAAAAACCTTAACCGTTTTTAGGTCACCTATCGTTCATAAATCTTTTGTAACGGTTTACACCTATCAGTCGTCCCAAAGTGACCGACGGAATAAATATAAAAATTTGTAACACAAGCAAGCAGAGATGGATAAGCCATACCGGCGGAGCTTCGACCGACAGTATCTCGGCATTGCCAAAATACAACGCCTCGGCAATATCTTTTGCCGCCGACGAATAATGCGGACCGTAGAAATCCTTCAACCTGCACACGATATGTTGTAATACCAAAATAAAGCCAAATGTAGGTAACACGAACAACAATTCTGTTCTTCTTGATTTATAACTATCCCGAGAAGCCATAAACATAAGACACGCTGTGCTGCCTATCACCAGCAAAACAGCTCTCAATATTCTTTCGGCAAGCACCGAAGGTTGAAATATGATTTCTAACGGATAAATAAGTATTATTTCAAGCAACAGTCCCGCAAAAAGGCTCACAATATAATTTATTGCGTTATAAACGGTAAACTTCACCATTTTTTTGAATTGTTCTCTCATAATACCACCTATGTAATTTGTGCAAAAAGCGGCGGTGCGACCACCACCGCTTTCAATGTTTTATGCTTCGGTTGCTTCCTCGGCAACGGGTTCTGTCACCTCGGTCTCGGGCAATTTTTTGCCCAAAAGTTCGGGCAGTTGCATACCTGCCAAAGCAAACACCTCGTCAAGAGGCGGAACTGATTTCATCATGCCCGACAAAAAGCCTGCCGTGGCGTTTTTGCCGTCGGTACCCTGACCGTTATCCCAAACCGTAACCTTGTCAATCTTAATGTTCTTAATCGCATCAACCTGAACACGCATAAGGTCTTCCAATTTGTCAGCAATAAGCAACTTCAATGCCGCATTTGCATCTCCGCCTGCCGATTTAACGACCTCGGCAAAACCTGCAGCCTGCTTCTTAAGAATTTCCTCCGCACCGCGTGCTTCGGCTTCCATTTTGGCATAAATAGCGTCGGCTTCACCCTTTGCCTTGCGGCGAATCTGCTCGGCTTCGGCTTCGGCGGCGAGTTCAAGTTCACGCTTTCTTGCCTCGGCACGAACAATGATGTCAGCCTCCAAAGTTGCCTGCTCCTTGGTACGTCTTGCCTGTTCGGCTGCCTGCTCGGCGGCATACGATTCTTCCAAAGCCTTTGCAGCCTGAATTTTTTCGGCTGCTGTGGCTATCTTCATTGCCTCTGCCTGACGCTCTTTAAGTTCAGCCTCCGACATGGCAATCTTCATTTTGGCTTCGTTTTCACCCTGAATTGCAACCGAGTTAGCCTCAGAAACCTTGATACGCTGTTCCATCTGAGCGTTTGCCTCACCGATAGAACCGTCTCTTTCCTTTTCGGCAACGCTGGACTTGGCATCGTTAATTGCCTTTGCAGCAGCTTCTTTACCAAGTGCTGCGATATAACCCGACTCATCGGTAATATCGGTTACGTTAACATTGATAAGACGAAGACCGATTTTCTTAAGTTCCGTTTCAACGTTGGTACTTACAGCAGCAAGGAATTTATCGCGGTCGGTATTGATTTCCTCAATATCCATGGTTGCAATGATAAGACGCAACTGACCGAAAATAATATCCTTAGAAAGTTCCTGAATTTCGGAAAGTTGGAGTCCTAACAGACGCTCGGCAGCATTTTGCATAACGCCTGCCTCGGTCGAGATACCAACCGTAAATCTTGACGGAACGTCGATACGGATGTTTTGTCTCGACAGAGCGTTTTTAAGGTCAACCTGGATGGAAATAGGTGTCAAATCAAGGAATGCATATGACTGAAACACCGGCAAAACAAACGCCGCACCGCCGTGGATACACTTGGCACTTCGGTTTGTGCCGTCCTTGTTTTTACCTACCGAACCATAGATGACCATTATCTTATCCGAAGGACACTTTTTGTACCTTGAGCAGACCCATACCACTACCGAAAACAGTATAAGTACGAGTGCCGAGATAAGAATGACTGATGTTCCCATAATCTTTACCTCCAAAAAATAATTTATCTTCGCGGAAAAACCGTTTGATACTGTTTATTTGGTCTTAACAACCAATGTGTTTTGACCGCTTGTGCCTATAACAACAATTTCTTTTCCCGTAGATATAGGCTCGACTTCGTCGGTCACGGCTTCACATTCAATGTATGTACCCTGCACAGTTACATTGACCTTACCGTTACCCGAACGGCTGGCAGGAACGGTTAAGTACACTGTACCCGACAGACCGACGGCATTTCGTTTATCTATGTTACCGTCGCTCTGCAGTTTCCAGATTGCACGCATTAAAAGGGCAACTAAGAACATAACAGCAACACCGCACACAAACGATATAAGCAGGTTGACTGCAATCTTCACTCCTGCGCCGTCAAGCGCAACTCCAACCCAACCGAACACTACAAAAAACGCGATGATTCCGCGAACCGAGAAAATGCGAAGTCCGTCTATTCCTGTCGGGTCGCTATCAATTTCCGGCGTATCATGACCGAAAACACCGTCGGTATCGGTCACATCGGCATCGATATCGCCCACATCACCGTCTATGTCACCTACATCGGCGTTGTCGGAACCTATGCCTATAAGCATAAGCACGGTCTGAATCAGCAATATAAGCGTTGCAGGTATCGCAATACACGACAACACTTGAGCAAACGCACTTAACGAGTTCCACCATTCAAACATATTTTTCCCTCCGTTTTTATTGTGGGGACTTTACCCCAAGTGTGATAACAGCTGTTCTGCCTTTTTGCGCGTGACAGATGCTAAATCGGCATAAGCCATGACCTCAAGCATTTTTTTAAGACGTTTTTTGGCTCCGGGTGTCGGCTCTTTATAATTCTCGACGGTTTTTTCGGCGGCGTTTGATATCGCCTCGCCGTCGATAGCCGCACTTTTAAAAAGAGCAAACATATCAACATATTTGTGATAAAGTTCGGCATCGCCTATGAGGTCATCGCTTTCGTCATTTAATGTTCCGTTTATATAACCCAAAAGATTTGTTATACTGTCAATCCTTAAGGTCTCACGCAACATATTTATAATTACTATGCGTGCAAACTGGTTTTTTGAATACTGCCGTTTTTGCGGCGAGGATACAAACCCTCGTTTTACCCAGTTCTGAATATCGTGCGGTGCCAGCCCCGTCATGACCGATACCTGCGAAAGGGTTATTCCACCCGCAGCAAAGATACCGTCAAACAACGTTCTTGACACACCTTCTTCGATTTTGGATACCTCGATTGTAGTTCCCGGCAGTCTTGTTACCATTTGCGCCACCTCCTTTAGAGTTCGATATGATTATATCATACGGTCACGCGACTGTCAAGAGGGTTTGTGTGATTTTTTATAAAATTATTTTGTTTTTTCTCCTTGACAACACGGCTTTGACTAATTCACTACTAAGTGTAGTGTTGAAAGAAATACTCTGATACCTAAATTATTAAAACCCACCCGAGTGACTAAAATCACTTGGGTGGGTTTGTGTTTTGCTTTTTATTTTACATTAATCAAGCGGTTTTGCGTTCCAGATTTTCTCTGCATAATCTGCAATCGAACGGTCGGACGAGAAAATGCCTGCGTTGGCAATATTATGAAGCGACATCTTGTTCCAAACATCCTTTTGATTATAAAGTTTGGATGCCTTTTCTTGTGCCGAGCAGTAGTCTTCAAAATCGGCAAATGCCATGTAATAATCACTCTCTTTGAGTGCTCTTACAAGGTCTGGGAACTGCTTGCCACCGATACCGCCTGCAATAAAATCAACCGCACGGCGAAGTTTTGCATTATTGTTGTAGTACTCGTGAGGTCTGTACTGTTTTTGGAGTGCCAAAACCTCGGGTGTTTTCATGCCGAAAATAAGGATATTTTCATCACCCACAGCCTCGTGAATTTCAACGTTTGCGCCATCTTCGGTACCCAAAGTAACCGCGCCGTTGAGCATCAACTTCATGTTACCCGTACCGCTTGCCTCGGTAGAAGCAAGCGAAATCTGCTCGGAAATATCGGCTGACGGAATCATGAGTTCAGCCATGGTTACGCGATAGTCTTCAACAAACAAAATCTTCAATTTATCCTTAACCGCAGGGTCATTTTCAATCACGTTTGCAAGTGCATGAATCATCTGAATTATCTGCTTTGCAAGGTAATAACCGGGAGCCGCTTTTGCACCGAAAATGTAGGTTTTGGGTGTAAACTCGGCATTGGGATTATCTTTTAAGAACAAATAATCCGAAATGATGTGAAGCGCGTTCAAGTGCTGACGCTTATACTCGTGCAAGCGTTTGACCTGCATGTCAAAAATAGAGTCAGGGTTAAGCAAAATGCCGTATTCGTTCTTAACAAACTTGCCAAAACGCTCTTTGTTACCGCGTTTAACTGCGGCAAGACGGTCAAGCACAGCCTTGTCTTCGGCAAATTTTTCAAATTCTTTTAGTTTTGAGTTATTAAGGATAAACTCGTCACCGATGCACTCGGTTATAAGTTTAGTCAGTTCGGGGTTTGCCTGGCAAAGCCAACGGCGGAAAGCAATACCGTTAGTAACGTTAGTAAACTTTTCGGGGGTTACACGGTAGTAATCGTTAAAAAGTGTATCTTTAAGTATTTCACTGTGCAGGCGCGATACACCGTTTACACTGTGGCAGGCGGCAACACAAAGGTTTGCCATTTTTACCACGCCACCCTCGATAATAGCCGTTCTCGAAACATAGTCGGCATCGTGGGTCTTTTCCCACATCGAGGTTCTGAAACGGTTGTCAATTTCGGTCACAATTTGGAAAATACGGGGCAAAAGACCGCGGAACAGGTCAATCTGCCAGCACTCCAAAGCCTCACGCATAATGGTGTGGTTGGTGTATGCAGTAGTACGGCTTACGATATCCCAAGCCTTATCCCAAGTGTATCCGCACTCGTCAAGCAAATAGCGCATAAGTTCGGGAATAACAAGCGCCGGGTGAGTGTCGTTAATATGGATAGCCGCTTTTTCGGGCAGGTTTTCTAAGGTGCCGTATTTACGCAGATGTCTTTGCAAAATGTCCTGAATCGAAGCCGAAACAAGGAAATACTGCTGACGAAGACGAAGCGATTTGCCTTCGGGGTGATTATCCTCGGGGTAAAGCACCTTGCTTATAACCTCTGCCATAGCCTGACGCTCCAAGGCTCTTACATAGTCGCCATGATTAAATGCTGCCATGTCAATGGTAGGTGTCTCAGAACTCCAAAGTCTCAAAACGTTAACACTCTTACCGTCGGCACCTGCCACCATAAGGTCATAAGGCACGGCACGAACATAGTCACAGTTTGCAATTTCAACGTGGTGATGCTGTCCGTCCCAACTTTCGTTGATTTCGCCGCCGAAGCCGACGTTAACCGCCGAAGTCTCCTTCTTCTGCAGCCAAACACTTCCGCCGGGAAGCCAGAAATCGGGCATTTCGGTCTGCCAGCCGTCGACAAACTTCTGACGGAAGATACCAAATTCATATTTTATACAATAGCCCATTGCGGGGTAACCGCCCGAGGTAAGACCGTCCAAGAAACAAGCGGCAAGTCGACCCAAACCGCCGTTGCCAAGGCCTGCATCGGGTTCTAATTCGTAAAGATTGTCGAGTTTTACGTCATACTTTTTGAGTGCTTTTTCAAAAATCTCGCTTACACCTAAATTGTAAAGGTTGTTTTTAAGCGAACGGCCCATCAAAAACTCCATCGAGAGATAGTAGACCATCTTACCTTCCTGCTTGTTGGTCTCCTCGCGGAAAGCAGAACGGCGTTTAGACATAATGTCAAGTACCGCCAAGACAGAGGCTTTATAAAACAGTTCGTCAGATGCCTGCTCGGGACTTACACCAAAATTGTGTTTAAGCTTATCACCGATAAGATTATAAACTTCTTTAATAGTGTACATTTTGTTCCCTCCGAAATTATTTAAAAATTTACGATTTTTTCATTGATTATTGCAAAACAATACTTTATTATTGTATTACACAGATATAATAATACAATTTAAAGTATATTTCAATAGTTGTTGTGTAAAAATTTTAGCCATTTTTTGGGCAAGTTGTACATAATTATTAACTTTTGGGGTGATTTTGGTTTGTATTTTCAACAATCTGCACTAAAAACATCAATATTTTAATTGTAACAACTCTTTTTAGATTATTATTTTTTCAAAAAGGTGTGAATTATTTGAACGACAACGGCAGTAACTTTTCACAAAATGATAATTTTGGCGGTAGCGAATCGGGTTTTAATCCCGAGGAGCAAGCGCAACAAGGTGAACAAAACAACAATCAATCCAATTCTTGGCAGGGTGCAAACCCAAGCACCCCTCCGCCACCATATGGCTACGGTTATCCGCCTTACGGTCAACCACCATTTGGCGGTCAAGGTAACGGCAACCCTCCACCCTACGGTCAGTACAACTATCCTCCGTATGGATATCCTCCATACGGATACCCTCAGGGCGGATTTTACTATGCCCCCTCACCCGAGGAACTTCAACGTCGCGAAGAGAAGCAACAGATGAAGAAGTTGGGCAACGCTGTGTGTGTACCGCTTTGTCTTATTACCGTAATATCATCGGTGCTGTCTGTGATGGTATCAACAATCATCTTTATACTGCTTGGCCAGAAGGATGCCTCTTCTTTGCTGACAAATCCCGATTTTTCCTACTTGTTTTCGGCATTGGTATCGGTCCTGTGTTTTACCGTTCCGTTTATAATCACATCTAAGACTATGGATGTAAAATGGCGCGATATGATGCAGTTTAAAAAGACCTCAAGCACCAAATTTGTTGCCGTAATAATGCTTGGACTGGGAATTTGTTCTTTGAGTAATTATGCCTCCTCTTTTATTTCCTCGCTTCTGGAACAGACAACCGGTCAAGGCGCACAGACTTCTATGACCGAATTCGGCACCGGATGGATGTCTTTTGCTATTTCGCTGTTATGTGTCGGAATACTGCCGGCACTCCTTGAGGAATTTGCTTTTCGCGGTGTTGTTTTGGGTGCATTGCGCCGTTATTTGGGTGACGGTGCGGCAATTTTTGTTTCAGCATCACTCTTTGCACTGCTGCATGGCAATCTTCAGCAAATTCCCTTTGCTTTCGGTGTTGGATTGGCTTTGGGCTATGCCACAGTTTACTGCGGTTCGATAATACCTGCACTGGTACTGCACGGGCTCAACAACTGCTTGGCGGTTGTTATGGACTTTGCCACCCGGACTTTGAACCCTCTCAACTCGCAACTTGTCACCATGCTGTATTTAGCAGTGCTGTTGCTTATCGGTCTTTGCGGATTTATCATACTTTCGGTTTCCGATAAGGATGCCTTTAAACTGTCAACCGAACGCTCGGAAAACTCAGGTCGGAAAGTGAAGTATTTTTCCTCATCTTTTGGCGCAATCGCTTATTTTGTAATAACCGCACTGACTGTAATTGCTGTTCAGTTGGGGTAAAAAACATCCATATAAAAGTAGCATTTACCAATGGTTTCGGGTGAAGAAAGGATATATAATCGAATTGGGTAACATGAACATATTTATGCTTGAGGCTTTGCGTCTTGCAAAAGATGCAGGTCTGGAGGGTGAAGTCCCCGTGGGTGCCGTTATTGTCAAAGACGGCAAAATAATAGCGCGAGGTAAGAACTGCCGCGAACAAAAATCGAGCGTTTTGGGTCATGCCGAAATTGAGGCAATAAACGCCGCATGCCAACAACTTGGCACATGGCGACTCGACGGTTGCGAATTGTACGTGACGCTTGAACCTTGTCCTATGTGTGCAGGAGCAATAATTAACGCTCGCATAAGCAAACTTGTCTACGGTGCATTTGACCCGGTGATGGGTGCCTGCGACTCGGTCACCAATATGTTTTCCCAAAACTTCGGGCAAAGTACCGAGGTTTGGGCAGGTATTGAAGAGCAAGCCTGCTCCGAACTTTTGTCTGAATTTTTCAAAAAAATCCGAAAATCAGGGGTTGAACAACATGAACTTGAGTGACAAAAACCTTACACTTAATTTAAATGAGCAGACCGGTGCGCTGTCGGTTACCGACGGCAGTATCGGTCTTTTGTTTGAACAGTTTCCACTGCGCGACGGTTATTCGGTGGGTGATGCAAAATCGGATAACAATGTTTTGTCTTTCACCGTCACAAGAAGCGATGGCGTGTCGGCAAACTGCTCGGCAGGAATAGTATCAAGCACCGAAATCAGACTTTACATAAACGGAAACGGAGAGTTTTCGGGCGAATTCTGTTTTCCGTCCGCCATCAAGGGAAACAAAGGTGACAGTTATTTGTACCCTATTTGCGAAGGACTTTCGGTTCCTGCAGACGATTTGGACTTTCCTCTCCCCGCAAGACTCAACATGGCAGGCGGCGCACATCTTAGTATGGGTCTTTTGGGGTTGCACAAAAGTGACGATTCATGGGTTTTGTGCGCCAACATGACCACCGCAGACGGTGTTGTTTTGAATGACCGAGTTGACGGTTTTATACGTTCACAAATGGCCTGGTTACCCGAAAAAAGCAAATGGGGTTACACAAGGGAAATCCGTTACATTTTCGGTCATGATGGTGGTGTTGGCAAATTGGGACGCGCCTACCGCGAAATAGCCAAAGAGAAGGGTTTTGTGGTGCCGTTTACCGAAAAGGTTAAGAAATTGCCCGAAACCGAACGGTTTTTGGGTGCTTGTGATGTTTGGCTGTCCTGATCTTATGGATTTGCGTGACTGTTTCTGCGCTCTATACGGGAATCCCGAAATTTACAGTTTCTCGGTCGATAATTGGAACGAACTTAAAAACAGTATTTTTAAATCCTACAAAAAACTTCTCCTTTGGCAAAAAAACTGAGATTTGAAACTATGGAAAACTTTGAATATTTAACACCCGACCGCAATTTACAAAAAACAACCTTTTCCGACGGCACTGCCGTTACAGTCAATTTTCAGAACACGATATCACCTTTGACGGCACAATATTTAAGGCAAAAGAAATAATGATAGAGGAATAAACTATGCCACTTGTAAAAAACGTGACGTATATAAAAGAACCCACTGACCTACAATGCGGTCAGGCGGTTTTAGCCATGCTGACAGGTAAAACGGTTAAAGAAATCATCGACGAGGTTGGCACCGAGCAAGAAACCACTCTTAAAGATATGTTCCGATGTTTAGAGGCTAACGGCATTGAAATAAAACATGAACGAATTGCAGTTGTTTCCAAACACGACCTCCCCGATATTTGTGTTTTAAGTCTTGAAACTCCCCGTTGTTGGCATTGGTCTTTATATTTTAAAGGTCTGTTTTACGACCCCGAACACGGCGTGATGGACGATTTTCCAAAATCCAACCGTCGCTATTTTTGGAAAATCGTCGAAAACCCAACCCAAAATTAGAAAAACCTTGCGTTTTTCTACACTTAATGGTATCATGTCTATATATAACTCTGGTTTGGAGAATAATGGAATAAAAATTTTAAGAACTATTTTGGCGTTTCTTTTGTCCGTCGTGTTAATCGTTTCGGTCGGCGCGTGTGCTAACTCTGTGAACACCGAGGATGTTTTCGATTTTTCGAAAGACGGTTATTCCATTATACGCCCTGCCGATGCAGTTTGGGGCACCGAACTTTCGGGCAAACTTCTGTCGGCATTAAACGGCAGGTTTGGTGTTTCTCCCGTTTGCGTTGAAGATACCCAAACTACCGACGGAGCTGAAATTATTATAGGCAATGCCGACCGCGACAGTGTTAAAACCGCTTTGCAGTTGCTCTGTGATAACGGTGGCAAGACCGATAACGATTATATTATCTGCGCAAATAACGGCAACGTCGTCATAGCAGGTGTTACCGACCGGGCTACCGAGGCTGCGGTTGAGTATTTTGTGGAAAGCAAAATGTATTGCTCGCCCATGGACGAAACCACGACCTATGTAAATGTCGACAAAGCAGCTTCCAACACCGTCACTATAAGCGGTCAAAACATCGGCTATGTCTTAAACCTGTTCCGCATCATAACTCCACTTTACAATCGTTCTTACATTGTTGAAATTCAGGTAAACAATTTTATGTTGACAACGGATACGGAACTACAAGACAGCATTATCATGTGCGCAATGACCGTTTCTCGGATGCAAGAGGCTTTTCGCTTGACTTCCATACCTTCGGCTATGAGTGGGACGAGGAAAAGGTAAGTTTCATCTGTGACGGTGAGGTTTACAGAACACAGTATTACGCAACCGAAAACTACGTCGTAAAATCCACCGCTGCCGATGCTCAATTTGAAAAAGACTGTTGTATTGATGCTTTTTCAATGCCTATTTACCTCAGACTTAGTATGGCTTTAGGATTTGAAAGCCGCGGTTATATCGTCGACGACCATGCCGAGGAATGGCTTGTCTCCAACAGTTACATTAACGACTACGTCCATGTATACCAGTATGACGATAAAGACATGTTTATTTATAAAACCAACACCCGTATGGGTGATATAAGTAACGACGGCGCGGTCGACATGCTCGACTTGGCTGCAATGGCAAGATATCTTGCAGACTGGAACCGTTATGATTTCAGCAACCTCAACCTCGGCGCAGGAGATTTGGACGGTGACGGTGTTGTCACCGCAACCGACCTTGCAAAACTCAACCAATATCTTGCCGGAAACAGTGATATTTTCGGTGAAGACGGCACACATCCGGATATCGATGATTCGGACGAAGGATGGCAGGATTGGGTTGGCTGATTAAATTTCGGTTTGACTATTTGGCGAAAAAATGTTATTGTTATAATGCGATGTGATTGATTCGCAATTTGTTTTGGGGGTAATTTATGAGGAGAGACGGAAAAAGAGTAAAAGTAGAAAGCGGCGAATATGCAGTTATATCTCACATCATGCCTCACCGCAATGATGCTATGAATATGATAACACTGGATATTCCCACAGAACCTATTCAAAACTATCTTAACGCAAAAAGAAAAGAAGGCGTGAGACTCAGCCACTTGAGTGTTATACTTGCGGCATATGCACGTATAGTCGGCGAGTTTCCGCAACTCAATCGCTTTGTTGTAAACAAAACGGTTTATGCAAGAAATGAACTTGCCGTAGGTATGGTCGTTCTTAAAAGCGGTCAGATGGACAACGGCACCATGTCAAAGGTAAAACTCGACCCTGCCGACACCATTTTTGATGTTGAACGCAAAATGAACGAATACATAGAAAAAAACCGTGAAGTTGACGGAGTCAACAGCACCGACAAACTTGTAAACGTGTTGCTCAGTATTCCCGGTCTTTTGCGCATCGGTGTCATTGTTTTTAAAGCACTTGACAAATTCGGTCTGCTTCCGCGTTCGATTATCGACGCAAGTCCTTTCCACGCCAGCATGACCATTTCGAATCTCGCAAGTATCAGAACAAATCATATTTACCATCACATTTATAACTTCGGTACCACCAGCGTGCTTATCACCATGGGTAACACCCGCGAGGTACCCAAAAGAGATAAAAACGACGAAATTTATTTTGAAAGATGTATGCCGTTCGGCGTTGTAATGGATGAACGTATCTGCTCAGGCAGTTATTATGCTTTGGCTTTCAGAAAGTTCAATAAATACCTTTCTGACCCGTCATTGCTCGAAACAGCACCCGAAAAGGTCGAACGTGAGTGTAAGTATCGCACAAAATAAGGCAGGTACTTGACAAATATATAATAATGTGTTATAATTCACACGTAGATTAGAAAAGTAAGGAGAGTGGGGCGACCCGCTCTTTACTTTTTGTATGGACAGAAAATGTTACGGAGGGATGTTTTTGGCTACTAACCCTACTGCCGCCAAGGTGACGGCACTCATAAAAGAGCCTGTTGAAGCACTGGGCTACTGTTTGTGGGATGTAAAATTTGTTAAAGAGGGCGCGTCGTGGTATCTTCGCATTTTTATCGATAAAGATGAAGGTATCTGCATTGACGATTGCACCGAAGTTTCGCACCTTATCGACCCTATAATTGATGAAGCTGACCCCATAAACGTCGGCTACTACTTAGAGGTCTGCTCACCCGGTCTCGAGAGAGAGTTATCCGAAGACCGGCACTTTGAAAAGTATATCGGTGCCGACGTTCTCGTAAAACTCATTCGTCCTAAAGACGGAAAGCGCGACTTTAACGGAAAACTTCTGTCTTATGACGGCGGTGTTAAGGTCGAAACCGAAGACGGCGAAATATACTTTGCCAAAAATGAACTTGTTAATGTTCGTCTTGATGACATCAAATAATGGAGGTATTGAAAAATGGCAAGAAAAACAAAAGAAAAAGAAATTGATATGACGGTTGAACTTTTTGAGGCACTGAAACTTATGTCGGAGGAAAGCGGTATCCCCGAGGAATACCTTGCCGACAAGATAAGAAACGCTATTATCACCGCCGCTAAGAAAGATTACGGCGGAAGAGACGTTGTTTTCTGCGAAATGGATGTAGAAAACAAGATTTTCAAGGTATACGTTCGCAAAACCGTTGTTAACGAGGTTGAAGACGAATACACCCAGATGCTTTTGGAAGACGCTCTTAAGGTTGATAAAGCAGCTATGGTTGGCGAGTTTGTAGACATTCCTCTTGAAACAAAGAAATTCGGCAGAATCGTAGCACAAAACGCCAAGCACGTAATCCGTCAGGGTGTTAAAGAGGCAGAACGTGGCCAGACTTATGAAGAGTTCCAGAGCCGCAACCGTGAACTTGTTACCGCTATAGTTCAGCGTATCGACCCCAAGACCGGCAACGCAAACATTACCATCGGCCGTGGCGACGCTGTTTTGCCCAAATCTGAGCAGGTTCCCGACGAAGTGCTTAAAGAAGGCGACCACATTAAGGTTTATATCGTTGATGTTAAGAACGAAGACCGCGGTCCCAGAGCCATGATTTCCCGCACACATCCCGGCCTTGTAAAACGTTTGTTTGAAACCGAAGTCCCTGAAATTTACGACGGAACTATTGAGATTAAGGCTATTTCACGTCAGGCAGGAAGCCGTACCAAGATGGCTGTTTGGTCAGCAAACAGCGAAATTGACGCCGTTGGTGCTTGTATCGGTCAACGCGGTGTTCGTGTAAACAGCATCGTCGAAGAACTCGGCGGTGAGAAAATCGATATCGTTAAATACTCCGACGACCCCGTAGCCTTCATCACCGAGGCTTTGTCCCCTGCTAAGGTTCTCTCGGTTGTTATCGAGAGCGAAGACCCCAAGGCATGCCGTGTTACCGTTCCCGACGGTCAGTTGTCGTTGGCAATCGGCAACAAGGGACAGAATGTTCGTCTTGCCGCTAAACTTACCGGTTGGAAGATTGACATCCACCCCGAAAGCGGTTTCTACGGCGAGTCGGACGACGACATTCAGTAAATTGCAAAAGGAGGTATCTTCATGAATAAAAAGCAACCGTTAAGACAGTGCACCGGCTGTGGAGAAATGAAACCGAAAAAAGAACTTGTTCGTGTTGTAAAGTCGCCCGAAGGCATTGTTAGTCTTGACCGTTCGGGAAAAGCCAACGGTCGCGGCGCATACATTTGTCATAACGCCGAATGCTATAAAAAGGCGGTAAAATCCCGCCGTTTAGAAAAGGCTTTTTCGATGCAGATACCCGAAAACGTTTGTGAAGCAATACTGAAGGAGCTGGATAACGAATGAGTTTTGACCCCGTATTATCGCGGTTAGGTCTTGTCAGAAAAGCCAAAAAAATCGCCGTCGGTTTTGCGGCATCAAAAGATGCGTTGCAAAGAGGTACGGCAAAACTAATAATCGTAGCAAGTGACATTTCGGCAAAATCCGAAAAAGAAATAAGGTTTTTTGCCAAAGATAAAGTAACGGTTGGAAGAACAAAATATTCTACCGACGAAATTTCGGCGGCAATAGGTGTGAGAGGCGGTATAATCGCCATTTTGGACCAGGGGTTCGCCGATGCGATAATGAAACAAGACCCATTCGACAGCACCACCAACTAAAGGAGGATAACACGTATGCTGATAAAATATAAAATTCATGAACTTTCTAAAGACTTCAACATTTCCAGCAAGGAGATAATGACTCTTTTGCAGGAAAAATTGGGTGTTGATAAGAAAAGCCAGACCTCACTTGAGGATTATGAATTTGACCTTATTTTCGACCATATAACTGCCGCACACCAGGTTAAAAACTTTGATGAGTACTTTGCAGCAGGAAAAAACGCAAGAGACGAACGTGCCGCAGTAAAGCAGGCAGAAAAAGACCGCAAGTTCCAGGAGCAGATGGCTATTCTGGAACAACTTAAGGCTGCTCAGGCGGCGGAAGAGGCCAAAAAGAATCCCAAACCCCAGGTAAAAGATGAGCCAAAACCCAAAAAGACGGCTGAACCCAAGGTTGAGAAAAAGTCTGAACCTGAAGCCACAACGAAAGCTGCTCCCAAAACCGAAAACGAGCAAAAGGTTAAAAAGCAGGAGCCTAAAAAGGCAGAGGCTAAACCTGAGAATAAACCCGAAGACAAAAAGGCTTCGGAGCCTGTTTTTATTCCTCCCCAACCTAAAAAGGAAAAGAAGGGCGAAGCGCCCAACCGTGGACCGGTTGAAATTCGCAAGGTTGATACCCGCGCTTCTAACATCAACATTGACAAATACAACGAACGCTATGAAAACATTGCCCCTGCCAATGCAATGAAGGGCGACAATGTTCAGCGCAAACAAAAAATTAAACAGAAATCGCAGGATTATCGCCGTCCTCAGGGCGCAAAACGCGAGACCGAGGCTGATAAACTCCGCAGACTTCAACTCGAAAAAATCAAGAAAACCCCTATCACCGTTACGGTTGGTGACGAAATTACGGTTGGTGAACTTGCCGCCGCTATGAAAAAGACGGCTTCCGATGTTATCAAAGAACTTATGAAACTCGGCATGCTTGCCACCGTTAACCAGACCATCGACTACGATACCGCCGAAATCGTTGTAACCGAAATGGGTTGCAAAATTCAGCGTGCTGTTGTTGTTACCATTGAAGAAAGAATTATGGACATCTCGGAGGATACCGAGGAGACGCTCAAACCCAGAAGCCCCATCGTTGTTGTTATGGGTCACGTTGACCACGGTAAAACATCACTTCTTGACGCTATCAAGAACACATCAGTTACAGAAACAGAGGCAGGCGGTATTACTCAGCACCTCGGTGCTTACAGAGTAAACCTTAACGGTCAGGATATCAC
>JAZNVU010000018.1:0-12009 GCA_045592985.1 Acutalibacteraceae bacterium | reverse complement strand
ACCGGCAGAACTCACCAGATAAGAGCCACTCTTTACAGTTTCGGCTTTCCCGTATGCGGTGACAAACTTTACGGAGTAGATGAGTTGATGTTTCTGCGCCAGAGCCGTGATGAGTTGACCTGCGACGACCGGGCAAAACTGATGATATCCCGTCAGGCTCTGCACTCGGCTCACCTTGAACTGGTGCATCCTGTGACTAAAGAGTTTATGATTTTCGATGCTCCGCTTCCTGAGGAGCTGACCAAAATTCAGGAGTAAAAACACCATGGATGATGAAAACAAAGAGCTGTCTGCCGAACTTAAACTGAAACTTCTGCAAGTTGAACAGCAGGCGGAAAAATCTGACACCTCCCGGGTCAAAGTATTGAAAAGTGCCATCACGGGAGCCGTGGCAATGGCAATACTGCCGTTTTTCGGAATATTCCGCTTTCCGACCTGGATGATTGTGACCTCCTCTTTGCTCTTCGGTATCTGCGGAGGAATCCTCTTCGGGGCGGGGTTTTGCAATGACGTTAATATAATCGCATCTCATTTTTTGCTAATCTCCAAAAATAGCAGACAGTATTATGCTTTTTCGCTTGTAGTAAACCTTTGCAGCATCTATCGGTTCAGTTGAAATTTCATCGTTCGTATTTTGACCGTTACAGCAGTCACAAAGCATAAAATCGAAGTAATAAAATACCACTGGGTTACCTAACGCGTCAAAGGTTATGGCTTTTCCGTCAATTCTTACACCTGTAGAATGAGTTTCTGCAATTTTATCAAAAATGGCTTCTCGAATATTTTTTGAACACAAAATATCAATTTCCCTTTGCTCGGCATTTGTGACAAAATCTTTGTCGTTGATATATTGTTCTGTTGGTTCAATGCCGGTCTGTATTAACCCTGAAGGTATTTGTGATTCAGTAACAAACTCTATAGTAAGTGTCTTTTCGGATATACAACAAGCCAAGGCGAAAACAATTACAAAAGCCGAAATGATTATAAAAATTCGTTTTTTCATGTTATCACCACTCAAATATTAAATTTGCATTTCCGTATATTACATAACTATCAAGTCCGTGTCCTTCATTATATTCTTCATCAGAAAGTTCTTTCATGGTATAATCACGATTAAAATCAATATTAACATCAGATAGTGCACCATAACAAGATTGAGAAACAGTATACCCTAAACAAATTCTCTCCCAAAAATATTCCGTCCATAAATTGGCATAATGACATTTTATCGTTTTAGTGAAACCTATCGCAGTTTCGGCACCGGCATTAACAGTTGCTTCGGGCAAGTCTTCAAAATTATAACTAACGTAACCTGTGTTACAACCAACAAATAACGCAAGCTTAAGATTTGACAAATCACATTGGGAAACGTCTAACGAGGAGACATAACAATCATCGCCCGTATTTTTAGTATAAAAAACACGCAAAACTAACGGGGCAGATTTTAAGACTGACCTTGTTGCTTTACGTGACTTTTTGTGGCTGCCCGGGCAGTTTTTTGTATGCGAAAAACCCACCGCTGTCCGGCAGCCGCGCTATATACGCTTATTATGGAAACCGAAAAAATCAAAAAGGCGAGTGCACAATGAATTCATTCTATCCATTACGCCACCGCCTTTGCTATTTTATTTTGTGATTTAATTATACACCCTGTCGGTTTAGATGTCAAGTACTACATATAGTGGTGTTAAAATACAAAAAAGTTCATTGCTTTCTATCGTTCCCTCAGAATGACAAAACAAAAGCCTTCGGGTTACCCCGAAGGCTTTAAAATTTAATGATATTTCGGCAACCAGTCTCCGTGGGTTTCGATAAGGTCATCCACCATTTTCTTGATAGTATCAATATCAAGTTCCGAACCGGTGTGCGGGTCAAGCATTGCCGCCTGATAAATATGCTCTTTTTTCTTGGTTACTGCGGCTTCAATGGTCAACAACTGAACGTTTACGTTGGTCATATTCATTGCCGCCAACTGAGGAGGAAGTTTACCAACAGCACAGGGGTGAACACCGCTTGCGTTTACAAGGCAAGGCACCTCAACACAAGCCTCGTCGGGCAGGTTCGATATAAGACGCGATGAGTTAAGTACGTTACCGCCTATCTCGAAAGGTACTCCGGTAACAATGGCTTCCATTATTCTCGAAGCATATTCTCTTGAACGCTTATGCTCAATTATCGGCTGGCTTGCAAGTTCATTATACTGCTTTTCCCATTTTGCTATCTGATCGACACAACGTCTCGGATACTCGTCAAGCGGTATATTGTATCTCTCAATAAGTTCAGGATACTTTGATTTGATATAGAACATATTGTACTCGGCGTTATGCTCGCTAGACTCGGTACAATAATATCCGAAATTATTAATGTAATCTATTCTAACTTTGTTAACAACGTCGGTGCGTTTCATGTATTCGGGAACTTTGGATTTAATAAGCGGATAAAGGTCATTGCCGTCCTTATCCTTTATTTCCAAAAGCCATGCCATGTGGTTTATACCTGCAATAAGTTCTTTTCTGCCTTCAAGAAGACTGTTGTCAATTCCAAGTGATTTAAAAAGACTCTCGGTACAAACCTGAACACTATGGCAAAGACCGACTGTTTTAATAGGAGTATATCTCTGCATATATCCCGAAAGCATTGCCATGGGATTTGTATAATTAAGGAACAACGCATCGGGACAGACCTCAGCCATGTCGTTAGCAAATCCCTCTAAAACGGGAATTGTTCTGAGTGCTCGCATGATTCCTCCAATACCCAAAGTATCACCTATTGTCTGCCTTAAACCGTATTTTTTGGGAACCTCAAAATCTATAATAGTACAAGGGTCATAAAGACCAACCTGAATAGCGTTTACAACAAATGAGGCACCTCTTAAAGCTTCTTTTCGGTTTTCCACTCCGCAATAACCTTTGATTGTTGCAGGACTGCCCTTGCCCTTGTTGATTGCATCAATAATCGCAAGGCTTTCATTCAGTCTTTTTTCGTCAATATCGTAAAGTGCAAATTCGCTGTTTTTTAAAGCGTCAACGCAAAGACAATCGCCTATTACATTGCGAACAAAGACTGTACTTCCGGCACCCATGAACGTAATTTTCATAAAAATTCTCCTTTATCCCTTAATGAGTCTTTAATCTCAATATATCACATTTTGTGATAAAAACCATTGCAAAACCTGTGATAATTATGTTATAATCTGTGATAAAAAGGGAGATGACACTGTGGATATATTTGTAAAAGAACTGAGTAGAAACATTTTTCCTATTTTTGCAGGCGGCGAAAACTGTGAGAGTGGGCATACTTTTGGACCGGCTGTCAGAACGCATTATATACTCCACTACATCGTGTCAGGGCAAGGCGAGTTTTCTGTCGACGGAAAAACCTACAAACTTAAAGAAGGTCAGGCTTTTTTAATAAAGCCCGGCGAAGTAACGGTTTATAAAGCCGACCGCAAGAATCCCTGGAGTTATATCTGGGCGGCTTGGGAGACCGACCTTGAAAACTTTAAGCAACTTGACCGTATAATAGAAAACCGCGAACTTATAGTAGTAATGCAAAACTACCGCCATGCCGAGCGTATAGGCGACCTTAACGGTTGTCATCTCGAAGCACTTATTTGGTCGGTCGTTGCGGCAATTTATGAGCCTAAATATTCGACAAACATCACAGGAGACTATACTCACCGCGCTATAAATATCATCCAACAAAACTATTCGGGTGACATTTCGGTGAAAAGCATCGCCAATTCTTTAAACATCGACCGTTGCTATTTCTCAAATGTTTTTAAAAAAGAGGTCGGCATTTCGCCGCAACAGTATATCATAAATCTTCGCCTGAACCGCGCGTTGGAACTGCTGAATGAAAAGAAATATTCCATGGCGGTCATTGCCGCGTCGGTCGGATTCGGTGACCAATTCACCTTTTCGCGTTGCTTCAAAAAGCATTACGGCGTTTCACCCACAGAATATAAAAAAACAATTTAAAAAAAGGAGACTTCTTCATCGCCCCGAAAGGGTTTTGAAGCGTCTCCTTTAAATTTTACTTAAAGATTTCTTGTAATACTTCTGAAACTGCAACTGCCATACGGTAAAATCCTAAGTCGGTAGGATGGCAGTTGTCAACCGTACCTTCATTACCACCTCTAAAACTCATTGCCTTACTCATATCAAGGAACCAGACATTATTGTCGCCATTAGCCCTTGCCTCGTCATATGTAGCCTTTATAATATCACGTCGGCTTTCTTCTTCTTTGTTCAAAACACCTTTAGGTCTTGTCATCATAACAATAGGAATTGTTGGATTTTTCTCTCTTACCGCTTTAAATACACGACTGTGCGTGTTTTTAAGATGCTCTACACTGGGTGCATTATGATCATAATCAAGCACAAAAGCAGACATCGGAAGCGTTGCCATATACTCGGCAATAACATCCTCACCCTTTGCATTACCCGAGAAACCGAGGTTAATATGGTCGCAATCAAACCAACGAGACAACATGTTTTGGTATGCCATACCGGCTCTTGAGGCACATCCACCTTGTGTTATAGACGAGCCGTAGTAAACTACGGGGACAGGATATTTATATTCCTCGGGAGCTTCAACAACCGAACCAGTTTTAAGCCCTATTCTAACCGATTTCACCGAAGCATAGAGAGGAAAATGGATAAGATACTCATGAACACCCGTGAGATTTGTAAAGAGTTTTGAGCAATTGGTATTGCCGACATTATAAGGCATGGAAAACGGTGCCAAAAATCTCCATTCACCATCATCTTCACGAACATAAAGGTCAAATCCGCCTGCACCTAAAAGCGTGATGTGAGACATTCTCGAAATATAATTATAAACAACATCTAAAGTAATAAAAGGTGAGTCGGTCTTGAATTTCAGTCTGCCACCTGCGGTATGCTTATAAAGTCCTGCAACTCCATCGTTGGTATTTTTGGCAACATCATGGTTCATTCTATAAAAACCATTATATATATCATCGGGAAATTTCAAACCGTAAACTTTGAAAGGCTCGTTCAATATACCGTAAAATTCGGTTTCACCATCATCAGTCACCTCTTTTACAGCAAAATTTTTATCAATTTTTGAAATATCATTCATTTTTACCAGTCTCCCTCTTGCTGTTTTGCTAATGTTATTGTATAATTATAAAATTCTATTGTCAATATAATAATTCGGTTACACAAAAAATCATGAGAAAAGTCTTGACTTTATTGTGCTAATGTGGTAGATTATTACTACATTAAAACATCGGACTCACTTTTTTATATTCGGAGGATATCATGTCTATTGATGAAAGCATTTTGAGAAATGACGAAAAAGCCGTTTTTACTTTAAGGTCGCTTTATGACCGTCACGGCTATACAAGATACAAAATGAGCAAATTTGAGGAGTATGACCTTTACGTCAAAAACAAAGATGTTTTAGTTTCGGACGGTGTTATTACCTTTACCGATACCAACGGACGCCTGCTTGCCTTAAAGCCTGACGTCACCCTTTCGATTATCAACAACTCTAAGGACGAATCAGGTTCGGTACAAAAGGTTTACTATGACGAAAACGTTTACCGTATTTCAGGCAGTACGCACACTTATAAAGAAATCACCCAAACAGGTCTTGAATGTATCGGTGATATCGGTCTTTTGGAGACTGCTGAAGTGGTTCTGCTTGCCGCCAAAAGCCTTGAGACCATCAATAGCCAGTTTGTGCTGACCCTTTCGCACAATAATATTGCCGAAGCCATTTTGCAAGAGAGCAATCTTGACACCGCCGCTGCCAAGCAGGTTGTTGAACTTATAGCAAGTAAAAACCGCGATGACCTTAAAGCGCTTTGTGTAAAAAGTAGCATTTCGGAAAATGTGTTCTCAAAACTAGCCGTTCTTACCGATAACTATAACTCCATCGAAAACGCTATTAAAGCAATCGAGACTATTTGTTCTAGCGAGGCTTCTAAATCGGCTCTTTATGAACTCAAATCCATCTGCGACCTACTTATTAGCCGTGGCTATGAGAAGAACATCAGTATTGATTTTTCGGTTGCAGGTAATATGGGTTATTATAGTGGTATCGTTTTCAGCGGATACTTAAAGGGTATCCCTACCGCAGTTTTGTCGGGCGGACGTTATGACCGACTGATGCAGAAAATGGGCAGAAAATCGGGCGCTATCGGCTTTGCCGTTTATCTTGACGCACTTGAAAGACTTGACCTTGCCACAAAAGAGTTTGACGTTGACGTTATTCTTGTAAGCGGTGGCAATGTGGAAGCCGCGCTCAGCACTTCGGAGATGCTGTCGGCCGGCGGAAGTTCGTGTCTTGTTTGCAGCAAAGTGCCCCAAGGCATAAAAGCCCGTAAAATTATAAAAATCACCGAGAAAGGATTGGAAACAGTTTATGGAAATGATTGATGTAGCATTACCTAAGGGCAGACTCGGTGAAAAGGTCTATTCGATGTTTGAACAGGCAGGTTTCCCCTGTCCCTCTATAAAAGACCCCGGCAGAAAACTTATTTTTGAAAATTTAGAGGTCGGTATCAGGTTTTTCTGGGTAAAACCCTCCGACGTTGCCATTTATGTAGAACGCGGCGCGGCTGACATAGGCGTTGCAGGTAAGGATATACTTTTAGAGTATTCGCCCGACGTTTTTGAACTTTTGGACCTTAACATAGGCAAATGCCGTATGGCTGTAGCCGCTAAGAAAAACTTCCGCGACAACCCCGATACAACGCTCAGAGTTGCCACCAAGTTTTCCAACATAGCAGCAAAATACTATACTGAAAAATGCCGCGACATTGATATTATACACCTCAACGGTTCTATAGAAATAGCACCTATTTTAGGTCTTTCGGACGTTATTGTTGATATCGTTGAAACGGGCAAAACCCTTTACGAAAACGACCTTGAACCTATTGAGACCATTGTTCCCATAAGCGCAAGACTTATTTCAAACAAGTCAAGTTACCGCTTTAAAAACGAACAGATTGAAAAGATAAGGCAGGAAATTGCCAAAATTGTGAGGGATAGCAATGATTAAGATTTTGAAATTGGGCGAAGTAAATTACGATGAAATCTTTGCCCGTGGCACTGCGGCAACCGACGTGTCGGACATTGTTGCCGATATAATCTATGACGTCAGGAAAAACGGAGATGCCGCTCTTTTTAAATACTGCGAAAAATTTGACGGTGCAAAACTTTCATCTTTGGAAGTAACACAAGAAGAAATTGACGATGCTTTTGCCTGGGTAGAGCCCAAATTTATTGAGATTTTGGAAAAAGCCGCCGAAAATATCCGTAACTTCCACAAGCGTCAAGTAAGAAACAGCTTTTTAATAAACGAGCAGGACGGCGTTGTAACAGGTCAGAAGATTATTCCTGTTGAAAAAGCAGGTCTTTACGTGCCCGGTGGCACAGCCGCATACCCTTCGACCGTTTTGATGGACAGTATTCCTGCAAAAATTGCAGGTTGCGGTGAAATTTGCATCACCACTCCCCCATCAAAGGACGGAAAAGTAAACCCTGTTATTCTTGCTGCCGCAAAAATTGCCGGTGTCGACCGCATTTTTAAGGTTGGCGGCGCTCAGGCTATAGCAGCACTTGCTTACGGTACCGAAACCATCCCTAAAGTGGATAAAATCGTAGGACCCGGTAACGCCTTTGTTGCCGAGGCAAAGAAGCAGGTTTACGGCACCGTTTCGATTGATATGATTGCAGGTCCCAGTGAAATTTTGGTGGTTGCAGATAAATTGAGCAATCCCAAGTATGTTGCTGCTGACCTTTTGTCACAGGCTGAACATGACAAAATGGCAAGTGCTGTTTTGGTAACCGATAGCATGGATTTGGCCACAGCCGTAAGTGAAGAACTTGAAAAGCAAATTCCGGAACTTTCACGTTCTGAGATTGCCCGAATTTCGATTGACAATAACGGCAAAATTATCGTTGCCGACGATATTTTAAAGGCTATTGACATTGCCAACGAAATTGCTCCCGAACACCTGGAACTTTGCGTGGACGACCCGTTTGCCATGCTTGACAAAATTAAACATGCAGGCAGTATTTTTATGGGAAGATACTGTCCCGAGGCTTTGGGCGACTATTTTGCAGGTCCCAACCACACACTTCCCACAAGCGGCACAGCAAGGTTCTCAAGCCCCTTGTCGGTTGACGATTTTATCAAGAAAACACAGTACACCTACTACACCAAAGAGGCTCTCTTCAACGTTGCTGAGGACGTTGCCTTCTTTGCCGAAAAAGAAGGTCTTACCGCACACGCCAAGAGTGCTACTGTGCGTTTAGAGGAAAGAAAATGAGCAGATTTTTAAACGAAAAGTACAAAGGTTTTGAGGCTTATGTGCCGGGCGAACAACCGCAGGACAAAAAGTACATAAAACTCAACACCAACGAGTCACCGTACCCACCGTCAATAGGTGTAATAAAGGCGGTAAATGACCGTGAAGTTGCCGATTTGAGGCTTTATTCCGACCCCGAATGCAAGGTTTTGCGTAAAAAAATGGCCGACCTTTATAGGCTCGACCAAGACAATGTATACCTCTCCAATGGTTCGGACGATATACTTAATTTCTCGTTTATGGCTTTTGGGCAAAACGGCGTTGCTTTCCCCGAAATCAGTTACGGTTTCTATAAGGTTTTTGCCGAACTTTACGGTATAAAATACGATGCAATTCCTTTAAAAGACGATTTTTCGATTGACCATACCGATTATTTCGGACTTAATAAACTTGTAGTTATTGCCAACCCCAACGCACCTACTGGTCTTTGCCTGTCGGTGGAAAAAATCGAGCAAATTGTCAAAAACAACCCAAACAGCGTAGTTGTAATTGACGAGGCTTACATTGATTTTGGCGGAGAATCTTGCTACAAACTCATTGAAAAATATGAAAACCTGCTTGTGGTTGGTACTTTTTCAAAATCGCGCAGTATGGCAGGTGCCCGTCTTGGTTTCTGCTTTGCTCAAAAAGGACTAATAGACGATTTAAACAAGATAAAATATTCCACCAACCCCTATAATCTCAACCGTCTGACACTTGTTGCAGGCGCAGCAGCAATAGACGACAATGATTATTTTATGAATAACTGCAAGAAAATTATTGAAGCCAGAGATTATACTACAAAGGGTCTTGAAAATTTGGGCTTTACCGTTATTCCCTCATGTGCCAACTTTGTTTTTGCAAAGTCCGACAAAATATCGGGACAGGCACTTTATGAAAAATTGAAAGAAAACGGCATTTTGGTGCGTCATTTCACCGCAGAAAAAATCAAGGATTACAACCGCATAACCATCGGCACCATGGACGAAATGACCGCACTTTTAAAAGTAACCTCAAAAATATTGGAGGAACAGTAATGAGAACGGCTGAAATTATCAGAACAACTAAAGAAACCGATATTAAGTTGTCCTTAAACCTTGACGGCAACGGAAATAGCAAAATCGACACAAAATGCGGTTTTTTAGACCACATGCTCACCCTTTTTGCCCGCCACGGCAGGTTTGATTTAGAGGTTGTTTGCGACGGTGACGTGGAGGTTGACTATCACCACACCACAGAGGATATTGGTATTGCTTTAGGTCAGGCTTTTAGCAATGCTTTGGGCGACAAAAAAGGTATTATACGCTACGGCAGTTGCATTTTACCCATGGACGAAACACTTATTTTGTCGGCGGTTGACATTTCGGGCAGATGCCACTTGGCATACGGCTTGCAAATACCCACCCCAAATGTCGGTGATTTTGATACAGAACTTACAAGCGAGTTTTTCTACGGATTTGTACGCAATGCCAACATAACCTTGCACATAAAACAACTCGATGGCACTAATTCTCATCACATAATAGAAGGCACTTTCAAGTCGGTTGCACGTTCACTTAAGGAAGCCGTTTCAATCGACCCTAAATTTGCAGACGAAATTCCTTCAACAAAGGGTGTTCTTTAATGATAGCGATAATAGATTACGGTGTTGGCAACCTTTTTTCACTTCGTTCTTCATTGGAGTCTCTTGGAATAGAAGTGACAGTTACAAACGATGCAAAAGTTTTAAAAAAAGCCGACAAACTGATTTTGCCGGGTGTCGGTGCATTCGAGGATGCCGCAAAAAAGTTAAAAGAATCAGGTCTTCGCGAGGTTGTGATTGAAGAAGCCAAAAACGGCAAACCACTTTTAGGTATCTGCCTTGGAATGCAGATGCTTTTTGACCGCAGTTTTGAATACGGCTGTCACGAGGGTTTGGGGCTTATAAAAGGTGACGTGGTTGCCCTGGAAAGCAAAATACCTCTTGACCTCAACATACCGCATATCGGTTGGAATGCTTTGGAAATAAAGCAACCCTCCCCCATTCTGAAATATGTAAATAACGGCGACCATGTTTATTTTGTTCATTCATATTTTGTTGACGGTTTAAATCCCATGACTACCGCCACCGCCGAGTACGGTGTAAGTGTAACAGGCGCTGTGCAAAACGGCAACGTTTTTGGATGCCAGTTCCACCCCGAAAAAAGCGGCAAGGTCGGTCTTGCTATTT
Organism: Acutalibacteraceae bacterium; assembly: GCA_045592985.1. Lineage (GTDB taxonomy): Bacteria > Bacillota > Clostridia > Oscillospirales > Acutalibacteraceae > UMGS172. Next base: position 1,474 of record JAZNVU010000018.1, on the reverse strand, counting down.
TAAAAGCATTTTCTGAGTTAGGTGAAAATTAATGATAATATTTCCTGCAATTGATATAATCGGCGGCAACGCTGTTCGTCTTTTTAAAGGCGATTACAACCAAATGACCGTCTATAATCCCGACCCCGTGGCAGTTGCCGAAGACTTTAAGCAATGCGGTGCCACCCACATTCACCTTGTTGATTTGGAGGGTGCAAAATCGGGCGATACACCAAACCTTAGTATGGTCGAACGCATTATAAAATCAGGCGGTCTTTTTACCGAAATCGGCGGTGGAATACGAAACATTAAAACAGTTGAAAAATACTTTTCCATAGGTATCGACCGCGTCATTTTGGGTACAGCCGCTGTTAACGACCCTGCCTTTTTAGACGAGGCAGTTAAAAAATTCGGCAAAAAAATAGCGGTCGGTGTTGATATTAAAGACGGTTTTGTTGCCGTTAAAGGCTGGACTGAAAAATCAGAGTTTGAAGGCAAAGAGTTTTGCAAACGCATGCAGGACAAGGGTGTTGACACCATTATCTGCACCGACATCAGCAAAGACGGTGCTATGAAGGGTACCAACCGCGAACTATATGCCGAGTTATCCGAAAGTCTAGGCATTAACATAGTGGCATCAGGCGGTGTTTCGACACTCAGTGATATTAAAGCCCTGCGCGAAATGAACCTTTACGGCGCTATTATCGGCAAGGCATACTACACAGGTGCCATAGACCTCAGAGAGGCGGTAGAAACAGCAAAATGATTACCAAAAGAATAATACCCTGCCTTGATGTTAAAAACGGACGTGTTGTAAAGGGTGTAAACTTCGAGGGATTGCACGATGTTTCCGACCCGGTTAGTCTTGCCGCTTTTTACAGCGACTGCGGTGCCGATGAACTTGTTTTTTACGACATTACCGCATCTTTTGAAGGCAGACAACTGTTTACCGACATTTTAACCCGCGTTGCATCTAAGATTTTTATACCTTTAACTGTTGGCGGTGGCATAAACACTCTCGACGATTTTGACCGAGTGCTGAAATGCGGTGCCGACAAGGTCAGCGTAAACTCGGGTGCCATTAAAAACCCCAAGTTAATAGAAGAAGCCGCCAAAAAATACGGTGACCAATGTGTTGTGCTTTCGGCCGACATTAAGCGTGTCGACGGCAGGTTTACCGTCTTTTCAAAAGGCGGTCGCGAAAACACAGGGTTAGAAGCCATTGAGTGGATAAAACGTTGCGTGGGAATGGGAGCAGGAGAAGTTGTTGTCAACTCAATCGATACCGACGGTGTAAAAAAAGGCTTTGATACCGAGAAGTCGGAGGCCAAGCGGTCTTAGGAAGACAAGCAACTATTGCAACTCCTTGGCTCACAGAACGACATGGCTACGATCCGACTTCATTGAGTGGATAAAACGTTGCGTGGGAATGGGAGCAGGAGAAGTTGTTGTCAACTCAATCGATACCGACGGTGTAAAAAAAGGCTTTGATACC
>JAZNVU010000017.1:0-1580 GCA_045592985.1 Acutalibacteraceae bacterium | reverse complement strand
GGGACAGGCGTCCCCGACTGTCCGTGAAAGATATTATTTGTAAAAACATAAAAAGAGGGCAAAAAATGAATACCCAAAACACAAAACGCACCTACCTTTTTGAAACCGCACCCGTATATAAAGCGGTTCTTACATTGGTTGTGCCTACGGTTATATCTCAGATATTGACAATTATATACAATTTTGCCGATACGTGGTTTGTTGGAAGAACAAATAACGAGGCAGCAGTGGCGGCGGTTTCTGTTGCCATGCCGTTATTTATTGTAATGACGGGGCTTTCAAATCTTTTCGGTATTGGCGGTTCGAGTGTAATATCACGTTCCCTGGGTGCAAAAAAGCAAGAAGATGCAAAATCGGCATTTGCCTTTGCTCTTTGGGGTTCTGTGGCGGCGGCAGTCCTGTATTCGGTAATTATATTCTTTTTCGGAAAGAATCTTGTATATATTATCGGTGGTGACAAATCCAGCGAAAAATATATAGTTGAATACCTTTTCTGGACAATTGTGGTCGGCGGTGTTCCTACAATGCTTTCGGCACTTTTCGGACATCTTGTACGTTCTGTGGGTAAGGCTAAGGTCTCGGGACTTGTCATGTCCATGGGTGCAATTCTTAACATCATCCTTGACCCGTTGTTTATGTTTGTCATTCTTCCCAAAGGGCACGAGGTCGCAGGTGCGGCAATCGCCACCATGCTGTCAAATACGGCATCTGCAATTGTGTTTGTTATTTATATTATAAAATCGAAGGAAGACGTTTTCACTTTAAATCCCAAAGATTTTTCATTAAGAGGCAATGTGCCGGGCGAAATACTTGCAACGGGTGCTCCTGCCTGCCTTTCTACTTGCCTTGCAATGGTTTCAAACATTGCGGCAAACAAACTCATGAGTGATTATGGTTCTGCCGCTGTTGCGGGGCTTGGCATTGCAAAAAAATCAAATACCCTTGCCTTTAACATCAATATGGGTTTAACACAAGGTGTGCTTCCGCTTATCGGCTATAACTTTGCGGCGAAAAACTATGACCGCATGAAAAAGGTGGTTGCTTTTACCTTTGGTATTACCATAACCTTTTCGGTGATGTGTACCCTTGTTTACCGTACTTTTCCCGAACCCATAATGAAGTTTTTCATTGATGAGCCCAAAACAGTTGCCGCAGGCACTAAACTGCTTCCCACACTTGCCATTGCCGTTGTGTTCTGCGCAATGACATATCTTATGAATACAATTTTTCAGGCAACCGGCAGAAAGTTATATTCTCTTTTAACCTCGATGATGAGAAAGGGAATATTTGATATTCCGCTTATGTTCATGCTTAAAAGATATTTTAAGGAAACGCTATAATGCAATGAAAACTAAAAATGCAACTAAATCGAATACTACAAGCAAGAGTACTTCGACAAATAAAGCCCAGAGTAAGTCTGGTAGCGCGCGTTCTGCAAAGAACTGCAAGTAAGGGTTAAGTTATGAAAAAGCGAAAGAAACTTAAACCTAAAACAATCAAAACGCCCGATATGTCTTCGGGTTTCGATGTTCTTGGCAGTTACACAGGCAACTATCTTTTAGGGGAATATGAAGACCCCG
>JAZNVU010000016.1:0-6769 GCA_045592985.1 Acutalibacteraceae bacterium | reverse complement strand
GCTTGTCTTCCTAAGACCGCTTGGCCTCCGACTTCCTCCAAAAGTGTCTAACTTTTGGGGTGCATATCAGTCAGCCGTCTTTTTTCTTGCCTCCCTTGCCCTAAAGGGAGGGGGACCAACCGTAAGGTTGGTGGAGGGATTTCTTGAACTTACGGAATCCTCCCGTCAGCCTGCGGCTGCCACCCTCCTTTAGGCAAGGAGGGCTTTTAATTATCAATCTTGCGTTGCGTTCCGTCGTGGAGGATTTCGTAGTTGTCGTAGTAGATTAAATCGGCTATTTTTACAAACGTGTAGCCGTCATCTAACAGTTTTTTCAAAATTATGGGTAACGCTTCGGGTGTGTGGTCGGCATCGTTGTGGAAAAGCACGATACTGCCGTTTTTGACCTTTGAGGTCACCCGTGTTACAATGTTATCGGGGGTCGCACTATCCTTCCAATCTAAAGAGTCCACGTCCCATTGTATTGTTTTCATACCGATTGACTCGACGGTTGAGATGACCGAGTTATTATAGTCGCCGTAGGGTGGGCGGAAAAGGGTAGGGGTCTTGCCGGTAATTGCCGCAATCTTCTCGTTGCAGGTGTTCAGTTCTTCTATCATTTTTTCCTTATTCAGTTTGGTCATATAAGGATGGGTTGCCGAATGGTTCATAACGTCGTGTCCTGCGTCCGACAACCGCTTGACCTCTTCGGGATACTTGTCGACCCATTCTCCAACCACAAAAAACGTGGCAGGAACGTTGTATTCTTTCAAAATGCTTATCAAAGTATCGGTGTCGTCGGCGCCCCAAGCGGCATCAAACGAAATCGCGACCTTTTTTTCTTCGGTTTCAACTGCATAAATAGGGAGCAGGCGGTCTTCTTTGGCAAAGACGCTGACCGACAAAATTGTGCCGACAAGCAACAGTGCCAAACCCCCCATTATGATGTTAATATGTTGTCGCGTTAAGATTATAAATTTCAAGTTATTCAACTCCTAAAATGTGCCTTTGGTTTAAGGTATGAACAACAGAATGTCCGATATGACAGGGTGGTGAAAAATAACATGTAAACAGGCTCCCTTGTCAAAGGGAGCTAGCAAAACCGCAGGTTTTGACTGAGGGATTGCGGATAAAGAATTATCCTCCCGTCAGCCTTCGGCTGCCACCCTCCTTTAGGCAAGGAGGGCTTTTTAAATTCTTCGCTTCGCTCAGAATGACAGAAACCTTAAACTAAAAGCTCAATAATATGTATAAATAAAAGACACTATGTACTGTTTTTCAAGTGCATAGTGTCTTTTATTATCCTATTATTTGGTTTATTGCAGTCAGCTCGTCTTCGGTAAACGAAGTGTTGTGTGTGGCGTTTACGTTTTCGATAATCTGTTTCGGACTGCTGGCGCCAATCAGCACGCTGGTCATTCCACCGACGCCCAACAGCCACGCAACCGCCATTTGTGCCAAGGTCTGACCGCGTGACAGTGCAATTTCGTTAAGTGTCTTGACCTTTTGCAAAAGTTCGGGTGTGATGTTGTCTTTGGACAGATATGTGTTCTCTTTTGCGGCACGCGAATTTTCGGGGATACCTTTAAGATATTTATCAGACAGAATACCTTGTTTTAAGGGTGAAAACGCGATACTTCCCATACCGGCTTCTTTGGTTGCCGAGGTTGTGCCTTTTATTTCAACAGCGCGGTCGAGCATGGAGTATCTGAACTGGTGAATAAGGCAATGAACACCCATGCTTTCGAGCATATCCTGAGCCTTTTTGGTGGTTTCGGCATCGTAGTTGGAAATGCCGACGTAAAGAGCCTTGCCTTGTTTTACAATATCGTGCAAGGCACCCATGGTTTCCTCCAAAGGAGTATTTTTATCCATGCGGTGGTGGTAAAAAATATCGACATATTCAAGTCCCATCCTTTTAAGGCTTTGGTCAAGGCTGGAAATGAGATATTTTCGGCTTCCACCGTCACCATAGGGACCTGCCCACATATCATAGCCTGCTTTGGTCGAAATCACGAGTTCGTCTCGGTAGGCTGACAATTCATTTTTCATTATTTTGCCAAAATTCGATTCTGCCGAGCCGTCAAACGGTCTGCCGTAGTTGTTGGCGAGGTCAAAATGTGTAATTCCGTTGTCAAATGCGGTTGTCAGCATTTTTACCATGTTGCCATAATCGTCGGCGTCGCTGAAATTATGCCAGAGCCCTAAAGAAACTGCAGGCAACTGCAATCCGCTTTTCCCACAGTAGCGGTAGTCGATTTTGCTGTAACGGTCTTTGTCTGCAACGTAGTTCATATCGTTCTCCTTAACACTTTTTGTTTATTTTATTTTATTATTGTCTCGGTGTCAAGAAATAAACAAAAACCTGCGATTTAAAATCGCAGGTTTAAAATGTGCTTTAGAAAAGTTGGTTTAATCCCGATATGTGGTGCGGATGCTCGGCATCTTCGCGGTCATCAATGGGAACATAAGTCTTAGCAGGAACGATTGATTTATAAGCAGGGCGCATAATACGGCTGCCTGTGGCAATTTCCTCAGTGCGGTGCGAACACCAGCCGGCAACCCTTGCAATGGCAAAAAGTGCCGTATAGAGTTCGTCGGGAATACCCATCATCGAATATACAAAGCCTGAATAATAGTCAACGTTGGGGCAAATCACCTTACCGCCGTTCTTAACCTCGGCAAAAACATGAGGGGATAGCGCGGCAATTCGGTCCATGAGTACCAATTCGTCGTATCTTCCTTTGACTCGGGCAAGTTTTTCGGCACTTTTTCTGAGAAGAACTGCTCTCGGGTCGGACTTGGTATAAATCGCATGACCCATACCGTAAATAAGTCCACTGCCGTCGTGTGCTTGTTTAAGCAGTATTTTCTTGAGATAATCGGCAATTTCACCGTCGCTATCCCAATTTTTAACATTGGCTTTGATATCGTTCATCATGGAAACAACCTTTATATTAGCACCGCCGTGCTTAGGTCCTTTGAGTGAACTTACCGCCGCTGCAATTGCCGAGTAGATATCGGTACCCGATGAGGTCAGCACGCGAGTTGTAAAGGTCGAGTTGTTACCGCCACCGTGCTCTGCGTGGAGCATCAAAGCAAGGTCAAGCAGATGAACTTCGTCTTCAGTATAATTACTGTCGTCGCGAATGATGTGCAAAATGTTTTCGGCGGTTGAAAGTTCGGGTTTGGGGAAGTGAATATAAAGACTTTCCTTATCGTGGAAATGCTTCTTTGCTTGATATGCGTAAGCCGAAATGATAGGAAAACGTGCAAACAGGTCAAGACTCTGTCTTAAGTTGTTTTCAAGAGTGTACAACTCAGCATTTTCATCATAAGAGTACAAAGCCAAAACAGCACGAGACAGGTTGTTCATGATATCTTTACTCGGAACTCTCAATATCATATCTTCGGGGAAGTAATCGGGCAACTGGCGGCGAGTACCGACGACCATATTAAATTCAGCAAGTTCCTCTTTGGTGGGTAGTTTTCCCATCATTAAAAGGTATGCAACTTCTTCAAAACCAAAGCGGTTTTCTGCACGGCAATTTTCCACCAAATCGTTTATGGAATATCCGCGGTAGGTGAGTTCGCCTTCGATAGGCATACGCTCACCTTCATTAAGCAGGTAACCATGAACGTTACAAATCTGGGTTACGCCGGCAAGCACACCGGTACCATCGGCGTTACGCAGACCGCGTTTTACGTGATAACGCTCAAAATCCGCTGATGTGATTTTATTATGCTTTTTGTATTCGGAGGCAAGTTCTGCAAAATAATTCTCCGAAGCCAATGATTTGTTGTCTGTCATTTTATTTCCTTTCGAGTACAACTTTAAATTATTAATAATTATTCGATATTTTACTAAAAATATTAAATATAGTCAAGCGTAACCCTAAAAAATGTTATTTTATTAACGGCAATACTTATGTAATTCGGGCTCTGACTAACAGAATAAACATGCCACCTAACAAAATTAAGTCAAGCGGCATATTTTATTAAAATTTTGAAAATTTAATTCTTGAGACTTTGCATAGGAGCAGGTATTCTACCACCGCGGCTGATGAATTTAAGCGGTGATTTTGTGTTGACCGGCATAACGGGGCCTGAACCTAAAAGTCCGCCAAAGGAAAGTTCGTCGCCAACCTTTTTACCGATAGCGGGAATAACTCTGACTGCAGTGGTCTTGGAGTTAACCATACCTATTGCTGCCTCGTCAGCGATAATAGCCGAAATAACCTCGTCGGGGGTGTCTCCGGGGATGTTTATCATATCAAGACCCACCGAGCAAACAGCTGTCATGGCTTCTAATTTTTCAATTGTCAATGTGCCGTTGCGAGAAGCGTCTATCATGCCTGCGTCTTCGGTAACAGGAATAAAAGCACCCGAAAGACCGCCGACGTGACTGGATGCCATGACGCCGCCTTTTTTTACCGCATCGTTAAGCATAGCAAGGCAGGCGGTGGTACCACATGCACCACATTGTTCAAGACCTATTTCTTCAAGTATATGTGCAACCGAGTCACCGATAGCAGGGGTGGGAGCCAAAGAAAGGTCGACTATACCGAACGGTACTCCAAGTCTCTGTGAGGCTTTGAGTGCAACAAGTTGACCCATACGGGTAATTTTGAAAGCAGTGCGTTTAATAAGGTCGGCAACACCCGAAAGGTCAAGACCTTTGGATGCGGCAATAGCGGCTCTTACAACACCGGGACCCGAAACGCCGACGTTGATTTCACAGTCGGGCTCACCAACACCATGGAAAGCACCTGCCATAAACGGGTTATCTTCGGGTGCGTTGCAGAACACTACCAACTTTGCAGCACCGATGCACTGGCGGTCGGCGGTAAGCAATGCGGCTTGTTTTACAGTATGACCCATCATGGCAATAGCATCCATGTTAAGACCGGCTTTGGTGGAGCCTATGTTGACCGACGAACAAACGTGGTCGGTAACGCTTAAGGCTTCGGGGATGCTTTCGATAAGTTCACGGTCGCCTGCGGCAAAGCCTTTTTGCACAAGTGCCGAGTAACCGCCAATAAAGTTGACGCCCACAGTGTTTGCTGCCTTTTCAAGAGTTATTGCAAACTTTACAACATCTTTCGAATGGCAAGCGGCGGCAACAATAGCGATAGGTGTGACCGAAATACGCTTATTTATAATAGGAATACCGAGTTCCTTTTCAATCTCTTCGCAAACAGGAACAAGGTTTTTAGCCTTTGATGTGATTTTGTCATACACCTTTTTGCAGGCAACATCAATATCACTGTCGATACAATCGAGAAGCGAGATACCCATTGTAACAGTACGGATATCAAGATTCTCGTTCTGTATCATTTCAATAGTTTCAAGAATGTCTTTTGTTTCTAACATGGGTTTTCTCCTTAAATACGGTGCATGGAGTTGAAAATATCCTCATGCATAACCTTTATAACCATGTTTATTTTTTCACCCTCGGTACTCAAAGCGTCACTGAATTCACCGAAAGGAACATTCAATTTATCGACGTCACCAATCATAATCATACAGAACATGTCCTGCAAAATGCTTTGTGAAACCTCTAAGATATTAACATTATATTTGGCACATTCGCCCGAAACCTTGGAAAGAATGCCGACGGTATCTTTTCCTACACAAGTAATAACTGCTTTCAAAAACAAGCACTCCTTTACAAATACGTTTATACCATGATACCACATTGCCGCCAAAATGTAAACAAAAATATAAACACTTGAAATTTTAATATTCATGGTATATTATTATTAAAAAAACACGAGAGGAATTAACCAATGGGCAAATCATCCCCTAAAATAAAAGAATCGGTGTTTACTGTTGAAAAAGACAGTAATACTACCGTTTTTTCTGACCCTAAATCGAAACAAACGGCTGAAAAGCCCAAGAAGAAAAAATGGATTCCTATAGTTATTGCTTTGCTTGTGTGCGTTGTGGTCGTTATTCCTTTTATAGCCAAGGCACTCACTAACAGTAAAACACCCGGCAACTCAATTGAACCTATAAGCAAGCGTTCGAGAATTGTAAAAGATGAGAACATAAGCGACAAGGCAAAGTTGCTTTTTGAGGCGATTAACCACAACCCAGAAGATTTGAAGGCAAACGAAAGAATTTCCGGTCTTATAGGTGTTACCTCGTATTGCGGTGCGCATGAATTGTCGGTATACAAAGGTGAAGATGGAGGTTATACACTTTGTTTCGATTTCGAGTATCCTCACAGCACCTCGACCGACACGGTTTTTTACGATCTCATGCTTAATTATTCCGTTGCGTTTATGGCGTTAGTTGATGATTTGACTGCGGTCGAATGGACCAGCCCTGCCGTTGACGGAAGCGGTAAGGAAACCAGTGAAAAAATAACGTTTGATAACGTAAAAGAATATCTCAATGATTCTCCCAAAGAATATGCAAAATCGACCAAAACCGTGCAGTTTATGTTGAACGAACACGGACTTAATGATTTGAGTGATTAAAAAAGAACCCTTGAACAGTCAAAGTTCAAGGGTTTTGCTTTTTAATCATGCCGATTGATTATATTCCGAAAAACTCTTCGCAGTATTTTAAATTGAGAAGTTTTTCTTTAAAATCACGCAGGGTGTAGTAATAGTGGTTGCTGGGTTCAAAGCCTATGCGAGAGTCGTTTGCACATTCCTGCATTAAATCAAGTGTCAACTGACGCTCGTTTTCAATAATTGACTTCATTTGTGTCAGCAACTCGTCTGTGCGTTCTTCCTTTAAGGCGTTGCGCACTTGCACAAAGCGGATTTGGTTATGAGTA
>JAZNVU010000015.1:0-21783 GCA_045592985.1 Acutalibacteraceae bacterium | reverse complement strand
GCGGTCGACGGAGGCGAAGGCGTGTGTCGACGCCTGAGAAAACGTCGGGCACCGCAAGAGTATCGCGGAGCGCGGATGCGCCCCAAACCAATAAAATTAATATGCGGGTGTGGCGAAATTGGCAGACGCGCTAGACTTAGGATCTAGTGTTTTTCACGTGCAGGTTCAAGTCCTGTCACCCGTACCATCAAGAGCCCAGGAACGTTGTTTACGTTTTTTGGCTCTTATTTTTTGCTTTTATTTGCATAAACATTGAAATTGATTCGTAAAACAAATAGAAAAAAGCAGCAAACAATTAAGCTTGCTGCTTTTTATTGGCGGAGACGGCGAGATTCGAACTCGCGGGGGATTGCTCCCTAACTGATTTCGAGTCAGCCCCGTTATGACCACTTCGATACGTCTCCAAAAACTATGTTTGACAACATTGATTATTATACTAATGAGATTAATAAAAGTCAACACTTTTTTAAATTTATAAGCAAATAATTATTGCTTTTATAGTTTAATAATTGTATAATCAAAAAAGTATTTTCATGAGGGGCTGATTTTATGAATAAAAAATACTCACGCGTAATCGCCGCTTGCTATACAACAAGCATTACAATGTCAATTGTAGCAAATCTATCTCCCATTCTATTTATAACTTTCAATTCATTGTATGGGATTTCATATTCTTTACTTGGTTTGCTTGTTTTAATAAACTTTTTAACTCAGCTTTCTGTTGATTTGATTTTTTCATTCTTTTCGCATAAATTCAACATCAAGAAAACCGTAGCAATAACTCCTGCCATCGCTGTTTTAGGTATTGTGATTTATGCAGTACTTCCCTATTTACTAAAAGACAGCATATATTTATGTCTTGTTATAGGAACAATAATATTTTCAGCAGCAGCAGGTTTAGCCGAAGTGCTTATATCCCCAACAATTGCCGCTATTCCCTCTGATGACCCAGATCATGAAATGAGTAAGTTACACTCGATTTATGCTTGGGGCGTTGTTGGAATGATTCTGTTCAGCACAGTTTTCTTACTTATATTTGGCAACGATAATTGGCAGATTTTAAGCCTAATTTTGGCTATAGTTCCCTTGATTTCTGCAATTTTATTTTCAGGTGCCGATATTCCTGTTATGAAAACAAGCGAAAAATCCTCCGGTGTGTTGCAATCAATGAAAGACAAGTCGCTTTGGCTTTGTTTTTTTGCAATTTTTCTCGGAGGCTCGGCCGAATGTACTATGGCTCAATGGTGTTCAGGATATATAGAACAAGCATTAAAAATCCCTAAACTCTATGGCGATATTTTTGGTGTTGCTTTATTTTCACTGACACTCGGTCTCGGCAGAACGTTATACTCAAAGTATGGCAAAAACATTGCAAAGGTTTTGTTCTTCAGTGCAATTGGTGCCACTCTCTGTTATCTTGTTTCTTCTGTAATCAACATTCCCGTAATTGGACTAATTGCCTGCGCTATGACCGGTATTTTTACTGCTATGATGTGGCCAGGTTGCCTAATTATAGCATCTGATCGTTTCCCTAATGCGGGTGTATTTATTTACGCACTAATGGCCGCAGGCGGTGATTTTGGTGCTTCTATAGGTCCGCAACTTGTTGGCATTATAACCGACAGTGTTATAGCTTCTGAAGCAATGACCGAGTTTGGTAATACATTAGGTTTATTACCAGAGCAGTTTGGTATGAAGCTCGGCATGTTAGTCGGAATGTTATTCCCACTCATTGCAACGTTTGTTTATTTGAAAATATGGAAATCCAAGCAAAAAGATGTAGCATAATTTAATAAAATATAAGAAAGACAGAGAACATTAAGTTCCCTGTCTTTCTTTAACAGCATAGCCGGTATTTTAGGATAAAATTTACTCAATTAGATTTCATCAGGGCCTGCCAACTCTATTCCATTACTCTTAAATACTGAAGCAACGGCATCGATATCATCCGGTTTCATAACCATAAGAGCTTTACCCTCGGTTCTACCTAAAAATGCATACATATAATTAATGCTAAGACCAGCATCCGAAACATGGTCAAGAATAGCAGCCAGACCTCCTACGCGGTGATCAATATAAACTGCAATGACATCTGTTACTTTTGAAATAACACCAATTTCTTTAAGAACTGCTTTAGCCTTATCGGTATCACTGACAATTACTCTTAAAATACCAAAATCAGTGGTATCAGCAATTGATAGTGCGGATATATTTATTCCGTTATCACTAAGAGTGTCCATAATCGCATGAAGTCTACCGGGTTTATTCTCAACAAAAATTGAAAGTTGTTTAATAAACATATTATTTTCTCCCTTAAATCAAATTACGCTTGTCAATAACACGTTTTGCTTTGCCTTCACTTCTTGTAATTGTCTTGGGGTTAACAAGATGAACATTAACACCAAGTCCAAGCACTGAACGAAGTTTATCAGTAATGTTCTTTTCTATCTTAGAAACAGATTTAACATCATCAGAGAAAAGTTCTTCACTCATTTCAACATCAAGGTCGAATGTATCGGTGTTATTAACACGGTCGACAGTAATAAGGTAGTTAGGAGTAATATCTCCACCGCCAACCTCAATAAGAACCTCCTCAATTTGAGATGGGAATACGTTAACACCACGGATAATAAGCATGTCATCGCTTCTGCCCATAGGTTTAGCCATTTTAATAAGTGTACGACCGCAGGAACATTTTTCACGGGATAAAACACAAATATCTTTAGTGCGGTAACGGAGCAAAGGAAATGCTTCCTTAGTAATAGAAGTAAATACTAACTCACCTTTTTCGCCTAATGGCAGAACTTCGCCTGTTTCGGGATTGATAATTTCAGGTATAAAATGGTCTTCGTTAACATGCATACCTGTCTGTTCTTCACATTCAAAGCTGACACCGGGGCCGGATATTTCAGTAAGACCATAAATATCATATGCTTTGATACCGAGTTTCTGCTCAATATCTTTACGCATGCTTTCGCTCCATGCTTCAGCTCCAAAAATGCCTGCTTTAAGTTTAATCTTATCTTCAAGACCTTGTTCATGAATAGATTCAGCAAGATAAGCAGCATAGGACGGCGTGCAGCAGATAATGGTGGATTCGAGGTCGGTCATAAACTGCAACTGACGATCAGTATTACCAGAAGACATAGGTAATGTAAGACAACCAACTTTATGAGAACCACCGTGAAGTCCGGGACCACCGGTAAAAAGACCGTATCCGTAACATACTTGACATACATCTTCTTTAGTGCCGCCAACGGCTACAATAGCACGAGCGCAGCAATCTTCCCATAGTTCAACATCTTCTTGAGTGTAAAATGCAACAACACGCTTACCTGTTGTTCCTGAAGTTGACTGGATTCTAACACATTCAGACAACGGTTTTGCCAAAAGACCATAAGGATAGCACTCCCTCAAATCATCTTTTGTTACAAAAGGAAGTTTGTGAAGGTCATCAACACTTTTGATATCATCCGGAGTTACACCTTTTTCTTCCATTTTTTTGTGATAATAAGGAACATTATCCCAAACATGTTTGACTTGTTTAACAAGTCTTTCACTTTGAAGCTTACGCAGTTCCTCAACTGACGCAGTTTCAATTTCAGGTTGATAATAATTACTCATTTTATAAGACCTCTTTTAAATAGAATAACCTAAATCAAAAGCTTTGAGGTTAACCTCAAGAAACTTTGCCGGAACAGTGTTTTTTATTGTCTCAACCCAGCATTCATAAGGAATGTTGCTTTTTTTAGCCATAACGCCGATAAGAACGATATTAACTGCCTTAATGTTACCGGCTTCTTTAGCAAGGCTTAATGCATCAGCAACTGTGACATCGGCAACTTCGCTTAATTTCTCAACAATATTCTCAGGGTATTTAGCGGCACCTGTAATAACAGGCATTGGGTCAATTTGCTGATTGTTAACTATCATTTTTCCGCCTTTTTTGAGGTAAGGCAACGCTCTTAAAGCCTCAAGTAGTTCGAAAGCAAGAATAATATCGGCCTCACCACGGTCAATTATAGGCGAATGGACTTTTTCACCATACTTGACATATGTAACAACACTTCCGCCACGCTGGCTCATGCCATGAACTTCCGAAATTTTAACATCATGACCTTGACTTATAACTGCGTTACCCAAAACACGGCTAGCAAGGAGGGTACCCTGACCGCCAACGCCGACAATCATAATATTAGTAGTCATTTAATTCTCCTCCTTTTCGATAGCCTTAAAGGGACAAACGTTAATACAAAGTCCACAACCATTACATTGTGTGCTGTCAATAACAACCTTGTCATCCTTAATGGTAATTGCAGGGCAACCAAGTTTCATACACATTTTACAGTTTTTGCAGTTTTCGGTTATCTTGCAAAAGCCTGAATATTTAACAGTTTTAAGCAATGCACAAGGACGCTGAGCTATTATAACTGAAGGTTCTTCCCTTTCGACTTCCTCTTTGACAACCTTTTCAAAATTCTTAACATCAAACGGGTCGGCAACGACAACATGTTCAACACCGATTGCTTTACAAAGAGCAATAAGGTTTACCTGTTTAGTCTCTTCACCTTTAATGGTATATCCTGTTGTAGGGTTGTTCTGATGACCGGTCATACCGGTAATAGAGTTATCAAGGATAATAACGGTATTGTTACCTTTATTATAAACGATATCTACAAGACCTGTAATACCCGAGTGCATGAACGTAGAATCACCGATTACGGAAACAAGTTTCTTGTTAAACTCGGCTCCTTGAGCCTTAGCCATACCCAAAGCGGCACTGACCGATGCACCCATACAAATAGTGGTGTCAACCGACTGCAAAGGCAATGCGGCACCCAAAGTATAACATCCTATATCACCTGAAACAGTAAGACCTAGTTTCTTCAAAACATAAAAAGTACCTCTGTGAGGACAACCTGCGCACATAACAGGAGGTCTAACAGGAATACTCTCCTTAACTTCAAATGTTTCAGGTACAATTTCACCCAAAACTGCAGTTTTAATCATTGTAGGAGTGTATTCTCCGAGCAAAGTAAACTTCTCTTTACCAGCAATGTTTGTAATTCCGAGCGCTCTGCAGTGCTCCTCCAAAACGGGGTCTAATTCTTCGATTACATAAACTATATCATGTTTCTTTGCAAAATCTATAAGAAGATTATCGGGTAACGGGTACACCATGCCAAGTTTTAAAAAATCAACCTTGTCACCCAATGCTTCTTTTGCGTAAACATAAGCAATACCTGCCGAAATAACACCGATTTTAGAACCGTTATCTTCAACTGAATTAAGTTCACTTGTTTCAGCAAACTCTTTTAAAGCAGAAATTCTGTCTTCTACAACAACATGGCGTTTAATGGCGTTAGCAGGCATCATAACATACTTGCCAATATTCTTTTCATAAGGTTTAACCGCTACGTTTTCACGGTCACTAAGTTCTACAAGACTCTGAGAATGAGAAACGCGGGTAGACAAACGAATAAATACCGGAGTATCAAATTCTTCAGATAATTCAAATGCCTTTTTGGTAAAATCCTTACACTCGGCAGAATCAGAAGGCTCAAGCATCATGATTTTTGAGGCTTTGGCATAGTGCCTTGAGTCCTGTTCATTTTGGGAAGAATGCATACCCGGGTCATCAGCCACGCAAAAAACAAGACCGCCATTAACACCTGAATAACTAACGGTAAACACAGGGTCAGCCATTACGTTAAGACCAACGTGCTTCATACAACTCATTGCCCTAGCACCGGCAATAGATGCACCGATTGCCACCTCAGCAGCAACCTTTTCGTTAGGCGACCACTCCGAATATACTTCATCAAATTTTGCGACTTCTTCAGTTATCTCGGTACTAGGTGTACCGGGATAAGAAGCAACAACGTTAACGCCGGCTTCATAAGCACCGCGCGCAACAGCCGCGTTACCAATCAATAACTTTTTCATATATAAACTCCTTTATTTAATCTCGTTTTGTTGAGCAACAACACTGTCACCGCAATAAATCTTGCGAAGTTTTGGCTTTTCTATTTTTCCGGTTGGATTTCTTGGCACTTCAGCAAAAATCACCTTGCGTGGTCTCTTATAACGCGGAAGGTCAAGACAAAAATCTTCAATATCAGCCTCGGTCAACGAGAAACCTTCTTTAACCTGAATAATGGCTGTTGCTATCTCACCAAGTCTTGCATCAGGAAGACCTATAACAGCAACGTCGCTGATTTTATCATGCTTACGCAAGTAATCTTCAATCTGCACAGGATAAAGATTTTCACCACCGGAGATAATTACATCTTTTTTACGGTCAACCAGGAAAATGAAGCCATCTTCATCTTCTGACGCCATATCACCAGTATAAAGCCAACCGTCTTTCAAAACATCATTGGTTGCTTTTTCATCCTTATAATATGCCGTCATAACACCAGGACCTTTTACAGCCAACTCTCCAACATCGCCTCTTGCAACAACGTTACCGTTTTCATCAACAATCTTGGTTTCCCACCCAAAGCCTGCTTTACCAATAGCACCGACTTTATGTTCATTTTCAACGCCTAAATGAACACAACCGGGACCAATCGACTCAGAAAGACCGTAGTTAGTATCATACGAATGATTAGGGAACTTTTGTTTCCAACGTTTGATAAGACTAGGTGGTACAGGTTGAGCACCAATATGCATTAATCTCCATTGAGAAAGGTTGTAATCGGTAATATCAATATCACCACGGTCAATTGCATCAAGAATATCTTGTGCCCAAGGTACTAACAACCATACGATTGTACATTTTTCTTCGGATACAGCCTTTAATATCCACTCAGGTTTTATACCTTTTAAAATGACGGCTTTTCCTCCAACTAAGAAACTACCAAACCAGTGCATTTTAGCACCGGTATGATAAAGCGGTGGAATGCAAAGAAAAACATCGTCCTTTGTTTGTCCGTGATGATTCTGTTCGGTTAAACATGAATGTACAAGACTTCTGTGTTTATGTATAATTGCTTTAGGAAATCCCGTTGTACCGGATGAAAAATATATCGCTGCATCATCATCGTCAATAAGTTTAATGTTGGGATTTTTTGACGAACAGTATGAAACAAGGTTATCATAACTCTCAGCAAAAGTAGGACAATCTTCACCGTGATACAACCACATTTTTACCTTTTTTACTCTTGAGTATATTTCTTCAACACGTCCCGTAAACTCAGGACCAAAAATCAGAACATCAGCATCAGCGAGTTCAAGACAATACTTTATCTCGTCTGCTGCGTAGCGATAGTTAAGCGGAACAGCCAATGCGCCTGTTTTGAGTACACCAAAGTATATGGGTAACCACTCGATGCAATTCATTAGAAGAATTGCAACCTTGTCCCCTTTTCTGATGCCTCTTGACATTAAAAGGTTTGCAAAACGGTTGGCTTTTTTGTTAAAATCGCTCCAGGTTATTTCTTTACGATAAACCTCATTGGGATTTGCCTCAATAAGTGAATATTCGCGCCATGTCATTCTCGACTGGCTTTCTAATTTCGGATTGATTTCAACAAGACTAGTATCATTGGGATAAAAATCTGCATTCTTCTGCAAAATATCTGTTATTGGCATTATTTTTACCTCGTCTTTCTACATAACGACATTTTATTTATTATACAACATATCAATTAACATTTCAAGGCACAGTGTAAAACTGTGCCTTTATAAAAATTATTCACCTAATGATTCTTTTGACTGTACAACAACTTCTTTATTGTAGCACGAGAACATTTCATCAGTATCTTCATGTTTTAATTTTGGTGTTATCAAGCTCACAATAGGTACGATAATTAAACCGCCAACCATTGCAATAACACCGCAATTAATAGGAGACTGTAATACCGCGGGGAAAATATTTTTTGCAACCATATTGAGTATCATTATTCCACTGCCAAAAATAAAACTTGCCCAACAAGCCAACTTGGTCGTCTTCTTCCAGTAGAGACCGTAAAGGAACGGTGCTAAGAAAGCGCCTGCCAAGGCACCCCATGAAATACCCATCATATCAGCGATATATCCAAGTTTGTCTTTATTAAGTGCAATATATGCAGAAATTACAATAAAAACAACAATCAAGATTCTTAAAATCAAAACCTGTTTTTTCTCAGTCATTTTCTTTACAACGTGGTCTTTAATAAGGTCAAGAGTTAAAGTAGAACTTGAAGCAAGAACAAGTGATGAAAGAGTTGACATTGATGCTGAAAGAACAAGAACGATAACAACACCAATCAAAATATCCGGCAAACCTTCGATCATAGAAGGAATTATTGAATCGAAGCCGCCTGCAGGATTGCCGTTGGCACCAACATTAAGTTTATCACTGAAAAGTCTGCCAAATCCACCGAGGAAATAGCAACCTCCTGCAACAATTACTGCGAAGATTGTCGAAATAATTGTACCTTTATTAATATCTTTCTCGCTCTTAATCGCATAGAACTTCTGTACCATCTGAGGAAGACCCCATGTTCCTAAAGAAGTAAGTATAACAACAAACATAAGGCCAAGAGGGTCAGGACCAAAGAATGAATTAAAAGAGCCCGGTGCATTGCCTTCAACATGAACTTCTGCCAATGAATTCAAAGCTGCAACAAAACCACCGTTTTGAGAAAGAACTGCCCCGATAACAAGAATAATTCCAACTAACATGATGATTCCTTGAATAAAATCATTAACAGCAGTTGCCATATATCCGCCTGCAATAACATAAATACCTGTAAGAACAGCCATAACAATAACACATACTGAGTAATCTACTCCGGGAAAAGCCATAGAGAAAAGACGCGATAAACCGTTATAAAGTGATGCTGTATACGGAATAAGGAAGATGAAAACAATAATTGAAGCAGCAATTTTCAAAGCGGGACTTAAGTATCTTTTTCCAAAAAACTCAGGCATGGTTGCTGAATTTAAATGTTGAGACATAAGCCTTGTTCTTCTGCCGAGTATAACCCAAGCAAGAAGTGAACCCAAAACGGCATTTCCGATACCTATCCACGTAGAAGCGATGCCAAACTTCCAACCAAATTGGCCTGCATAACCAACAAAAATAACTGCAGAAAAGTATGAAGTTCCGTAAGCAAACGCTGTAAGCCAAGGACCAACAGACCTTCCGCCCAAAACAAACCCGTTAACATCCGTTGAATTTTTGCGACATATAAAACCAACAATCAACATTATCGCAAAGAAAACAACTAACATAGAAATTTTCAAAATCATTTTTTGCACTACCTTTTTATTGATTTGTTTGTATTTTATCACTTTAAAGCGTCTTTGTCAATACTTTAAAGTGATAAATTTTAAATTTTGTAAAAAAAATACCCAAATGTTAAAATACACTTGGGTATTAAGCAAAATCTAAAATAATTACTGTTTAATTTTGGTACCGCACATTCTGCAGAAGTTAATTTCAGTATCAAAACTCGCACCGCAGTTCGGACAAACACAGCCTGTGGGTGCTTGAGCAGGAGCAACGACAGGTTCAGCCTGAACAACCGGTTCTGGTGAAACTACTGGAGTAACAGGAACAGCCTGAACGACAGGAGCAACAGGAGCAACAGGCTGTACAGGGACAGCAACAGGAGCAACAGGCTGCTGAACAACAGGTTGTACAGAAGCAGGCGCAACAACAGGTGTAGCGGGTGCTGCAACTGGAGCAACCGGTGCTACAGGTTGCACAGGAGTGCTATATACAGGAACAGGTTGAGCAACAGGAACAGCCTGGCCACTGTAAACGTTATTCATTACGGGCTGAGGCTGAGCGTAGACAGGCGCAGGTGAAGGCTGACTTGCAAGACGTTCTCTTTCTTCGATTGCCTTTAGTTCGTTAAATGTCAACTGAATAGCGTCATACTTTGCTTTAATTTGCTCAAACTGAGGGTTAAGCGATGAAAAATCAGTGTTTCCCTCTCTCCATATTGCGTATGCCTGACGTCCGAGTTCAGTAATCATTATATCTGCTTCTTTATTAAAAGCATCCAATTGACCTTTTAGTCTTGATTTTTCAACACTGTTAGATGCTTTAGCACCAATGTTAGCGATACTTTTATTAAATGAATCTTTAAACTTACCGAATTCTCCTGCCATATATGTACACCTCATTAATTTTTTTAGTATTATAACCTAGATTTTGATTTTAGTCAATGCCAAAAATTAATATATATTTTTCAAAATAACAAAAACCGACGGTTATTGACCGTCGGTTTAAATTTTTTATAAAAAAACTACTCAGCAAATCCGGACTCAACGAGGTTAATAAGACCGTCAACTGCAAGCTGTTCATCACTACCGTCTGCAATAATGCGGATTGAAGTGCCGCCTACGATACCCAACGAAAGAACACCAAGAAGACTCTTAGCGTTTACGCGACGCTCTTCCTTTTCTACCCAAATAGAAGACTTAAACTCGTTAGCCTTCTGAATGAAGAAGGTAGCGGGACGAGCATGAAGACCAACCTGGTTCTGAACAACTACATCTTTAACATACATAAAAAATTACTCCTTTAACAATCTGCATATTAGAAAAACTACAAATGCTAAATTTTACGTAACAGGCGGTACAATATACAATATGATGTAATCAAATATATGTTATCATACCAAGTATTCTGTTTCCTGCTACCACCTACGCGACTATTATACCACATTTTTCGTTCAAGTCAACGAAAAATATAATTTACAACAAAGTTTTGTTAAAACAACAAAATCGGACAATTTAAGATATGTTCATTTGTTGATTTTAAACATAATATCCAATAACTTTTATATAAATGTACTATATTTATATAATTATTTGTTTTGTAATAAATCCGGACGCATTTTTTCAGTTACTTCTAAAGATTTTTGTTCGCGCCATTTGGAAATATTTACATGATGCCCCGACATAAGAACTTCAGGAACAGCAACACCGTGCCAAACCTCAGGTCTTGTATACTGCGGATACTCTAAAAGACCGTTAAAATGACTTTCTTCAGTAAAACACACCTCTTCGGACAAAACACCGTCTAACATGCGGCAAACTGCATCGGTAACAACCAAAGCAGGTAGTTCACCACCTGTCAACACATAATCCCCAATAGAAATTTCTTCATCAACTATTTCGTCTATTACTCTTTGGTCAACGCCTTCATAGTGACCACACAGCAACACTACCCTATCGAGTTTTGAAAGTCTTATTGCATCCTCTTGTTTAAATGTCTTACCTTTTGGTGACATGTAAATCAAATGGGGCTTTTCCTCAGTATTTTCATCATACAGACTTTTAAAGCAATTAAAAATTGGTTCAGCCTGCATTACCATACCTTTACCGCCACCATAAGGTGAGTCATCAACACGGTTATGTTTATTACCTGCAAAATCACGGATATTTTTACATTCAATTTCTACCTTCCCCGATTTACGTGCGCGACCTATTATGCTTTCGTTAAGTACGCATTCGCACATTTCAGGAAAAAGTGTTAAAATATCAATCTTCATCATCAAACATACCTTTTATGGGCGCAATTAAAATTTTCCCATTTTCTATATCTACATTCTTGACAAAAACAGGAATATTAGGAACTAAGTATTCGTTTTTGTTATTGGTAACATGCCAAACATCATTGGCTCCTGTTTCTGAAACATCGGTCACCTTGCCGAGATAATCGTTTGTATCAACATCAAATACTTCACAACCAATTATATCTGTAACAAAATACCGTCCTTTTTCCAACTTACAGTCATCACGGTCAATATATATAACTTGTCCTCGATATTTTTCGGCTTGTTCAATAGTATCGACACCGTCTGCCTTTAAAAGGCAAACATTACCATGCGAACGTGATGATTGAATTTTTAAAGAAACAGTACCGTTTTTATCAAGATAAAACACCTTAAATTTTGTTAAAAATGCAGTTGAATCACACCAAGGTTGCACACGCATTTCACCGCGAACACCATGTGTACCCACAATTTTACCTGCTTCAATATATTTTAAAGGCATACATTAACTCCTAAACAATAGAATTCCCCTCAAAAGCAATTGCAATTGAGGGGACATTTGGCAGTAAAATCAATCAATTTCAACTGCAATTTTTTCGTTGTTACGGTTTGCAGCAGCTCTCATGACAACACGAATAGCCTTTGCAATCCTTCCCTGCTTACCGATAACACGACCCATGTCGCCTTCAGCAACGTGAAGATGGTATACAATTATACCTTCTTCGTTGGGTTCATCAACGGTAACAGTAACCTTGTCCGGCTCAGAAACAAGACCGGAAACTATGGTAACAAGCAATTCAGTCATAACTTAATACTCCTCCGAGGGATTAAAGAACATTGTTCTTTTTAAGAAGGTCTTTTACAGTGTCGGTAAGCTGAGCACCGTTTGCAATCCACTTCTTAGCCTTATCAGCATCAATATTTACGGTTGCGGGCTCGGTCATGGGGTTGTAGGTACCAATTTCCTCGATGAAACGACCGTCACGGGGGAATCTGGAATCAGCAACAACTACACGATAGAAAGGAGCCTTTTTAGCACCCATACGGCAAAGTCTGATTTTAACCATTATCATTACACCTCCAAATAAAGTTTATATCAAAGGAAAACCTTTTAATATCACATATTAAATCCGCCGAAACCACCCGGCATATTGGGCATGCCACGCATCATTCTGCGTTTTGAACCCTTATTGTTCATTTGTTTGAACATTTTTTTCATTTGCTCATACTGTTTGAGTAAGCGGTTAATGTTTTCAACAGGCTGACCGCAACCGGCAGATATTCTGCGCTTGCGCGATGCATTAAGAATTTCAGGTTTTGAACGTTCTTTAGGTGTCATCGAGGTTATAATTGCCTCAATTCTCTGGAATTGGCGTTCGTCTATGTCAGCATCTTTTATTTTATCAGCACCCGGTATCATAGAAATAAGTTGTTTGATATTGCCCATCTTCTTGATACTTCTGAACTGGTCAAGAAGGTCGTTCAAATCAAACTTATTTTCCTCAAGGCGTTTGGCAGTTTCTAAAGCCTGCTTTTCATCAATCTGTTCTTCTACCCTTTCGATAAGCGACAGCACATCGCCCATGCCAAGAATACGTGAAGCCATACGGTCAGGATGGAACTCTTCAAGATCATCAATCTTTTCACCTGTACCGATAAATTTAATAGGTTTACCTGTTACCGACTTAACCGACAACGCAGCACCGCCACGAGTATCACCGTCAAGTTTGGTAAGTATAACACCGGTAATTTCAAGTGTTTCGTTAAATGTTTTTGCAATATTAACAGCATCTTGACCAACCATGGAGTCAACAACAAGCAGTATTTCATTGACCTCAACAGCTTGACAAACACGCTTGAGTTCGTCCATAAGTTCGGTATCAATATGCAAACGACCTGCGGTATCAAGAATAACAAAGTCATTACCGTAATCTCTTGCGTGCTTAACAGCAGCCAAAGCGGTTTTTTCAGGCTTTTCGGTTCCCTGCTCAAAGACCGGAACATCAATCTTAGCACCCAAAACTTTTAACTGCTCAATAGCGGCAGGACGGTAGATATCACAAGCAACAAGCATGGGTCTATGACCTTGAGATTTAAGCCTTTTGGCAAGTTTTGCGCTGTGAGTAGTTTTACCCGAGCCTTGCAAACCGCACATCATGATAACAGTAGGAATACGGTTGGCAGTGTCAAGTCTTGCACCTGTGCCGCCCATCAGTTCGGTCAACTCATCACGAACAATTTTTATAACCATCTGAGCAGGTGTAAGGCTTTCCATAACCTTTGCACCGATACTCTTTTCAATAACTGAATTGGTAAATTCTTTTGCGACTTTATAGTTTACGTCGGCTTCGAGAAGAGCCAGACGCACTTCACGCATAACCTCTTTTAAATCATTCTCTGACAATTTACCTTTAGAACGAAGTCTTTTAAAAGCAGCAGATAATTTTTCAGATAATCCTTCAAACGCCAACGCAAACACCTCTTTTACATGTTATTTACAGTCTCACAAAGTGCATCAAAATCTTCATCTGAGCGAGTGATAGCGTATCTATCAAGACAGTCTCTCACAGAATGTGCTTTTTTAATAAAACCGACGGCATCTTCGTATTGTTTCAGTTTTGCAACTGCTCTGACAATCGCATCTCTTGCACCTTGTCTTGTTATTTCTTCGGTTTCAGAAATCTCAGCAAGCGATAAATCATCGCAGTAATAATACTCAATTAGTCGGCGTTGTTTATCAGGCAAGAGTCCGCCGTAATAATCGAGCAAAAGAACAACGTTCAAATCCTTTGGCACGGCAAGCACCTCTGTAAAGTATTTTTCATTACATCAGTATTATACACACTTATACCCCTTCTGTCAAGTATTTTTCTTTACAGAGCGTAAAAATTTTTTAACTTGACGGCTAGATAATATAATATTATACTTAAAACAACAAACAAAAAGGACGAAAATAATGAAACAATCATTTATATTAAGATTAAAAACCTTAATTTTATGTATAGCAATTTTTTTATCGTCAGGTATTTTTACCGGATGTTCCGAAGAAGATTTTACCTTATATTTTGGTGTGGATGCTTTGCCTTCAAGTCTTGACCCGCAAAGAGCATCTCTGTATTCTGAAAGGTTGGCTATAAGGAACTGCTTTGCAGGACTAACAAAAATTGACGAAAACGGTAATGCTATACTTGATGTTGCTAACAATTTCACTGTTTCTGAAGATGGCTTAGTTTACACTTTTACTTTAGGCGACAGTGAATGGAACAATGGCGAAACGGTCACTTCAATGGATTTTGTTTTTGCATTGCAAAGAGCGTGTGACCCTACCACTAAAACTAAAGAAGTTGATAAATTAATTAATATAGAAGGCGCAAAGCAACTTTTATCAGGCGAAGAAGCAGAACTCGGTGTTTGGGCAGACGGTGATGACACGTTAAATTTCCGTCTAGTTTCGCCCGACAGCAATTTTTTATATAAACTCTCCTCCCCTGTTTTTATGCCTTGCAATGAAGATTTTTTTAACAAAAGCAAAGGCAAGTACGGACTTGGTGTTGACTACATTCTCACAAACGGTAATTTTAAATTGGCTTCATGGTCAACTAAAGGAAAATTTGTCAGACTTAACCGTACCACTAAAGACGATAAATCTTTATCAGAAGTTAAATCGCTTTACATCAGCATGGGCACAAGTGGTAAAGACACCATAACAAGAATAAACGACGGTGAAATCGGCATGACGCTAAATCACACCAACGATTATTCTTCGGTAAATACATCAAAATACAATATCGAATCAAACTATAATAAAAATTACATTATAGTTTTCAACAAAGAAACAACCGTAGGCGGAAGTGATTTACTTACCGAAGCCTTTGCAACATCGGTCGACCGTGAATACTTAATTTCGAGGCTTAACAGCCGTCACAAAAACACTTTAAAAATTTTACCCGAAAACAGTATTATAAACTGCAATTTATACGAACATATTGGCAATAGTGATAATCATGTGTTCATGTTTTCACCTGAAGAAGCCCGTAAAAAGTTTTTAAAAGGTCTTAGTGATGCAGGGATTAAAAAATTCCCGAACATTAGCGCATTGACCGTTAATAACACCGAGGTTAAATCAGCTTTGACAGATGTTATAACAAAATGGCAGAGTATTTTGGGCGCATATATTAATATTGAAACCGTCGAAAATGAAGATAAACTTATGAGTGCGGTAAACAACAAACAATATACCGTCGCTTTTATACCGATAAATAACAATATTATTGAAACGTTGAATTTGTTTACAAGCGGTTCTGCCATTGATATTAAATCAAGCGAATACGACGGATTGGTTGAAAACTTGAGTACTACTTACGATAAAGATGAACAGTCAATTTTAGTTGATAAAACATTGGAAATTTTATCAAAACAATCATCGGTAATTCCTATATATTCTGCCCCGAGTGTTGCTGTTTGGAACAAAGAATACAAAAATGTTTGTTTTAGCAAAACCGACATGACGGTTGATTTTTCAATAATTCACAAATAATACCGGAATAATTAAACACTCCTATTCAAACAATAGTTTTGAAAGGAGTGTTTTTTATGAACGATAAAAAGAAATTTACACCAAGACCCAAAGAACCCGATGATACGGTAGATACAATATATTGCAGCGAGCAGAGCGATGAATACAGTAACATAATGAAAACCGATTATTTACCCTATTTATCGCCGCTACCCAAATACCGTCGCGAACCCGAACCACCGATAATATAAAAAGAGCGGTCAAATGACCGCTCTTTTAGTTACTCAATTTCACTCAAATCAAATCACATCGCAGAACGAATAGCGTTTTTTATCATAGTGTTTCCTCGTCCTAAATATAAATCCTAAGGATAAGATCCCTCGGTTTCACCTCGCCCTATGGGTTCGACTTCGCACCGCAGTGTCATTCTGAGCTTGCGAACTTTTGTGCTTGCACAAAAGCGCAAGGCAAAGCTGTAGCTAAATCTCTGCGGTGCTGCGCTCAGGATGACTGAAACCACAAAAACGAAAATATCATTACATCGAAAATATTTCCAAATTTTCATAAATAACATAAATATTATTTTTTAGGCAACTTTATGTCCTTCCAACCTGAAACATTACACTGATTGTTTCTATTAAGACCAACTGCCACAACCGTGCCATTTGATTTTAATCCAACAATATGTAAGCTTCCAACAGCGATATCTGCGATATTATTCCACTTCATTGCATCATATTGCCCTTTATATTCATCTCCTAAAACAACTATTGTGCCATCATACCTCAAGCAAACCGTATTGGCATATCCTGTTGCAACTTTTTTAATACCAATTAAATCAAAAACATCACACTGACCATCGCTATTATTTCCCGTTGCCACAACACTGCTATTTAATTTCACCGCAACAGTATGATAAACTTCTGATGATACAGACTCTATTTCGCTCCACGATTTTACGTTGCACTGCCCATCTAAGTTATCTCCAGTAGCCACAACCGTATGATCTATTTTTAAACCTATAGTTTGAAGGCTTCCTGCTTGAACATCTACTATATTTTTCCATTCGGCAACATCACACATACCATGACTTTTGCTGCCAACAGCCACAACCGTACCATCTGATTTCAAACCAACGGTGTGACTATCTCCTGCTGAAATAGCCACTATATCTGCCCATTCCGAAACATTACAACGACCATCATCGTTATTGCCTACAGCTACAACAGTACCATCTGATTTTAAACCAACCGTATGAGAAATTCCTGCGGCAACAGCTATTATATCGGTCCATGATTCAACATTGCACTGTCCATTCCCATTTCCACCAACAGCTACAACCATACCATCGGTTTTTACACCTACGGTGTGAAATTCTCCCGCCGCAATGGTATTTCTTACAGCAATATCTTCCCACAAATTGAAAGACTTTTCTTTTGCATCTTTATAATTTCCTATGGAACCAAACGCCATAGCAGCTTTGGTAGTTTTACCATCATTCATTAGTGATACTGCTTCATTATATTTTTCGTCAAGAATAGCCGTATTAGATTCGTTTGTTTTATCAACACTATCTTTATACCCACCTAATGCTTCTAATTCATCTTTAATTGCAGAATTATTTATGTTTTGTATAATATTTAAAACAATAAGCACAATAATTAATATTACTGATACTAAAACTATTATAGAAAATTTATTTAATTTAATACCTTTAAAATATTGTTTTCCACAGCCTGTGCATTTTTTTGATTCACAATCAATCAACGCACCGCACTTACTACAGTATTTAACAGCAGCAGACTTTTTGTTCTTCTTAGATTTTATTTTTTGTACTGGCTGAACAGAAAAAACCTTGTCTTGCGTAACCATCGAAGGTGTAATATCATCAGCACAAGCAGAATTGTCACTTTCAAATACTGGTGTGTAAATTGGACATCCGCATTTATGACAAAATATGGCGTGTTCTGTAAGTTTATTCCCGCACTTCCTACAAAAAGCTATTGAGGGCTTTACCTTTGAGACACTCTCATACTGTGTTGAAGTATGTTGAATTGTACTTTTAGATACAACAGTACGAATATCTTCATCATTTACATTACAATTGACATAATTTGAGGAATGTATATTTTGTTCTGAATTGTGCTGAGGGCATATAGGCGTAACCGGTTGTTCTTCTGGTTCCGGTTGTTTATTCATTTCTTCGTCGTCTGATAAGTATTTATCTGTAAGTATAGCACGGTTTATCCAATAATACAAAAAAGCAGGAGCAGCGTTCCAAGTAGTACCTGATTCTGATAAAACAATTGTAAATATACAGAAAATAAATCCCACAATAACAGAGTTCCAAAGAGCAATCCTTTTGGCACGTTTTTTTGAAAAACGACCATGATTAATACAAATACGAATAAGCGGAAATGCTGTATATGCAATAGCAGTAAGAAATACATTAAGTAACAAATTCAAGAAAAAATCATCCATATAATTTTGCCTCCTACTTATTCATGAAGCGTTTATTGAAAATCTATTTTTATCATAGTATCACAATTGTAAATGATTGTCAATTAAACAACATTATCGATATCTATACAAAAAGCGAGGTAACTCTTGCTTTAATTTTAATATTCAGCATTACCTACTGTTCTGGGGTACGGAATGACGTCGCGTATATTGGAAACACCAGTTAAATACATTATAATTCGCTCAAATCCGAGACCGAATCCTGCATGTTTTGTACCACCATATCTTCGGAGATTTACATACCAACTGTAATCTTCCTCTTTAAGTCCCAGTTCATTCATACGGTTAAGCAAAACTTCCAATCTTTCTTCGCGCTGACTGCCCCCGATAATTTCTCCAACACCCGGCACTAAAAGGTCCATAGCCGCAACAGTTTTGCCATCATCATTAAGTCGCATATAGAAAGATTTTATTTCTTTTGGATAATCAATTACAAACACCGGTTTTTTATATACTTCTTCGGTAAGATAACGCTCATGCTCAGTCTGTAAATCACTTCCCCACTCTACAGGATATTTAAACTCTTTACCACTGTCTTTAAGAAGTTCAACAGCTTTAGTATAGGTAACAGTGCAATAATCCGAATTTGCCAAAGTATTAAGACGTTCCAACAAGGTTTTATCCACAAAGTTGTTGAAAAACTCAAGTTCTTGACTGCATTTTTTAAGCACATGATTGATAATGTATTTAATCATATCCCATGCAAGTTCCATATCGTCTTTAAGGTCGGCAAAAGCTATCTCGGGTTCAATCATCCAAAACTCAGCTGCATGACGTGCCGTATTGGAATTCTCGGCTCTGAAAGTAGGACCAAAAGTGTAAATATTGCCAAATGCCATAGCATAGGTCTCACCCTCAAGTTGTCCCGAAACTGTCAAATTGACCGATTTACCAAAGAAATCCTTTGTCCAATCAACCTTTCCGTCATCGGTTTTAGGCACATCGTTCATATCAAGCGTTGTTACTCTGAACATTTCACCTGCACCCTCACAGTCAGAACCAGTGATAAGCGGAGTATGAACGTAAACAAAACCGCGGGAATTAAAAAATTCATGAATAGCAAAAGCAACTTCACTACGAACTCTGAAGACAGCAGAAAAAAGGTTAGTACGTGGTCTCAAGTATGCCTGTTCTCTCAAATATTCAACCGTATGACGTTTTTTCTGCAAAGGATAGTCTGGTGTCGAAGTGCCTTCAACCGCGATTTGAGTTGCCTTTAATTCAAACGGTTGCTTGTTTTCGGGAGTTAATTCTAAAATACCTTTAACAACTACAGCAGAGCCAACATTCAACTTTGCGATTTCGTCATAATTAGATATTTTATCCCTTTCAAATACAACTTGAATTCCTTTAAAACCGCTACCGTCATTTAAATCAATAAAACCGAATGCCTTAGAATCACGAAGAGATCTTATCCAACCGCCTAAAGTTATTTCTTTACCGCCAAATTCATTCATATTGCGATAAATATCACTAATTAAAGTTCTTTTCAAGTTTCACATCTCCTAATAAATGTTGTAAAAATCATCCTACATTTACGTTAATTTCTTCATCGTTAAGTTTTGAATAAACAATTTTTTGCGCAGTATACAAACTTGTGTTACCTGATAAAAGAAAACTTATAACACAAGCAACAGCACAATATATCATACCACAACCGTTAAATAGTTCGATACACAAAACAATGGTAGCCAACGGGCAATTTGTGACACCGCAAAACAGCGACGCCATACCGACGGCAGCAGAAAGACCAACATCGAGTCCTAACAAACTGCCTATTGCAGCACCGAGTGTTGCACCAATAAAAAGAGTAGGTATAATCTCGCCGCCTTTAAAGCCAACACCAATAGTAATCGCAGTAAATATTATTTTAAGAATAAATGCTTCGTAACGGAACTCGCCACTTTCAAAGATACGATTAATAACATGAACTCCGCCGCCGTTATAATCGTAACTTCCCACCAGAAAAGTTAAACCAACCAACAACAAACCACCAAATAAAATTCTTAAATATTCATTTTTTATGGTTTTTTTGAAAAAACGTTCCGAAAAATGCATTAAATGGCAAAAAGCAAAACTAACAAAAGCACAAATAACTGCAATAACTGCAACCTTTAATAATACACTAAATTCAAGAACTTGTTCATTTTTTATAATAAAACGTTCGGGGTGAACGCCGAAATAAGTTGCAATACCAAAAGCTGTAACACTTGAAAGCATTGCAGGGAAAAATGCGGCAGAACAAAAATGTCCGACACTTACAACCTCTAGCGCAAAAATACAAGCTCCTAAAGGCGTGCCAAACAATGCAGAAAAAAATGCACCCATTCCGCACATGGTCAATATATGTTTTGTACGGTCATCAAGACGGAACAATCGACCAAGTAAAGAAGCAATACTGCCGCCAAGTTGCAAAGCAGCACCCTCTCTACCTGCAGAACCGCCAGAAAAATGAGTAAGGCATGTACCAATAAAAACCGCAGGAGCTAATAAATACGGTACAGTAGATTCAGACCTTACGCTTTGCAACACTTGATTGGTACCAATGTCGGTAACGCGGCAAATTTTATATATAAAAACAGATAAAAGACCTGCCAACGGCAAAAAGTAGATAAAAATGGAATTGTTTACTCTTAACTCAGTGACAAAACTAATGGATTTAGAAAAAGTACTTCCAAGTAATCCACTAACAATACCGACTAATAATCCCAGTAATATCCACAATATAAAAGCTTTTATATAATTAATAATGCTTTTAGTGTATCTATTTAATACTTCTCGCATTTTATAAAAAATTCCTTCAATATTCAAAATACATTAGTGATATTATCATATATTTTGCACCAAATCAAGACAAAATAAAAACCGACAAGTAATACTTGTCGGTTTGGTGCACCTGAGCATTCTATAATCGAACCGTTTACCTCTTTTAGAGTTACGGTTTTGCTTGCTTCCTTATAATTGAATGTTATGACCAGCTTGTCGTCGTAAAGATATACGGCATTGACAAAGCAGTCAAGCTTATCATATACATAGACCCATCGCGAAGGAAAACCTTGCGCATACTGATCATTCGCTTGAAAGTGTTGATTAAAAAAGCTTATAAGCTTAGGTCCGGATTTATAGGAATAAAGGCCACCTGTATCGCCACAAAAAATATGAGAGATTTGTCTGAGTGAATTTTCGCTAATCATAGTTCCTCCAAGATATTTTTACTGTATATACCCCCAAGATCTACCGATTCTGACC
>JAZNVU010000014.1:0-5579 GCA_045592985.1 Acutalibacteraceae bacterium | reverse complement strand
GGCATCGGTTTTGCCGGTGTTTTCAACGACAACAAACTTGTCTTGGGCGTTGGAAGCAGACTTAAACACCTGCATACCGCCGTAGGAATCTACCTGAGTCATACGCACGGGGGTAGTATCCCAATCCCAGCCTTCCCAGGTAGTTGTGTCTATAGCAGAAGGAAGTAGTGGTTTTGCTTGTGTAAAGTCTTTTAATACATAGCTGGTCACATTATCAATGGTCTTTGTAGCATAAGTACCGTCTGCATTTACAACACGCTCATATTCGTGCTGAGCGATAGATACGTTACCAAGTGTCATAACGTTAACGTCATCATCGGTAGAGGTGAGGTAAGCCAAGGTTCCGCCGATAGCAACTGCTGCTACGAGAACAAAGCTTAAACTTGTGAGTAAAACATTCTTAAGTTTCATAGTGTTTTTTCCTTTCAATTAAATAGTTTTTATTATGCAACGGATTCTCCGTTTACATTACGGGTTTACGGGTTGGGTTTTTGCCCAAGCGTCGGTAGCAGTAGCGACATTGTTATCACGCTGTACCGCATAAGCGGTAACGGTGAGTTTAGGATAATTGCTTGCGCCGTTTGCATCTAAGGCGTTGAGCATTTCCTTAGTAACTTCGCCTTTTACGGTAACGGTATCGTCTTTAATTACAGTAAATTCAGCATCTTGTGCTGCTTTTGATACTTCTCTGTAATATACACCGTCCACGTTGTCAAGCTTCGTCCAACCATCTGCCATCGCATAGGTCATAAAGTCATCGAAGTTTGCAGTCTTCTGAAGCTTAACAAACAACCAAGCATCTTCGCTATTAGCCTTGAAGGTAACCTTGGGGTCTTTGGTGATAGTATGACCGGGAACCATTGGGTAGGTGTTGGTGTTGGGATCGTTATCACCGTCTTTATTAGTGTCGGTTTCACGGAGAGTGATATTGATATCTCCATAGGTAAAGGTGTTAACAACAGGGTCGGTTTCGGTAACGAGCCAAGCCAAAGTACCACCGATAATGGTGCAAAGGACAAGAGCGAGCGAAGCGAGCATAACAGCCAGCTTTTTTCCGCCGAGCTTTATGGATTTTTTATAATGTTTTCCTTTCATTGTCGTGTTCCTCCTTTCTTCAATTTTTTATTTCAACAGGCGGAGAAACACGAATTTACCCGTCTGCTTGAAAGCATTAATTTATAAATTAGCCGTTAATCTGCTCGTTAAAGGCAGTCCAGGCAGATTCGGCATTGGCAAAGCCAGTTGCCTGAATAGCGTGGCCGATAACTGTGATTTTAAGGTTGGCGATAGAGTTCATATCCTTGCTATCAAAAGCACTGGGAACGGTGATGGAATCAAAGAGTGCATCCAACTTGGTATCGGTTGCGGACTTTGTAACAATCTCTTTGTATCGGAACTCATATGTAATAGTGTTTTTCGCAGTATCTCTGGTCACAGTTTCATAAACCCAATTTGTAGCGTCATAACCATTAAAAATTGTGGTGAGGTCTGCCTTATCGGGTGCGTAAATCGCATCAAACTCATCAGCACAGTTAAGGGTCAAGAGCATACGAACATAAGAATCTTCACTCTTTGCTTTAACGGTTAAAGTGGGGTCTTTAACATAGGTCTGACCGGGAATAAGATGGTAATTATTCTCTTTCACACGGTCGGCACCTGCTATTTCAGTTCCGTCAGCATTTACTGCCGCTTCATCCAAAGAGATGTTTACTTTACCGACGGTAAAAGTGTTTACCACTTCATCTTGACTGGTAAGGTAAGCTAGCGTTCCTAAAACGGATACAGTAACAAGCAATACCGCGCATAAAGTAGTAATTAGAACTTTTGACTTTTTCATAGCAAGGTCTCCTTTTTAATTTGAAATTTAATTTTGCTCTGTATGGGCTTTCTTTTTATCCTTGTCGTTAAGAACAAGGCTTATCATTATTTCTATAAGAACAAGTGAAATAGCAACGGTGATGGTTATGTATTTTCCAGGCGGTACTGCCATATAAGTTGCCAGATACCCGAGCAGCGGTATACAGAACACAGCTTTTCCGACTACTCTATCGCAATCAACGAGTGGATCTGCCGTATCGTTTTCATCACCTTTTGTACGGAAACGAACAATATCGGGATTATCTTCATTATGAACAATCTCGATGATACGATGGGTACAAAGAGTACCGCCTGCCATTTTAAAGGTGATAACATCGCCGACCTCCAATGTTTCGGGATTTACATCCTTTATGTAAAGGAGAGAACCTGTGGGATACACCGATTGCATCGAGCCGGACAAAACAGAGTAAGGCTTTAGTCCTACAAACTGCAAACCGTGAAGCAGAATGGCTAATACCACAACTACTATCACCAACGCATTGGAGATAACTTTTAATAACTTTCTTGTTTTCGTGTTCATTACTTTGGATTATCTCCTTACTCGTGTTTAAAATACTGCTTGACAGATTGATAGATTACACGGAACACATGCTCGGTGTAATTATCCTTTTTGGGCATCTCATCATTATGTACCATTACAGCGAAATCAAGCATTACATTCAATATGTGATTAAGTATCAACCACACAGCCGCTTCATCTTTAAAAGCATCATTGAATTTATTTACAAGCGGCATAAATCTTTGCTTGTGCATCTCGGCGGAGTGCTTCTTAAAATACGGCGAATAATAGTAGCGAACATACATAAGAATTTCATCTTTATTTCCAACAAGAAAACGCCATATTGCTAAAAAATAAATTCTGCATCTTGTTTCGTAATCCATCTCGCCCATATACATAACATCAATATGGAGCAAGCATTTGTCTAACAGTTGTTTGTCAAGATGTTCGAAGGCTTTTTCAAACAATTTCTCTTTGTTTTCAAATAAACGGTATATATATACCTCGTTAATGCCTGTTGCGTTGCTTATTGCTTTTGTTGTGGCTTTGTCAAGTCCGTTCTGAGCAATGACGTGGATAGTGCCATCTATTAATGCTTGGCGTAAGTCATCCTGTTTCATTTTCTTTTTCCCCTTTGTAAGTGTTCACTACAAATTTCAGCAAAAAAATACAAACGCCCAGCGTTTGTGCTTTGGTTACACATAGTCTTTTGCGAGGGGAGTGAGTATCTATAAAATTACGTTAAGATTGTCGCCTGATACATGATTTTTAAGGTTTGGTAAGTGGTTCGACGTTCACGATGCTTTCTTTACCGCATCGTTTGCATTTAATAGGCAGATTCTTAATCTCTGTGTCGGGAAGCAACCATAGTACCGTGTGCTTACCGCATAAAGGGCACAGAAATCGTCGCCGTTCTGTTTTAATATCGTTGTCTGCTAGTTTTTGCTGTAATGTGTTTTGCAATGGGATCACCTCGTTTTGTGCTCGGTTGCGTCAAATAACCTCAAAAAATAAAAGCCTGTACCATAATCGTATACAACGATTAAATGGCACAGGCTCTTAGGCTCAGGCGCTGGGGTTGGTTCTGCATATTATGCAGAGGTACTAAACTCACTCTATTAAGATTATGTGTTTGCTTAATGAATAACGATAGCGGGCAACATAATGGTTATTATGTTGTTCATAAAGCCGAACAAGCATGTCTCGTTACTTTTTAAGTACGAGGTATTATAACATAATACATATGAAAAAACAAGCGGTTTTTCAAAAAAAATTGAGATTTACATAAAATTAACGGATTTTGGGCGTGAGAAATACGACCTTTTGGTTATTATTTTCAAAAGGTCTTCTTTGTTATGCCTATATTTTGTTGTGGCAGAGCTTTTCGCTTGTGCAAAAACCGATTATTTATTGTTTTATACAACATAATAACCATTATGTGATATTCAAACCGCTGCTCTGTGTGGCGGTTTTCTTTTTTATATGATTAAACGCATATTTTCCATACGGCGCTGATGCTCGGCACCGGTGGTAATGATATAAATGCGAGTGGTATTGATGTTGGAGTGACCAAGAATGTCTGCTAATTTTGCAATGTCTTTTTCGATACCGTAAAAAGTCCTTGCAAACAGGTGCCTCAGATTGTGTGGAAATACCTTCCCAGGAGAAACACCGGCCTGTTCACACAAACTCTTCATTTCTCTCCAAATATTACTACGGTCAAGCGGTTTACCGCTTTTGGTCACGAAAATTATTCCGGAGTTTATTTTTCGTTCTGTAGCATATCGAAGCAGTTTTTTTCGCAGGGCACTGACAATAAATATCTTTCTTGTTTTTCCCTTGCAGGATACAATTGCTTCTCCTTTGCGCACAGCCTCCACCGTAATACTTTGCAATTCACTAACACGAATGCCTGTCCCGCAAATCGTTTGAACGACGAGGGAAAGTCGTTCGTTTTTCTTTTGCTCAGCTGTCCTTACAAGAGCCGTGTATTCCGCTTTGGTAAGTTCCTTTTCCTCGGAACAGTACGCTTCTTTTTGCACCTTAAATTGCTTTACACAAAGATCGTTCCAGCCGACAAATCTCAGAAAAGCATTGAGTGCGGCAAGCATAGAGTTTGCACTACGAATAGCGTAGTTCTGTTCTAACATTCCTTTATAGTCCAGGACTAATGTTTTATCCAGTGCGTGTTCGGCGGCGTACTCGGCAAAGCAACGGATATCCCGCATATATTTATCAATGGTTGCCGGTGCCTTTTCGTTCTCCAACAAATATTTCTCGAACGATTTTATTGTTTGATTGGTAATAATTCTTTTTTTCATACCAAAACCTCCATTTCATATCTTTATTTTACTATTATTTTGCGCTTTAACCATCAAGTTAAACATCAGAAGCAAAACGGAGTTTGGGCATATTAAATTTTTTAGAGCATATTGAGATTTACTTATCTAAAATATTGATTACCGGAACACCTTTTCGTCGTGCATAAACGATAGTGTTTTTCGTCCCACTTGGACTACCGTTCCAAACGGCGATTACTTTTGCCGAATGATCTACCATCCATTCGTTGCGGATCTGGTAGCAACCTCGACTATAATAAGTACAGACATCTTTTATAAAGTCTGCCTTAGCCATAATGACCGCATATCGTTTTTGCCACTCAAGAGACCAGCGATTTTCAAAGCCATGGTGCGGGCATGCGGCTATTAGTTTTAGCGGAAGATTTTCTTTTTCTCTGAGTTCTAAGATAATCTCAGCTGCCCAGATATCCACACCAGGAGCCATACCTGTAATAAAAACATTGATTCCGTCTGCGATTGCCAGACGGATTTCTTTTTGTAAAGCCGCCTTGACTTTGCTTTCGGGGATGGATAGCTTCTCAGGTCGGTGTCTCGTAAAACAACACCGATGGGTTCTTTTTTCACTTTCTGTCATTGATGAACATTCACCCACAATCACTTATAAATCAAGTCATACGCATATAAATAACGACAATATGCAAAGATAATTATATACTTGCTGACCGATACAGTCAAGTGCATACGCTAAAATACTGAAAGGAATTTTGACAGAAAGTATAATTATTATAAGAACAATTTATTGCATATAAGAGAGGTTGTAACTATGGGAAAGGAAGTAGATTATAAAAACAGAGACCGTTTCATCCAACTCGGTATTGCCATTTCTACACTCAGAAGAATAC
>JAZNVU010000013.1:0-21908 GCA_045592985.1 Acutalibacteraceae bacterium | reverse complement strand
GCAGCTCCCGTAGTTGCTCAGATCGCTAAAGAACTTGGTATACTTACTGTTGGTATCGTAACCAAACCCTTCGCTTTCGAGCGTCAGAAGAGAATGCAGCAGGCTGAAGAGGGTATCGCAGCTCTCAGAGAGCATGTTGACAGCCTTATCGTTATTCCTAACGAGAGACTTAAATATGTATCTTCCGAGAAGATTACTTTGAAGAACGCTTTTGAAATTGCTGACGATGTTCTCCGTCAGGGTGTTCAGAGCATTTCCGAACTCATTACCGGTACTTCTATGGTTAACCTCGACTTTGCCGACGTTACCGCAGTTATGAAGGATGCAGGCTATGCACACATGGGTGTTGGTGTTGCTACCGGTCGTGACAAGGCTGAACAGGCTGCTCAGATGGCCATCTCCAGTCCTCTTATTGAGACTGATATGCGTAATGCACGCGGCGTTATTATTAGCATTATCGGTTCTGAGGATATCGGACTTGAAGAAGCTGACCAGGCATCTACTATCGTTGCTGATATGGCTCATCCCGATGCAACCATTATCTGGGGTGTTCAGCTTGATGAGACCTTAGAGGATGAAATGAGAATTACCGTTGTTGCTACCGGTCTTGGCGATTCTAAAGAAGAGAAGAGCCCTGCTGATGATATTCTCAACAGCATTTCTACCGGAAACGATGATGACGATGATAGCATTTCTATTCTCAGCGTATTTAATCAGTAATTAAATTCAGACCGCATGAACGATAAGTTCATGCGGTCTTTCTATGTGCAAAAACAAACCGCAGTACATATATTAAATGTACTGCGGTTATATTTATTTAGAAGAATAGTCCCGGAATGAAATACGTAAGCACAGACATTATTAATCCTGCAGTAATAACGCCGGCAAAGATAATGGGAAATGAGCGTCTCATTCTAATGTCGAGCATAGTAGCAACTAAAGCGCCGGTCCAACCGCCGGTTCCGGGTAAGGGGATAGCAACAAAGGTGAATAATCCCCAATTTCGGCTCTTGTTGATTTTACTGCCTTTTTCATCGGCTTTGTCTTCAAGTTTTGTGATTATTTTGTTAAAAAACTTGACCTTTTTCAATAACTTGAATATTTGTTTTATGAATAGCAGTATAAAAGGAATTGGTAACATATTTCCTAAAACACATATAATGAATGCTTTGGCCCACGGCACTCCCAAAATAGATGCAGCTATCAATCCGCCTCTCAATTCCAAAACAGGGAGAAGTGATATGAAAAATATTATTAATTCCTTTGGAAGCCCGTTTAGGGCTTCGATTATGCTTTTTGCAAGTTCTTCAGACATTTTGTCACCTCATTAATACTTTATAAGTGTAGTGCCGGGATAAAAATGTGCGAGTATCTGGTCGTATGTCCAACCTTGGTTTGCATAAGACCTGGCACCTTCTTGACTCATGCCAACACCATGGCCCCAACCTTTGCAGGTGATGATAAAACTGTCAGTTTCGCTGTCATATTCAACTGTGTATGCAGATGAACGTATGCCATTACTGAACAACTTACTTCTTAAGGAAGTTCCTTTGTGTTTTACACCGCCAATTTCAACTAAAGTGCAATAAGTGTTGTTGTTGTCATATTCGACCGGTTTAATCCATTCGGTTTTATCCATTTCTGAAACATCAATACCGTATTTTTCAAGAATAAGATTTTTGATTTGCTCTGCCGTATACGTTTTAGTAGTGACAAAATAAGGAAGTTCGGTATCTACAGGACATTCAACACTTTGTAAATAGGGGAGTTCTGCGGTCCATATATCTTGAACGTTTGCCGTAAATCCTGCAGAATAAGCGTAATAGTAGGTTTGTGCTATATTGTTTTCGTATGTAATCAGAGTTCCTTTAACCTCTTTAACGGCTTGAATAGCACGTGCATCGGGTGTTTGCTTCATTGGAACGCCTGAAGGTGCGGTGCTTTTTTTCATTGCACCGTTATTAAGCAACCAGGCATAAGATGCAACGGCTTGAGCTTTTAAGGCTTCAAGAGGAAAAACAGAACCGATTTCAGCTTCAATAACACGAGCAACTATTTCGGACGCTGTGCCGTAAATAACCGTTCCGTTTTTTTGTTTAACATAAAGAGTTATATCCCAAGTGAGCATGGAATCAATATCAGGCTGAGTTGTATCGTCTCCGCCACTTGAGGAAGTATCAGACGATGTGTCAGAAGACACGTTACTATCGGTTTCGGAAGAACTGTCTGTTGAGGTGTTAGACGAAGTTTCCTCGGAAGATGTTTCCTCAGAGGAGGTGTCTTCAGATGAGGTGATATCTGAACTTTCGCTTGATTCAGTGGACGAGGTATCGCTTTCCACATCACTCGAAGCATCACTTGAAGTATCGGTTGAAGTGTTACTTGATACACTGCTTGAAGTGTCTTCTGAACTGGTGGAAGAGGAAGTCTCTTCTTTACTGCTGCTCGGCACTTTTGACGAGGTTGAATCGCTTGAAGAAGTGTTGCCTGTCGGTGGTTTGACCGGTATAGGCGGTAACGCTATAACATTGTCGGGATCAACCGGAGTTTGCTCAAACTCACCCGAGTTTTCATCGGTTTTCCCATCGAAATCTATATCAGCATCATTGATATCAACAAGAATATCGGGTGTGCTAGACGTTGTATCTTCTATATCGCTATTTTCCTTTTGTATAAAAGAAACATTCTCATAAGGTGTAGCCGTAGCGACATATCTTTTATTGCCTTTAACGGCGACAAGGGTGATGACAGGTGCAGTCGGATTTTCCAAAACTGCATTTAATTCTGTACGGTTGTGCCGGATTAGTTGTCTTACAAAAGCGTTAAATTTGGCTTCAGTATCAAAATTTCCCATTTCAAAAACGAATCCGTCGGCCTCAGTTTCGGTAAACAATGCAAAAATACGCCAATCGGTTGAACCATGGGTGTTGGTTAAAGTAAGTTTCGAAATAGTATCAAGTTCTGTATTGTTAAACAGGTCGACTACGGCAGAAAATACACCCAGACCGCTTTCAGCACTTCCGTAAATGAGTGTATTGTGTGTAAGCGATTCACTTCCGATATTAGCGGAAGTAAAGACAGAACCTTGTACATTTTCGGCGCCGTTGGGGAGATGGTTATGATAGAAGTTGTCAACTATATTAATTTTAAGAACAGGGTAATTTAATTCACTGCCTTCAAGTTCAATCCACGCTTCAATGTTTTCGTTGTGTAATTTAAGCGCGTTAAAAGCACCTGCGTAATCCTCACCGTGGCTACCGTAAATATCGACAAGTTGTTTATAATAATCATTATCAGTATTAACCTTAACCGAATCGTCATTGTTCAGCACAAAAACAGTTACCGAAGTGCAAACAATTATTAAAAGGGATAATACTATGCACATTATCCTTAAAAACCGTCTTTGAGGACGTGTTTTAACCGGTTTAATATCCATATTTTTGATTTCAGGTATACCTGGCTTATTAAAGTCAAAATCATCGGGTGAAATATCCTCTAAAATCTGACTTTCGGGGTCGATATACTTTTGAGAAACAATATCAACCGATTCGGTTGCTTCATTTTTCATTTCCGACGGGACAGAAGGATTTTCTGTTTCAAACACGTTGTCATTCTCGTGGTTTTCAATGGTGGTTTCAACCGTTTCGGCATCCTCGGTTTCCGTGTTTTCACTTATTTCAACCGCGCCTGAAACGTCGGTGTTTTCAACAATATCGGAAGTTTGGCTTACGGAAGATATTTCTTCAAATTCTGTCGGAATGTTTTCCTCGTTATTACTGCTATTGTTTTCAAAGTCGGTCAAATCAACCATTGGTTGTGGTTCAGTATCGGTGGATACAGGAACTGAGTATCCGTTAGCAAAAAAGTTGTGATGTTCTTCTATGTATTTAACAATTATGTTTTCAATGATATTCAGACGTATCTTTCGGTTTTCGGTAAGGCTTATAATGGTCTGCGGACCGCTTTCGATAAGGAAGCCACCAAAACGTTTGTTAGTCGAAGCAAGTGGAATAGCGCCTTCGGGGAGGGAATACTTTTGCTCGGTTATAACACCTAATTTATTGTATTCAGGTACCGATGGCTCTTTATTTATTGCGCGCGCAATAAATAAAGGTAGAAATTCCTCTTCGGAATAACCGCCGACCGTAATTAATATTTCACTTCTTGATACTGCACGTTTAAGCAGTTTAAAAAATTCGGGCAGATCATTACTTGAAGATGAGAGCAGTCTGACAGGGTAGTCTCCATGCAGACCAAATTCAAGCGAAACATCGGTATCGGTCTTGAAGTAAATGATCTCGATTTTTACGTCTTTTGACAAAAATGGTCCTCCGTTTCAAAGGTTATCAGTGTTCGTAAATGCTGACTGTTGGTGGTTCAACCTTAGGTATTGGCAGTTTTTTCTTCTCGTAGTATTCTTTCGAATAAATCACGTCTTTATTGACTGTTGCGCCTTCAACGTCTACTTCGGAACTTTCACCGTCACGCAGTAATCGTCCGACAATTACAAGTCTTGATTCTTCAAAGTCGTTGCTGCAGGTTGAAAGGGTAATAACGGCATCGTCTGGTGTGATATCAATAGTTGTATCAAACAAACTGCGCTGTTTACAATACTCAGTCCAAAGCAAAAATTCTTCATCATTAACGAACTTATCACGGTATGGACTAAAGTTATAGCCGAAAGTATCGTCGGTAGTGTCGCTTGTTATCATAATAGCAAATATTTTGTACTCGTTGTGCTCCCAAAGGCTATCAAAAACAATAGTGGGGTGCTGTCTGTAATACTCAATATCGCGGTATTCGTCAAGTGTACCAAACATGGCACCGTAACGCATATTATGTCCGTAAATGATTTGGTTTCTTGTGCGTCTTGAAGGATATATGTCACAACGTTCATCTAAAAACAAAGAACCGTATGAGTTTGATTTACCATTCATATCATGGTTAAGATAGTATTCGTTATCACGCTGGTATACGGGGTTGTCAACCTCTGTGCCTTCGATGGTTATCCAACCGATAAGGTCCTTATTCTGCCTTTTAAGTTCGCTGAACTTAGCGAGATATCCTTCAGATGTCTCGGTTATGTAATCGTAACGGTTGAGGTCATATATGGCACGTTGTTGGTTGATAACTTGGTTCTGAACACCTAAATCGCTAAAATAAAATACAAGATATACACCCGAGGCAACAATGGCAAGTGCAGCAACAATAGCGGTTGCTTTTATGACAACCTGCTTTACCGAATCACCCTTAGTAGGGATAATGGTTTTAATAATTTTTACAAAAGCATTAGTCTTTTTTGCATTTTCAGTTTTTTCTTCAGTCACTTCTTCGACAGATTTTTCAACAATTTCTTCGGTAACTTC
Source organism: Acutalibacteraceae bacterium (assembly GCA_045592985.1). Taxonomy (GTDB): domain Bacteria; phylum Bacillota; class Clostridia; order Oscillospirales; family Acutalibacteraceae; genus UMGS172. Next base: position 16,542 of record JAZNVU010000013.1, on the reverse strand, counting down.
TTCTGTGGCCTCTTCAACCGTTTCTTCCGTCACAGTAACTTCTGCAGTTTCTTCGGTTACGGGTTCGGTATATTTTTGGGTAACCGCTTCAACTTCTGCTTCGGCAGTTGAAGTGGCGGTTTCTGATACTTCATCAATATTTTTATTTCGGCTGTAAGCCAATACTTCTTCGTCGGGTACATACATTATTTTTTTAGACTTTTTAGGAGCCTTTTCAGAATTTTTCTTTAAATTTTTATCGCTCATATTTTACTCCTTTTAAATACTTTGTTGATGATTTGTATTAATTTCTGATAATGCATTTTTTTCGGGGTTTATAATATTGTTTTCGTCTATATAGACGTTTGGCATCTTAGAAGGTAGGCTTTCAAGATATCTTCTGACAAGGTCCAATGCATATATAACTGCATTATTACGAACCTTTTCACGGTCGTTTTCGGCGCGGACAACATTAAGTTTTTCAACCCAAACATCGTTGCCGTCAGAAAGACCGATATATACAAGTCCTACAGGCTTGGATTCGCTACAGGCGGGGCCGGCAACACCTGTTACCGAAAGACCTAAATCAGCACCGGCAAAATTTCTTATGCCTTTAGCCATTTCTATAGCGGTCTCGGCACTTACGGCACCGTACTCCTCAAGTGTTTCGGTACTTACACCTAAAAGTTTGTGCTTCATTTCATTGGAGTAGGTCGATGCTCCGAAATCAAAAACTGAAGATGCGCCCGGAACAGAGGTGATAGCGGCTGATATTTTACCCGCTGTGCAGGATTCAGCTATTGCAAGGTGTAATCCTTTGGTTTGTAACAACTCGACTATCTTTGACTCAAGACTTAAAACGTCTACACCGCAGATGTTTTTGCCTAATATCTGTTTTAATTCGTCAACCGTTTTTTTGCATTTGCTTTCGGCTTCGGCGGCAGTTTCTGCCGAAGAGGTTACGCGCAAGGTCACCATACCGGGTTTGCAGTAAGGTGAAACAGTAGGGTCTGTTTGTTCTAAATATTCGGGTATTATCGAGGCCAACAAAGACTCGCCCAAGCCTACTGTTAACACATTTTTGGAAACAATCGTCTTTCCGCTCTTTTGTGCAAGATAGGGTTTAACCTGCTTAGAAAACATCATTTTCATTTCATACGGAACACCCGGCATAAGTACCGCAACACTTCCGTTTTCAGCGGTCATAATGCAACCGGGTGCAGTACCGTTGTCGTTGGGAAGTATGGTACAACGCGTTTTGGGAAATAAGGCTTGCTTTTTGTTTGCCCCACTCATTTTACGTCCGCTTTTTGCAAAATAACTTTCTATTTGTCTAAGACTTTCTTCGTCAAGTGATAGCGGTAGCCCTAAAGCCTCTGCACAGGCTTCTTTCGACAGGTCATCGGGTGTTGGACCAAGACCGCCTGTGATAATCACAACGTCGCTACGGTTTATAGCGGTTAAAATTGTATTTTTAAGTCGGTCAAAATTATCACCGACAACCGACTGGTAATACATATCAAAACCAAGTAACGCCAATTCCTGCGATAAATATTGTGCATTGGTGTTGAGTATGTTACCGAGCAACAGTTCGGTACCAACTGCTAATATTTCTGCTTTCATAAATTCTCCAATTAATCAATAATGCGGAACTCGGCACCTGCTACAGCACGTTCAACAAGGCCGTCAATATCAAGAACACTTTCTGCCTCGATTACTTTCGAAAGTTCAGGTTTTGTCTTAGGGTGTTTTGGGGTAAACACAGTACAGCAATCTTCATAGGGTTCGATCGAAATATCAAAGGTATCAATTTCACGGGAAATGTCGATTATATCAGTCTTATCCATGCCAATCAAAGGACGAAGGGTAGGCATGTTGACAACGCAATCGGTAACGCAAAGTGCGGGTAAGGTCTGGCTTGCAACCTGACCTAAACTTTCACCCGTGATAAGTGCCAAAGCGTGTTCTTTCTCGGCAATTTTTTCCGAAATTCGCATCATAAAACGACGCATTATAAGAGTGAAATATTCCTCTTTGCATTTTTCGGCAATTTCTTCCTGAATTTCGGTAAAAGGAATGATATCAAGCGGAATAGGACCACTGTATTTTGCAACCTGTGACAAAAGTTTGCACACCTTCATTTCAGCACGAAGGCTTGTGTAGGGTGGACTTGCAAAATGCACAGCCGACAGTTTAAGTCCGCGTTTTGCCATCATCCAAGCGGCAACAGGGCTGTCAATACCGCCCGAAATAAGAATCTCGGCTCGACCCGAAGTGCCTACCGGCATACCGCCCGAACCTTTAATCTGTCCGCAACGTATGTATGCATACTTTTCGCGTATTTCCACAACAACAACTGCATCCGGGTTATGTACATCAACCTTTAAATGGTGATATTTTTCAAGTAATGCACCGCCGAATTGCGCGCTGATTTCTAAAGAACCTAAAGGAAACTTTTTGTCCGAACGTTTGGACTCTACTTTAAATGTTTTAACGTTTTTTAGAGCGTCGGCAAGGTAGGGAACGCCTTCACGAATGATAGCATCCATGTCTTTTTCAACGGCTGCTGCGCGTGAAAATGCAGCAATGCCAAAAACCTTGCTGACCGAATCAAGTGCCGAACGAAAATCAAAGTTTTCATCCTTAGGGTCAACCATAATGGTGGACTGTGACTTTTTTATTTCAAAATCACCGCAGTTTTTCAAACGGTATTTAAGATTTTTGACCAATACATCTTCAAAAGTAGAACGGTTAAGACCTTTTAAAGCCAATTCGCCGTTTTTAATTAAAATAATTTCTTTCATTTTTACACCTTGCTTTTACGGAGTTTTGCGGTTGCTTCTTTAAGTGCCAAAACCAAATAATCAATATCTTTGCACGTGTTGTTTTTACAAAAACTGATTCTCAATGCACTGTCAACAAGTTTTGGCTCAAGTCCCATTTCGTTTAGAACGTGACTGCCTTTGCCTTTAGAACAAGCACTTCCGCTTGAAACAAAAATGTTCTTTCTTTCAAGCCAATGCAGCAACGTTTCGGAACGGTATCCGATAAGCGAAACGTTTATGATATACGGCAAAGAGCCGAGTTTTGGTGAATTAATAACGCAATCGGGTAATGTTGATAATTGCTCAACTGCGTACTTATGTAAGTCGGCAACCTTGTCAAAGGAGTTGTTTATCTTAAGTTCGTCCAAAGCACCTTTAAGACCTGCGATTGTCGGTACGGCTTCGGTACCCGAACGAAGACCTTTTTCCTGATTCCCGCCGAAAATAATCGGACTAATGTTGATGTTTTTTGCCTTGTACAGGAAACCTATGCCTTTAGGGCCGTGGATTTTATGTCCGCTTGCGGTTATAAGGTCGGCACCAAGGCTTTTTGTATCAATGTTTAACTTTCCAAATGCTTGAACACAGTCGGAGTGAAGTACGGTATTAAATCCATTGTCTTTAATATACTGTGCAGTTTCTTTAACAGGGAAGATACAACCTGTTTCGTTATTTACAAGCATCATGGTGACAAGAATGGTTTTCTCGTCAATTGCAAGTTTAACCTTTTCAATATCAATGTTGCCGTCACGTTCAGGCTTGATTTTTACAACCTCAAAACCTTGCTTGTTTAGTTCATCACAAGTGTTAAGTACCGACGGATGCTCAATGCTTGTTGTTATTATTTTATTACCGCGACGTTTCATCTTTTCGGCAACACCTTTTATACAAAGGTTGTTTGCTTCAGTGCCACTGCCTGTGAAAAACACTTCGTCTTCACGGCAGTTAATCAAATCTGCAATCTTTTGCCTTGTATTATCTACAAGCACTTCGGCATTTATTCCATGAGAATAAAGTGACGACGGATTGCCCCAATTATCTTTAAGTGCTGTTAAGGTTTCATTGATGCAAGAGTCACAAGGCTTGGTGGTGGCACTGTTATCAAGATATATAAAATCAGTCAATTTCTTTTCCTTCCCAAAGCGAAAATACATAAAAAATCAAACATATAGCCATTATTATATAGTATTATACTATATATATTGAATAAATACAATATATTTTTGAGATAAAGGCACAACAAATCTGTAAATAAATAATTAACAAAATAAGTGGCAGAATAATGGAAAAGGAGAAGTGAAAATATGGTTTTGAAAAAAAGATGTGCTATAAGAATAATCAGTTTTTCGGTTGCTGTTATAGTGGCACTTTTATCGTTTATTCTTGTTTCAATGAACAGAATTTCTAATCTTCAAACAGATATTGAATATAATTATGATATGCACTTGAGTGAACTCGATGGAAGCATCTATAACATTAGCGTTGCTTTGCGAAAAGCAATGTATGCAACATCTGCAACCCAAATGTCAACCTTGGCGGCAGAACTTTCGGCCGAAAGTACGGTGGCAAAAAACTCGCTTTCACAGTTGCCGTCAAGTGAGCAGGAACTGTCGACGGTAAACAAGTTTTTATCACAGGTTGGAGATTATGCATTATATCTTTCAAAGCGAATAATCTCGGGTGATAAAATCGCCGACGAAGAACGAAATAATCTTCATTTACTGGCTACTGTGGCAAATAACTTGTCATCCAATATAAACGAAGTCAGAGCAGAATACAACCAAAGCGGTTCGTGGAGTGCTGAACTGTCCGATACAATAGGCGAGTCGGTTGGTGACGGTTTTGCCGACCGTCTTATCGAACTTGAAGAACTGCTTAGTGATTATCCGACTTTGCTCTATGACGGTCCTTTTTCCGACCACATGCTAAGCGGTGAACCAAAACTATTAGAAGGTAAATCTGCCGTTTCGGTGGATTTGGCTAAGGCTACCGCTTTGTCTGCGGTTGGTGAAAATGTGACGGAGTTTAGTTATATCGGTGAATCCGAAGGAAAAATTCCAACTTACGATTTTACGGTAGATGATACCTCGGTATCGGTTACAAAAATCGGCGGATATATAACCTATATGAGAAAATACCGAGCAATCGAAAATATGAACATTGATTATGGAAAAGCCGTTAGCATTGCCGAGGAGTATTTAAAGAACGCGTCGGGGCAAAATTTCACATCAACCTATTATTTTGCCGATGAAGGTGTTTGCGTTGTAAATCTTGCATATAAAGAGGGCGCGGCAACCTGCTATGCCGACCTTATTAAGGTGGGTGTTGCACTTGATAACGGTGAAATAGTGCTTTTAGAGGCAGCAGGGTATATTGCAAATCACTATGCAAGAAACATTAACACTCCAAAATATACAGCATTTGAGGCAAAAGAAAAATTATCGCCGTCGCTTGTTGTAGAGGATATTAAACGCGCCATTATACCTACCGATGGCAACAACGAAAAGCATTGTTACGAGTTTTTATGCAAAGGTATTGACGGAGAAGAGTTGTTGGTGTATATTAACGCTCAGAACTTGGAGGAAGAAAAAATTTTACTGCTTTTGAAGACCGATGGAGGAACACTTACTAAATAAAATTTTCTGTAAAATTTTTCTTGACATACAGTAAGGCTTGTGGTATAGTATTAGAGCCGCGTACTGTGGGCTTTTAAAAAAGTGGGTCAAACCCCGCCTACAAGTAGCGAGACTTATATTAAGGCAGGTGCCAGGAAGATGTACGCAATTATTGAAACCGGCGGCAAGCAGTACCGTGTAACTAACGGTGACATTATTTTCGTTGAGAAACTCAACGCAGCCGCAGATGAGACCGTTGTTTTCGACAAGGTTATCGCAGTTTGTGACGATAACGGTGAGCTTAAAGTTGGAGCTCCTTATGTTGACGCAAAGGTTGAGGGTGTTGTTGTAAAGAACGGCAAAGCAAAGAAAATCACCGTTTTCACCTACAAACCCAAAAAAGGTTGTGCCCGCAAAATGGGTCACAGACAGCCGTATACCAAGGTTCAGATTAATTCCATAGGCTAAGGTGCTGTTATGACCTCAGTGAAATTTAACTTAACTGACGGCAAACTGACAGGTTTTGAAATTTCCGGTCACAGTTCTTCTTCATATAAGGACGAAGCGGGTAAAATAATCTGTTCAGCAGTGTCTTCGGCATCTATAATGGCTGCTAACACAATAACCGAGATAATCGGTGCCAATGTTAGTGCAGAAGTAGAAGACGGTTATATGCGTATCGTTCTTATTGATAAAATTGACGAGTCGCAGGCTGTTTTAAAAGGTCTGAGGTTACATTTAAACGAACTTGCAGCACAATATTGTAAACACATAAAAGTAAATCCGGAGGTGTAAAACCATGATTAAGGTTAATATTCAACTTTTTGCTCATAAAAAAGGTGTTGGTTCTACCAAGAACGGTCGTGACAGCGAATCCAAGCGTCTCGGTGTTAAGCGCGCCGACGGTCAGTTTGTTCTCGCAGGCAACATCATCGTTCGCCAGAGAGGAACCCATATCCATGCCGGTGAAAATGTCGGTAAAGGCTCTGATGATACACTTTTCGCTCTTATCGACGGTAAGGTAAAGTTCGAGCGTATGGGACGTGACCGCAAAAAGGTCAGCATCTACGCAGTAGAGCAGTAAGAACTATTTGACCCGGGTAATTCCCGGGTCTTTTTTAAATTACAGGAGATATTTATGTTTGTAGATATAGCAAATATTCATATAAAAGCAGGCGACGGCGGTAACGGAAAGGTCTCTTTCCACCGTGAAAAGTATGTTGCGGCAGGCGGACCTGACGGCGGTGACGGCGGCAGGGGAGGAAACGTCGTTTTCCGTGCCGATAGTAATCTTTCTACCTTGGCTGATTTCAGATATAAAAGAAAATACCTTGCCGAAAACGGTCAACCCGGCGGAACTTCGAGATGTAACGGCAAATCTGCACCTGACCTTGTTTTAAGAGTTCCTAAAGGCACTCTTGTAAAAGATGCAAATACAGGTAGAATTATTGCCGATATTTCGGACGATGAAGCGGTAATCATTGCCAAAGGTGGCAAAGGTGGTTGGGGTAACAGCCATTTTTCCACTCCTACAAGACAGGTACCTAAGTTCGCAAAATCAGGTATCCCCGGTGAAGCACTTGACGTTACTTTGGAACTTAAACTTTTGGCTGATGTCGGTCTTATCGGATTTCCAAATGTAGGCAAATCCACCTTTATTTCGGTTGTAAGTGAGGCTAAGCCTAAAATAGCCAACTATCACTTCACCACCCTTGTCCCAACTTTGGGTGTTGTAAGAATTGCTGACGGTAAGTCTTTTGTTATGGCTGATATTCCCGGTATTATCGAGGGTGCCAGCGAAGGTGTTGGTTTGGGACATGAGTTTTTGCGTCATGTTGAGCGTTGCCGTTTGCTTGTTCATGTAATTGATGTTGCGGGTAGTGAGGGAAGAGACCCTATTGACGATTTTGAAAAAATTAATTACGAACTCAAAAATTTCAGTGAAGAATTAAGCCAACGCGAGCAGATTATTGTTGCTAATAAGTGCGACCTTGCTGATGAAGATACTTTAAAGTCTGTTCGTAAGTATTTTGAAGATAAAGGTTATAAGTATTTTGAGTGTATGGCGGCTATTGCTGAGGGTACAAGAGACGTTATAAACTACGTTGCATCTTCGCTTGACCGTTTGCCTCCGGTTATTAAATACGAACCTGAACCCGAACCCCAAGAGGACTTTACTGTCGACAAAAAGCGCGACTTTACTTTGGAAGTTCAGGACGGCGTATTTATGATAGAAGCACCGTGGCTTCTTAAAATTCTTGAAACCGTTGACCCTGATGATTACGAGTCGTTGCAATACTTCCAAAAAGTTCTCCGCTCAAGCGGTATTATAGACGCTCTTGAAAACGCTGGTGTTAAAGAAGGTGACACCGTAAGCGTTTATGATATTGAGTTTGATTATGTACCTTAAAGGCGGAGTGAATAATGGATAAAGGTTATCTTTTAAGCCCGTCGACATTGGCTTTCGTAGGCGATGCAGTGTACGGACTGCTTGTAAGGTCACGTCTTGCAGAAACCGAACGGCCAATAGGCGAACAGCACAAATTGTCGGTTGCGTGGGTTAATGCAAACGCTCAGGCATCGGCTTTTGAAGTTATTAAAGATATGCTGACCGAAAAGGAAATGTCGGTTTTTAAAAGAGGCAGAAATAACCATGTCGGTCAGATTCCAAAAAGTACCACCGTTGGTCTTTATCATACCGCAACTGGTGTCGAGGCGCTTTTTGGTTATCTCCATATAAATGGGGAACAAAATAGAATAAATGAACTCTTTGACTGTATTTGGAGTAATCTTTTGGATAAAACATAAGTATAATACTAAAAAAGTCAAGGGGTTATACAATGCAAAAACTGATAACGGTATTTGGTGACTGCTTTATTATTGCTGTTGGGTGCTTTTTGTATGCGTTGGGATTTACGGTTTTTATCTACCCAAATCATATTTCTCCCGGCGGTGTTACGGGCATTTCAACCATTATCAATCAGTTTTTTACATTTTTACCTATAGGTCTTATGACCATTGCCATAAATCTGCCGCTTCTAATTATTGGTTTTGTAAAATTTAAGGTCGGTTTTGTTTTAAAAACCGCTTATGCTACCGTTTTATCCTCAGCGCTTATTGATGTGCTACCGTCTTTTTTGCCAACGTATGAAAAGGATAGGTTGTTGGCGGCGCTTGTTGCGGGTGTGCTTGTCGGCGCGGGACTTGGTATTATAATGCTCAAAGGCGGCACCACAGGCGGTACGGATATTGTTGCTAAACTTATAAATTTAAAATATCCGTTTTTGTCACTCGGCAGACTTATACTTTTTGTTGACGCGCTGATTGTGTCAACTGCCGCTATATGCTACCGCGATTTTGAGGCGTTGCTTTATTCGGTGCTTTTTTTGTTCGTGTCGGGTACGGTGATGGATAAACTTATTTACGGTGCAGACAACGGCAAAATAGTCTATATTGTGTCCGAAAAATCTGACGAGATAACAGGCGAAATATTCCGTATAGTCGGTCGGGGTGTGACCAAAATAAATGCAGTGGGCGGTTATTCTGGCAAATCACAATGCATGTTAATGTGCGTTGCAAGAGCACATGAAGTTTCCAAAATCATGCAGATTATTCGTAACATCGATTTAAATGCATTTACAGTTATATCAGATGCTGGTGAAATTTTGGGTCTCGGTTTTAAAAGAATAAAATAAAAGCCGCGGCAAAACCGCGGCCGGCAAAAAAGGATTTATCTTCTATTCTGATTGTCCTGGTTTTGCTTGTTCTGGTTGTTGTTCTGATTGTTATTATTGTTCTGGTTGTTATTATTGCTGTTATTATTATAATTGTTGCTATTGTTATTATTGTTATTCTGGTTCTGGTTGTTGTTTCTGTTCTGGTCGTTCATGGTTTTCACCCCTCTTTCAAAATTAGTATCAACATTTTTTATAAAAATATTCAGGAGTATCACATGCAATTACCCGTCGAATTTGAAAATAGAATGAAGGATGTTTTAAAGGAAGATTTTAATCGTTTCCTAACTGAATACGAACATTCGCCATATCGTGCTTTGCGCATTAATACGCTTAAAAGTGATGCCGAAAAATTAATGGAAATTTTTGAATTTTTAAAAATTCCTACTGACTTTTGTGATGATTCTTATTATTTGCCGCAGGAATTTCAAAAGCCCGGCAACCATCCATTGCACCACGCAGGAGCATATTATATTCAAGAACCATCGGCATCAAGCGTGGTTGAGGCTATCGGTATAAGAGAAGGAGACAGAGTGCTCGATTTGTGCGCTTCTCCCGGTGGCAAAACTACTCAGGCGGCGGCAAAACTTTGCGGTAAAGGTGTTATTGTATCAAACGAATTTGTATCTTCAAGGGTACAACCGCTTGTATCTAACATAGAAAGAATGGGTATTCCCAATGCCGTTGTGACGTCTGCTCATCCCGATGAAATTTGCCCTAAGTTCGAGGGTTTTTTCAACCGTGTCATTGTTGATGCACCTTGCTCGGGTGAGGGCATGTTCAGAAAAGAACTTTCAGCAGTGCAGGATTGGAGCGTTGCAAACGTTAAGACCTGTGCAGAGCGTCAGTTAAAAATATTAAACAGTGCGTCAAAAAATGTTGCAAGCGGTGGTAAACTTGTGTATAGTACGTGTACTTATTCACCTGAAGAAAACGAAATGACGGTTGCAAAATTTTTAGAAGAAAACCGGGATTTTAGATTAGTAAAACCTGAAAAAGAATTTGGCAGACCCGCCATCGCACGGTTTGCTCCAAACACCGAAAACCTTGAATATGCAAGAAGAATATTTAATTTTGACGGTGGCGAAGGGCATTTTGTGGCGGTTATGCAACGTGATGGGGAAGAACAAACACCTAAAGCCATCAATCTTGATTTAAGAACTAAAGGCACCACATACGATTGTTTTAAAAACTTTTTTGTTGAAAATTTTTGTGATGATGTTCCTAAAAATGTGTTGATTGAGAACGGAAAGGTTTACATAATACCTCAGTTTGAAGAGATAATATCAATCAAAGCGGTAAGAAAAGGTATATTTGCAGGTGTTGAGAAAAACGGTAGATTTATACCCGAGCACGCACTTTTCAATACACCTTTTTTGACTGCAAAAAGAACAATTTTGCTAAGTATCGATGATGTGTTGGTTAAAAAATTCCTTCATGGAGAAGAAATATCCTGTGATGTTTCACTTAAAGGTTATGTTCAGGTAATGGTAGAAGGTGTTCCTCTTGGATTCGGCAAAGCCTCCGACGGAAGGCTTAAAAATCATTACCCCAAAGGTCTCAGGATACTGAATTAATAAAAAACACACTGTGTAGAATTTTATCTTCACAGTGTGTTTTTCTTATCCGTGAACCGTTTTACGGTAATTAACAGGCGTCATTTTGTATTTAGTTTTGAAAGCTTTACAAAAGTAACTAAAGTCTTCAAATCCGCTTTGGGTTGCAACATCTTTAATCATTATATTTGAAAAGGTTGATATTAAACTTTGAGCGTAGTTTAACCTCAGCTCCAGTATATAATCGAATACTGTGCAACCTTGTGATAATTTGAAATCATGACACAGTTTAGAAACTGATATACCGAAATGCTGAGATATTTGTTCAAGAGTGAGTTTGTTTTGAAAATTTTTTTCTATATAAATTGATATGTTGTCAATATGGTTTGCTTTTTTGAAACTAACCGATTCTAAAACATCCATAAACAGTGAGTAGGTGAGTTTTGATAGTACACTTTGTTTTCTTCGTGTGCGGTATTCATCGATAATGCTGTCAATTGCCTTTAGATATTTATCGGTGTTGATATCAGAACGGTAGGCAAAGTAGTTAATATCAAAATATTTACACAAAGATTCAACAGCAGAACCGCTTGCAGAAATAAAAGCGGTTACGAGATTGTCGGTGCTTGAATATTCGATGGGCGTAGAAGGAGTGTTTATAAAAATTGAACCAACACCTAAATTGTGTTGCTCACCGTTGCAACATACAACACCGGTTCCACTTTGCACAAGCAAAATGTGGTATTTATCAAATCCTTGAACACTTACTATTTTTTCCTGATTATGGTCACGTCCAACTGTTGAAAAACGTATTGGTAACAAGTCGTTGCTGCCATGCGAAGAATTGGTAATAAAAGTATGCATGTTACCGATATTGATTGATAATAAAAAATATTTTTATCGGTTTTCCAAATGATTTAACAATAAAATAGTAAAAATTTCTGTAAATTTCGGCAAAGTTCTTGGCAAAAACCAAAGAATTTTGCCGATTTTTATATTTTGTGATAAAAAGTGGAAAGAAAAAAATGTAATTATATGTCGAACGAAATGTGATTAAGAATAACAAAAAATAACGTTTTTCTCTTGAAATTGTCAAAGACATATGGTAAAATATGGAAAATTAACAATTGGAGGTTATAAAATGGATAAAAAATTAAAGGTGCTGATTGCTGATGACAGCACAGAATTCGGTCAAAACTGCGCTAATGTGATTAATTCTTACGGCATGGAGTCGGTGCTTTGCCCAAAAGATGGCAAAATTCTGCTTGATTACGCACTCAGTGTAAAACCCGATGTTATATTGTCGGATATGTTTATGCCTAATGTCGACGCAATAGGGGTTCTTAGTGCTTTAAGTTCAAATGAATTGGTGGTACAGCCGCAGTATTTTGTTATGTCGGGTTTCAGCAGCCCAAAATTAGAGTCAGAGGCTATGTCGGCAGGTGCGGCATACTTTTTTATAAAACCGTTTGACTTTTCCATTCTTGCAGAAAGAATACTTCAAATATGCGGCAGACTTAAGAAAAATGATGTAGTGTTAAGCAATAATGCACCTGTTACCGATTCTGACCTTGAACTTATGGTGACCGAGATTATACATCAAATCGGTGTACCTGCACATATAAAGGGTTATCATTATCTGCGTGATGCGATTATAATGTCTATACGTGATTCTGAATTAATTAATTCAGTAACAAAAATACTATATCCTACGGTTGCTAAAAAATATGCCACCACATCTTCAAGGGTAGAGCGTGCTATTCGCCACGCAATCGAGGTTGCTTGGGACCGTGGTGATGTTGACGTACTTAACTCATATTTTGGATATACCATCCATACCAGCCGTGGAAAACCGACTAACTCAGAGTTTATTGCTATGATAAGCGACAAACTCAGATTAAGGTTAAGGCTTGCATCATAAAATTCCGAATGTGTTGATTTTTTCGGTTTTTTCAATATTTTCTAACATTAAAATTATTTCACGTGTGAGAATAGGGAAATTGTCAGGTGAATTGTCGTACGTTGCTTTAAGCAAAGCAATCTTATCAGTTACTTCACTCAAATTATCACGGCTGATAAACAGGGCGATAATGTCATTTTTCTGTTGCCACTCGTTTGAAAATCGTTCGATTCTTTCGTTACTTAATTCAATACCGTTCAGGCAATCGTTTTCGAGGGCTTGAACGGTGTTTTTTGTATTTGTGATTATTTTGCTGATGTAATTGCTCTCAAACAAGCACAACAGCAAAACTAACATAAACATAATTGATGCTGTTATAAGTCTTTTCATTTTTCTTCTTTCTTTATTATGAAATAGTCGAAATTATCGTTGCATGTCATTAAAAATACATCCTTAATGTCGGTATTTTCTCTTTTTAAAACCGAATGAATTTTTGACTTTTTAACTTTGCAGTACTTCATTTCATCCTTTAAGAATTTACCGTCGCTTATAACAAGATAAGGTTTGTCGGGGGATTGTTCCAGACCTAAGACATCACCCGAGGTTGCATTCTTATATTCGGGTTTTAAAAGCACACTCAATTGTCCGTTGGTTTCAAAAATGGCGTAAGCAATGCTGTTAATGTCAAAAATATCACGGTTTCTAAGCACTTCTAAAAGGTCTGGCCCCGTTATTCTAAGACTTTTTAATTTCTTTTGGTCTATAATGCCATCTTTGATGATAATTGCAGAGGTGCCATAAAAAAATCTTCTTAGATGTGAATATTTCATTGCGATGATCGATATTAGGATTTCCAAAAAAACGAGTGAAAAAACCGCAACAACGCCATTTAGTACGGGTTGGTTAGGGTCTTGAATGGGTATTGCGGCTATTTCAGAAATGAGAATTGTTATAACAAGTTCACCCGGTTGCAGGTCGCCGATTTGTCGCTTGCCCATAATTCTTATGGAAAATATAACGGTAAAATACAGTATTATTGTTCTTGCAACGGTTATAAACAAAAATAATCACCGTATGTAATATACCCAAAATTGGGCAAAATAAAAGCACAACAGTTAACTAAAATAAACTGCTGTGCTTTAATTAGTATTATTCGTCTACATGACTTATGTTAAAACAAAGAGTCATTAGGCTGTCGCTCAAATGAACGTTTTCTACTACTGTGCCCGGAAAATCTACCGATAGGTCGTAGTGGGTGAAATTCCAAAAGCCTTTTACGCCTAGTTTTACAAGTTGTCCGGCAACATTGTATGCTTCACTTTTTGGAATACAAAGAATAGCAATATCGGGTCTGTTTTCCCTGCAGAATTCATCCAGTCTATCCATATTGTGAACAGGCAGGTTTTGTATCGTTTGCCCACAGACTGATAGTTTTTTATCAAAAATCCCTATAAGCGAAAATCCTTTTGTGGTCATATCAAAATGCATAGCGAGCGCTCTGCCCATATGACCGGCTCCGATAAGTATAGCCTTTTTTATATCGGTAAGTCCAAGAATTCGTCCAATCTCATTCTGCAGAAGTTCGATATTATATCCGTAACCCTGTTGACCAAATTCACCGAAACAGTTAAGGTCTTGTCTTATCTGACTTGCAGTTAGTCCCATTTTCTCCGATAATTCTTTAGAAGAAATGCGGTTCATACCTTTTGATTTAAGGTCACCTAAGAAGCGATAATATCTTGGCAAACGCTTAATAACGGAGCTCGAGACGTTGCGTGATTTATTCATGATCCGAGGACTCCTTTCATTATACTAATTATTTTGCAAGTTTTGTAACGGTATCCATTACATAATCGCCGAACTCGGTGCAGGTGCAACCAGTATCACGACCTGTAATGGTGAGTTTCTTTTCCTCATACATGCAGATGTCAAGTGCTCTTTCAAGTAAGTCAGCTTCCTTTTGCTTACCAATGTGAGAAAGGAGCATAACAGCGGCTCTGAGCATAGAACAGGGGTCAGCAAATTTGTCTCTGCCTTCAGCAACCATTCTGGGAGCCGAACCGTGAATAGCCTCAAACATTGCGTATTTCTTACCAATGTTGGCACTTCCGGCAGTACCTACGCCACCCTGGAACTCAGCGGCTTCGTCGGTGATGATATCACCGTAAAGGTTGGGGAGAACGAACACCTTAAAATCTCTGCGACGCTTTTCGTCAATGAGTTTTGCAGTTGTGATATCAATGTACCAGTCGTCGGTGATGATTTCAGGATATTCCTTGCCGATGTTCTGGCAGATTTTAAGGAATTTACCGTCGGTAGTTTTAATAACATTAGCCTTTGTAATGATAGAAACGCGCTCTTTGTTGTTCTTTCTTGCATATTCGTAAGCAAGACGGGCAATTCTCTCGCAACCTTCGGTAGTAGCAACAACAAAGTCGATAGCGAGGTCATCGGAAACATTAAGACCCTGAGAACCTACTGCATAACCGCCTTCGGTGTTCTCGCGGAAGAAGGTCCAGTCAATGCCCTGCTCGGGAACACGAACGGGACGAAGGTTGGCAAAAAGGTCAAGTTCTTTACGCATTGCAACGTTGGCACTCTCAATATTGGGCCAAGGGTCACCGGCTCTGGGAGTGGTGGTGGGGCCTTTAAGAATAACGTGGCATTTTTTAAGTTCTGCCAAAACGTCATCAGGAATAGCCTTGCCCTGTGCAGCACGGTTTTCGATGGTAAGGCCATCAATTTCATTAAAGGTGATTTTGCCACCATTAACATCGTCTGCCAAAAGGAAACGCAGTACTCGCTCAGCCTCGTGTGTGATAACGGGACCGATACCGTCACCGCCGCAAACACCAACTATAAGGTTGTCCAATTTTTCATAGTCAACAAAATCCTTGTCAGCCTTGATTCTTTCGGCTCTTGCCTGCTGTGCTTTCAAAAGTTCTTCAAATTTTGCTACTGATTCTTTAATCATTGCGTCATTCATTTTATCTACCTCACTTATCTGAATTCAATTTTGTGTAGTTTAAGAGACCGCCTGCTAAGATAATATCTCTCGAACGGCCGGAAAGCAGAGGGATTACCTCAAAGGTTTCACCGGTTGTCTTGTTTTTGAGAACAACGTTTTCATTTTTCTCAATAAGGCTTCTTACATCGGTAAGTTCAAGGTCATCAAACTGACTGATTTTATCGTAATCAGCAGGATTTTTGAAGGTTAGTGGCAAAATACCTGCGTTAATAAGGTTGGCGGCATGGATACGGGCAAACGACTTGGTAACAACAGCCTTAATGCCCAAATAAAGAGGTACGAGAGCAGCGTGCTCACGCGACGAACCCTGACCGTAGTTTTCACCGCCTATGATGATGCCTTTTCCGTACTTCTTGCAGTTTTCGGGGAACTGTTCATCACAACGGGTGAAACAGAAGTTTGCAAGGTAAGGAATGTTAGAACGGTAGGGAAGAATCTTGGCGCCTGCAGGCATGATATGGTCGGTGGTAATGTTGTCGCTGACTTTAAGCACAGCATTAGCCGAAACGGTTGCCTCCAACGGCTCAGTTTTTGGGAAGGGTTTAATGTTAGGACCGCGAAGTATCTCAACATTTGCGGCTTCTTCTACCGATGCGGGAGCATCAACCATGTTGTCGTTAATAAGGAACTTCTCAGGGAGTTTAATACCAGAAAGGTCGCAGTCAAGAGTTCTCGGGTCGGTCAAATAACCTGTAAGTGCTGCTGCGGCTGCAGTTTCGGGGCTTACAAGGTAAACCTTGCCGTCGGCTGTACCGCTTCTGCCTTCGAAGTTTCTGTTAAAAGTTCTTAATGAAACACCTGCGCTGTTGGGGGACTGACCCATACCGATGCAGGGACCGCATGCACATTCGAGAATTCTTGCACCGGAAGCAATAATATCAGCCAGAGCGCCGTTCTGAGCGAGC
>JAZNVU010000012.1:0-18405 GCA_045592985.1 Acutalibacteraceae bacterium | reverse complement strand
AAGAGGGTTGCCAAAATGGATTGTCCCGCAATAGTAACAGGTAATGTAAAATTTAATATTTTCGAGGTGTGGCGCAGTTGGTAGCGCGCCAGTTTTGGGCATTGAGCATGAGCGCATCCTGTGGATGAGCAAGCGACATGCGAAATGGCGCCGCGGTCGACAGAGGGAACGGTGCGTATCGGCACCGTGACAAATGTCGGGTACCGCAAGAGGGTTGCCAAAATGGATTGTCCCGCAATAGTAACAGGTAATGTAAAATTTAATATTTTCGAGGTGTGGCGCAGTTGGTAGCGCGCCAGTTTTGGGAACTGGATGCCGCAGGTTCAAGTCCTGTCACCTCGACCAAAACTCCTTGTTCTTTTGAACAAGGAGTTTTTATTTTAATATAACAACACAAAAAAACCACCAAGCAAATGCTTTGGTGGCTTTTTTACTTAAACTTATTAAATATATCTTTCCATAGTATCAAGCATACAAGCACATCCGTCAATTGTTGCAAAACCTAAGAAAAACTCAATATCCTCATCGTTATCAAAAACAATCTCAACTGTATTCTCACCCGTCTCAACTAATGTTTTAAACCAATAACGACCTCTATGGAATCCCGGAACGTAGTATTTTTCTTTCTTTTGCTTAACTATTTCACCATTAAGATAGGCTGTGAAGAAGCCACTTGCGGTTATTGTCATTCTTATTTCTTTTTTCGTAGGTGAAATAAATTTCGCAGTGTATTTATATTTCCCTTTGGGTACATTAAAATAAATATTATCCGCTTCAAAAATTGATTTTTCCTCTGTCTCGAGATTCTCAACTAACCAAGGATAAGAAACCGGCAGTCCCACATCAAATTCAACAGGAATTTCATTAACCAAAAGTGAAACAGTCATAAGGTTGATATGAGCTCTGCGCCTTAAAGCCTCCATCTTCACAGATAACGGAATAACAACACTTTCACCAACATTAATTTCAACCTCGGACTCAGAAAGCACAGCTATAAAACCTTCGGGTAAGGACACAGAAACTTTTACATTTACCTTCTTTGATAATATGTTAGTAAGTTTTAATGCATAATTGTTGTCAGTTGCAGGTAAAGTTGCAACTGTGTCAGGATATACTACGTTTACAAGTAAGGGTTTAACTAATGCTAACGACTCTTTTGAATCATCACACCAATTATAAACATTTTTCCAATCATTAGTCCAAGGCGCTGCAATTCTGATATCGGCGAAGTTTTCAGGAACAGACAGTTCAACACCAGTTTTGTAATACTTTTCTACCTCGTTAGCAAAAACTATAATTCTGTCACAGAATTCATTAATCGTTTTCGGCTCGTGCATATTAACAATACCGGGTGACAAAACAAGTGCATCACCAATCGGTTCGGTCCATTTCTTATCTATACCATCAGGATTGATTATACCGAAAATTGAACCGACGGTAGCCGCAGTACAGTCAGCATCATACGTAAGACTTGCAGCAGTACAAATAGCCTTATCAAAGTCACCTTTACAACAAAGAAGTGAAAGTAATATGAAGCAAAGATTAATTGTAACGTCGGTCCAGTTGTCAACAATATATTTATCTAAAATCAATTCTCTAACGCTAAGAATATCATTTTTATCGTTCCACCAATTGATAACGTCGATAAAAGCTTTCTTTAATTTCACACCGTCGGGAATATATTTAAGTCCAATATCAATGAGTTTAATTAAATCATTTTCAACAAAAGCAGCACTCTCAACAGCGGCCAAGAACATTTCTGCATAAACACCATCGGAATAGTGGTCAGTACATGCATTCTCACGAGCAAACTTTGCAGCAAGAGCAGGATTTGCCGGTGCAAGACAAGCCCACAGCTCGCTTCTTATAGCACCACCCATACCTGCATAAAATTTATTTCTGTAAATTCCGCTTAACGGAGAATTGAGTTTTGCATTATAATTGCTGACAGCAACAGCATATTCATCTGGAGCGTGGTCAGCAATATGATATTTCCAGGTTTCACCTAAATGATACCGACACACAGGAAGTCCACTTCTCATAACCGACTCTAGATTTATAACCTGCAAATCTAAATCATCATTGGGGATCATTTTGTCAGGAACGGGGTCATAATAGGTTACCTCATGGTAATCGAGGCTACCTTCGTATCTCATTCCCAATGTGCCACCAACCGATTTTCCAACAAAACAGCTTCTAACCTTTTTATTATAGGTGCTAAAATCTATTTTCATAAAAATACTCCTAAAATTAAATTTTCATTAAATCCATAGTAATTGATTTTTAATTAAATTTGAATGATTTATATGAACCTTTAATTGACTTTTATTAACATACATGGTACAATTAATCGGTGATTTGTGTTGAAAATGAATACAACTAAGTATGATGATGTAATTAAAAAACTAAAAAGCGATAAAGGTCCCGAACCCGAAATAGTCTTGATGTCAGACTATTGCAAAAGTGACCGTCAACGCGTTTCGGTTTGCTTGCATAGACCTAACCATATCGGAAAATATCATACGCACGATTTTTTTGAAATCAACTACATTCATAAGGGTAGCTGTATCAATCTCGTTGAGGATGATAGTATTCTTATGAATGAAGGCGATATGATATTGATTCATCCCGGCGCTTTTCATAATCTTTACGCAGACGACGAAAGTGTTGTTTATAATTTTTTACTTGAGAAAAAATGGTTTATCAATGCTATTTACTCTTTAAAATCGGCTGACGGTGTTTTGTTTGATTTTTTCAAGGCTATTGATACGGATGATTTTTATAAATACGCTGTATGCCCTATTAGTGACAATTTAGGACATGTAAAACAAAAAACTGGTGCTATTGTAGGTAGTAGCATCAGTGACTCGCCGTGGAAGTATGTAAAGACCGAAACAGCAATCCTTGATTTTCTTGAGATGCTCTCGCTGACAAGTAATAACGTCTATTTATCCACCGGTCGCGGTAAGAGTTCAAATACGATGATTAATATCTTAGACTACGTTACAGAAAACAGTTCTACCGTTAATCTGGATATTATGTCAGAAAAATTCTTTTATTCAAAAACTCATATCTGCCGTTTATTTATCAAAAACACCGGTAAAAGTTTTAACGAGTTTTTGATGGATATTAAAATTGGACAAGCTTGTTCAATGTTGGATAATTCAAACCTTACTGTTGATGAAATCGCAAATAATTTAGGCTACAAAAGTGTTGAATACTTTTATCGTCTTTTTAAAAAGAAAAAAGGTATTACGCCTAAAGAATACCGCAATCAACATACCGCAAACTCTTGAGGACCTTAAAATAACGGCAAAACCCACCCATATTGGCACCGAGGTCGTTATGGATGGGCGTATAATGGGTGAAAATTTATCACGCGTGGGTCGTGATACAGTATGGCTTTACAAACAACTAAAATCGCAAGGCTATAAAGACTGCAAACAAATATTTTTAGGAATCTACCATGCCGAAAAAGACCAACTTATCCTCTACCCTTGCGAATAAAATAAATAAACAATCTACATTTATTATTTATGACTCTTGACAGCAATTATACTTCGTGATATGATGTATTACGCAAGAGGAGGCATGATATGGATATTCAGTTAAAAAGAGGACTTTTGGATGTGTGCGTATTAGCCGCGATAAAAGATGAAGACTCTTACGGCTATAAGATTATAAAAGACCTGAAGCCTTATATAGAACTCTCCGAGTCTACGCTTTACACCATATTAAAACGGTTGGAAACAGCAAACATGCTGACAGTCAGGACTGCCGAGCATGGCGGAAGACTTAGAAAATACTACCATATTACCGACGAAGGAAACAAGCGTATTGAGGATTTCAAACGCGAATGGAAAGAAATTATGTCGATATATAGGTTTGTAACAAAGGAGGAAAATTAACATGAACAAGCAAGAATTTATTGATAAGTTGCGTATGGGTTTATCGGTATTGTCTGAACAAGACATTGAAGAACATATAGCGTTTTACAGCGAAATGATTGACGACCGAATGGAAGAAGGTCTTACGGAAGAAGACGCCGTAGCACAACTTGGAAGTGTGGACAAAATCATATCGCAAATAATAGCCGACACTCCGCTTAAAAAAATTGTAAAACAAAAACTGGAGCAAAAACGAAGTTTTAAAGTATGGGAAATAGTACTTATAGCACTCGGCTCCCCTATTTGGTTTTCTCTTTTGGTTGCTGCGGTTGCTGTTATATTATCAGTTTATGTTTCGGTTTGGTCGGTAATAGTTTCTCTTTGGGCAGTTTTTGCTTCGTTTGCCGCCTGTGCTTTAGCCGGCGTTTTTTACTGCGGTGTATTGTTGCTTAAAAATACATATCTTGCATTTCTTTCGTTAGCGGCAAGTCTTGTTTTAGCAGGACTTTCGATTTTTACTTTTTTTGGTTGCAAGCTTGCAACAAAAGGAATTTTATTACTTACAAAAAAGGTTATCTTGTGTATTAAAAAATGTTTTGCCAAAAAGGAGGAAGTATAATGAGTAAAAGTGTTAAAATATGGCTTATTACAGCAACCTCTTTAGTGTTAGCAGGAGCCTTGGTTTTCGGGGGTGTTATGACATTGTTACAATGGGATTTTGGAAGACTTTTTGGAAATTCCAGTTTTGAAACAACTATTCACGAGGCTCCAAAAGATTTTAACGATATCGAGATACATACCGACACCGCAAATATAAAATTGGTGCTATCATCCGACAACAAATGCAGAATTGAATGTAAGGAACATAAAAAAATCAAACATACCGTTGATGTAGAAGACCAAACCCTAAAAATCAGCGTTTTGGATACGAGAAAATGGTACGAATATATCGGTATCAATTTTGGCTCGCCCGAAATAACAGTATACCTTCCCAAAAGTGAGTACGGCACATTGTCGGTAAAATCAAGCACAGGCAAAGTAGAGATGCCTGACGATTTCAATTTTCAAAGCATTGATGTTGATGTAAGCATAGGCGGTGTCACCTGCTCTGCATCGGCTTTAGGTGATGTTAAAATAAAAACAAGTACCGGTGATATAAATGTTGAAAATATATGTGCCAAAACACTTGACCTAACAGTTTCAACCGGTAAAATCACAGTAACAGGTGCAGAACTTGAAGGCGATTTGAAAATAAAAGTTTCCACAGGCAAATCTAAACTTCAAGATATTAAATGTAAAAACATAGCAACTACCGGAAGTACCGGTGATATTATACTTACAAACGTTATTGCCCAAGAAACACTTTCTATTGAAAGAAGTACAGGTGATGTTACACTCAGCAAATCAGATGCCGGAGAATTGTTAATAAAGACCGATACCGGTGATGTTAAAGGTACCCTGCTTTCAGAGAAAGTGTTTATCGTCAGCACCGATACCGGCAAAATTGATGTTCCGAAATCTACATCAGGTGGCAAATGCGAAATCGCCACCGATACAGGTGATATAAAAATCACGATAGACTGATAAAAAGACCGTTGCTAAATAAAAGCAACGGTCTTTCTTTACCACATAAAAGGTATTAAACGGTATTTAACCTTTTGTTTATATTCTTCATAGCCTTCCAGTTGCTCGGTCAAAACCTGCTCCTCGTTTTTGATTCTTAAGGCAATTATCACAGGATACGCCAAAAACACAAAAAAAGAAAAAAGTGAGCCAAGTATCAGCGGGATAGATAAAAACATAATGACAGTTGCCATATACATTGGGTGACGGACAATTCCATAAAGACCCGTATCTACCACTTTTTGATTTTCCTGCACTTCTATCTTTCTCGAAAGATAAGCGTTTTCACGCATAACTTCGGCATACAGCACGTACGACGCAAGAAAAAGCAAAGAAGCAATAACGACAACGGCTTTTGGCAACAAAAACCAACCAAAACGAAAGTCCAACCCTGCGACAACAAACCCAAACACAAACACAACCGCTGAAAACAGTACCACGCCTTTTTGTGTTGCCTCTTTTTCCCTGCCGTCAAGACGTTTTTTGAGCAGTTCGGGCGATTTAATAAAAAGCACAATACCTAATATTAAAACAGGTATAAAAAGCAAACCCATAAACAACCAACCGTATATGTAATGCAAAGTGCCCGCAGGTAAAAAAAGAAGTAACCCTACAAGCAAAATGCCAAAAATGTATTTAACGAGTGCAGTTAAAATCAATTTGAATTTACTTTCTTGCAACAATTACCGTATTTCCTCCCTGTTGTAAGGTTCAGCCTTTTCGCGTTCACGATACTCGTGCTTTTCATAATAGCCCATAAGTTGTCCATTATCGTCTCTCAACGCGACCATATAAATGTCCTTATTTTCTTTTTCGTCCCAATAAGTAAACAGTTTATTGTTGCTTTCATCTAGTTTAAACCATTCAACAACGCGGTCTATCTTACTGTTCGAATCAGCATTATGACATCCTTTTATGCTGTTTCCAACTAGGTTTTTACGGTAACGTTTAATCGCCGACGGATTCATATACACAACAGTATGACTAAGGTCGCAAATAACGACCGGTGACGTTTCAGAGTCTAACACACTCTTAAAAAAACAATTAAGTTCCATTAAGCCATCCTCATTAAAGGTTATTCTTTAACAATTCAAGAATAGCTTCTTTGGGTACAAAACCCACCTGCTTTGCCGCGATTTTGCCATTTTTCATACAAATAAGTGTAGGAATGCTTACAATGCCGAAACGCATTGCAAGTTCATTTTCTTCGTCTACATCAATCTTACCTACGGTATATTCGGGGTGCTCGTTTGCAATTTCGTCAACTATGGGTGATACCATCTTACACGGACCGCACCAGGTGGCAAAAAAATCTATAAGCACGGGTTTTACGTTATTCAAAACGACACTTTCAAAATTTTCTTTAGTAATCTTAACAACCATAATAATTCTCCTTAATCTTTTGACTTATAATAAAGCATGCAATGGCAATATCCCTCAAAATCGGGGTTGGCAATCTGCTCTTTAAACTCTTTGCATATGCATTTGTATTCTTCGGTCTTTGGCAATCGGCAAGGACAGTAACCGTCTTTGGCTTTAAGTCCTTTTTTAATGCGTTCAACAACTTCTTTGTCTTCATTAAGTCTTACAGCCATATTATTTCCTCCTTTTATTTTTATTTATGTTTATATTATATACTAATTAACACAATTTCTCAACATTGATTTATTTAAAAAATATTAAAATACTGATTGAACAATTAAAAAAGGTGTGTTACAATAATTATGCAAAGATTTTGCATAAAATTTAGGAGTGATATTTATGTTCTGTCCCAACTGCGGAGGAGCCGTTAAAGACGAAGCCTTATTTTGTCCTAATTGCGGCACCAACCTTAGCACAGCACCTACAGCAACACCTGCAACCGTTTCGGTTGAACCACAAAAAGAAGATGTGACCACCGAAATAGAACAAGTAACAGAGGTTGCAACACCCCTTGTTGCCGAAGCCGAGGCAACAACCGAGACTGTAGCCGAAATCATTTCGGAATCTGTTTCGGAAGTTAAAGAAGAAATCGTTGAACAACCTACGGTAGAAACAACTGAACAACCCGTTTTTGAGCAGCCTGTTGTCGAGCAAACATACCAATCCATTCCTGAGCAGCCTGTTGTCGAGCAAACAAATCAACCTGCTTTTGAACAGCCTGTTGTCGAACAACAACCTGCCGCACCGACAAAAAGGCTCGGTAAAGGCAAATATATAAAACAACTCGGTTCTAAAAAGGTCAAGGCATTATCCAAAGTGGTATGGGTACTTTTCTTAGCCGTTGTAATCGTGTTGGGGCTTACTGCCAATGCTTTCCTTACTAAAGAATTCACCAGCATACCGGTAGTTGAAATGGTAATTCCCGAGGGTGAGGCAAAAGAGTTCATTGAAGATGTCGGTGGTGTAGACAAGATTTTAGATAAGGCTGACGAAGTACTTAAAGAAATCGAGGGCGAAATACCGAACAAAGAATACAAGGTTATAAAAGACGTTTTAGACAACGCAAAAAATTTTGTTAAAACTCCATCGGTATCAAACGCCAAGTCGGTTATAAACAGTTTCAGCCATGCGGCTAAAATTGCTGAAAAGTATCCGCAATATGAGTTGTTGGCTGAGAGTTTTGATTCAGAAGATATTATGAAAGAGATTGAAATGCCTGCCAAAATCTTCGATGCTGCCATTTATGCGTTTATCGGATTTATAGTATTCATAGCACTTATGGGTCTTGTCGCCGCAGCGTTTAAGAAGACCGGTTTTGCCTTATTTACACTCATTCTTGCCGAGTGTGTATGCATTCCGTTAGCAGGTCCTGTGTATGCGTTCATCATTGCTGCATTGCTGATAACCACCATGGTAATGTGCATGATAATTAACAAGGAATACCGTAAATATCGCAGAGAATTCAATAGAGGTTATTAAATCTTAACAAAAAAGCAAAAAGGTGATTTCCGATTGGAAATCACCTTTTTTGTTATTTTTTGAACTTAAGGGTAACAATTTCAAAGTTCGAAACGGGTACCGTCACTTGATTGCCATCAAGGTTCAGTTCAGAAAGTTCGTTTTCAAGCATGTCGCATACAAACACCTTCTTAAAACCTTCTGCAACGGTAACCGTGGCATTTGTTCTGCAATCAAACGAATCATACAAACGAACAATCATAGAATCGTCATCTTCTGCCTTTTTCACAGTTTCAAGAACTATGTTCTGTTTATCGCACGAAACAAGCGAGAACTCTGCAGGCAGGTCACCTTTTTGTTTTCCAACTTCGGTTACTATTAGCGGCTGATTGAACGAATATGCTTCGCCAATAATTCCAGAAGAAGTAAAATGTCCAACATGAGGAACAATGGAATAATTGATGGTGTGAACACCTTGCGATATAATTTACGACAGTGGGTTTAATAACATCAGCTGGGCTTCATCTGTTTTCAAAGAAAAATACGGTGTAACAATGCAACAATACAGAACTACCAACTCACCAAAATAGCAAAACCGCTTCTGATTTTACTCAGAAGCGGTTTTTATTATTCGAAATATTCACCTATGTAAGGAAGATTTCTGAAATACTCTCCACAGTCAAGACCGTAACCGATAACGAAAGCGTCGGGTATAGTAAAGAGTGAAAGATCGGGATTGAAATCTACCAATCTTCTGGAGGGTTTATCCAGCAATGTTACTACATGGAGTGACAGGGGTTTGCGTGCATTTAGTAATTTCACAATATCGCTCAGCGTTCTGCCCGTATCAACAATATCTTCAACAATAACAACGTGATAACCACTGACATCCTGTTCGAGGTCCATTGTTATATTGACAACACCCGAAGACTCGGTGTTATTGTAATAACTCTTAGCACACATGAAACCAATTTCACAAGGCACTGATACGGCACGACAAAGGTCAGCCATAAACACAAAAGCACCTTTTAAAATGCTGACAAGCAAAATAGGTCTGCCGTCATACAACTTGTCGATTTCTTTACCTGCGAGAGCAATTGCCTCTTTTATTTCCTGCTCGGTTATAAGAACATTTTTTATTCTTGAGTTAAAATCTTTAATTGTTTCTATCTTTTTCATAAATACCACCATTTTATTTAAGATAAAGGCACGCTAAAACAAGACGCTTGGCGCACTGTTTAAGTGATGATAAATAGGCGTATTCACTCGGTGAATGAATATCCCCACCCATAACTCCAATGCAATCTACAGCGGTAAGACCGAATGCTGTTGCATCGGCAGCATCGGAGCCGCCGTTACTCAAACCTGCTTCAAGCACAGGCAGACCTGCACTTTTCCATATTTCATTTAAATTTTCAAGAAGTTTTAAGTTGCGGTCAACAAGTTCCATTGCAACTCTTCCTTCCAAAACAACAAGTTCGGTTTTGCAACCGTCCACATAAACGGTATCGGCTATTTTCTGGGCCATATCCTTAATAAAATCAAGTTGTTCTTTGGTAGCATAACGCACATTGCATTTGAATTCGCAATACCCTGCAACTGTGTTTTGCTTTGTACCACCATTTATAATATTACAACTTGCGGTAAGACCGGCGTCATCTTTAAACTTTTCAAGTTCAACTATCTTATGTGCCGCCTCGGCTATAGCGTTTGCGCCCTTCGTGGCACAAAGTGATGAATGAGCCTCAACGCCTTTTACCTTGAACAAGAAGGTTATTATACCTTTTCTTCTGACCGTTGCCCTGGTTACTGATTTTGCGCCCTCTAAATTAAGAAACGCCACAGAATCTTTTGATTGTTCACAGATCCATTTTATCGTGGCTTTATTCGTTAACATGCTTCCGATTTCTTCATCTGTCTGGAGAAGCAGTTTTATGGGACGATCGGTAAAGCCTAATCGATGCAACACTTCCATCGCATAAAAGGCACCCACAACACCGCCCTTACAGTCGCACACACCTGGACCGTACATTTTTTCATCATCTTTGCGAACCGCCGGAGAACCAAAAGAACCAACAGCATGAACGGTATCAATATGCCCCGATAGGCTTATAGGTGTACCGTTTGCATCAGGGTTCATCGTAATACAAACAGGGTCACCGGCGCCATCAAAATGAGCCTTTTCAACCTTAAAGCCTAATTCTTTGGCTCTATCAGCAAAATAACCACAGCAAGCATTTACGCCGTCAATATAATCAGTCGGACTTTCAATGTTGCAGACTTCTTCCCAAACGTTCAAATACTTTTGTTCAAACTTATCTACAATTTCAAAAACCTTTTCGTTTTGCATTAAACTTACCCCCTAGCAGCACAAAAGGTCATTCAAGAATATTTGACGTAATAAAGTCAACACCCATGGTCACAAGTTCTTCTGCAACTTCTTTGTTATCGCAGGTCCAACAGTTGATTTCTATGTTTAAAGAATGCAACTTACCGATAATCTCACTACTGAGTCTTTGATAATGTATATCCAGATCTAGTTTAAATTCAACAAGTTTATTTATTAGTTCATCAGTAACTTCGTGCGAAGTTAAATATTGTATTTTAGCAGTGGGTAAAAGTTCACGTAAAATAACACAGTTCTCAAAATCAAATGAAATAAATATAACGCCGTGAAGATAATCAAGAGCCTTGTGTGTATCAATTATCTTTATGGCATCTTCCCTTTTAAAATGGTTTTTTAATTCAAGGACGCAAACCTTTTCATACTTTTTGCAAATCTTTATATACTCGGCAAGACGTGGTACTCTTATATCTGTTCTGTCAAAACAACCGTCTCTATCGGGTAACTGAATTTCCTTAAAATCAGCATAGTTACTCTGCTCAACGTTAATTTCACATGCACCGTCAGTTACTCTTGTCAGAGTTTCGTCATGTATAACGACCAACTCGCCGTCAGCGGTAATATGTACATCGGTCTCAATACCAAAATAACTGCGATTACCGGCCGCGACAAACGCCGGACACGTATTTTCTCTTTCAATACCACTCAACCCTCGGTGTGCAATCATCTTTACGTTTTTTAAATCAATTTTAACGGTATCCAAAACAACACCACCCTAAAACTTATAAATAAAACCATAACACTAACATATTATCACAAACACAAAAACATTTCAATAAAAAGCAGAGAAATATGCACTTTAATATACAGTCATCATAATTTTAAATTTTTATTTAAGACCCTCTTAATTAACTATTTTCGCAGTAAAACAAAAGCGGAGTTTATAACCCCGCTTCAAATTCACATGATATCTTTTTCGTGTAAAACAACACCGTTTTCCACAAGTTTCTTTTGCAGTTCTTTAACATTAAGTGACGCAAAATCATCAGTCATAGCGGCGGCAGTACCTGCTGCTTGACCCGTAACGGCACAGCAAGGTATAACCCTCATAACGTCCCATAAAGTATCGTCAACCGAGGTGCATCTTCCTGCCGTAATAAGATTTTTCACCTCTTTGCTATAAAGAGTAGTAAACGGCACTTCGTATATCGGTCCGCGCTTTTTCCAGTTGGAAACCATGCCGATAGAATCCTCAAAATATGTGTGCATTTCTTCGCTTTTAAGAACGTATTCACCAACAATCTTGCGTGTCATACGAAGTTGAGGAATTGTAGCAATGGTTGAAATAACCGTTTCGGGGTTCTTTTCGCGTTTTTCCAGCCAATGCTCTAATGTCTTTTGATGCGAAAGGCAAACCAACTCGGAAATTTCTTCACCATCAACACCACTAAAACGACGGTTGACAAGGTGTGCGGGTTCTTTGCCTGTACGTTCCTCTTCGGGAACATCAGAAGCACCTAACCCCTGACATCTATATCCACGTTTATCAGTGAAATAATACCAAGCAGCCAACACATTGCCCTCATGGTGTAAAGCAGTTGGTACACCTGCAAATTTTGCAATGTCACAGTCACCCGTTGCATCAACTACCGAACCTACTTCATATTCCATTCTGCCTGATTTATTCTCAATATACAGTTTTGTGATTTTTTTATTTTCTACGTCAGTTGCAACAACATAACTGCCGTACATAATATCGACATTGTTTTTTAAAAGCAGTTGTTCAGCCAAAATTGCAAAAACCTGAGCATTGTATGTAACCTGATAGCGTTTATCGTTTTCGGTTCGGGTGCCTATGCCGTCAAGCCAGTTTTCAGGGTAACTGTCCTCTGCGCCATAGGTAATTGACAATTTGAAAAGTTCCTCTGCAATACCAAAAGATACTTGGTGGCCAAACCCGTCACAAAGTGGAAGATAAATGGTAACAAGCCCTGCAGTACCAAGACCGCCTAAAATATATTCCTTTTCAAAAAGAATAACTTTCTTACCTTCTCTTGCCGCCGCCAATGCCGCAGAAATTCCACCAAAACCGCCGCCACAAACGGCAACATCATACTTTTTCATGATAATTTCTCCCTTAAATTTCAGTATGGAATATTTTCATTTCACCGTTCTTAACACGGTTAACAAAATCAAGTTCGTTTTGGATAGGTGTTTCGGAGCAAACACCTGCCAAACGAGTCTGTTTTGGACCTTGATGGTTGTCCGACCCTGCAAGCTCCAAAAGTTCGTAATTTTCGGCATATAGTTTTGCCATTTTATTTTCAAACTCAGTCCTATTAGCGTTTATAACCTCAACACCGTGTACTTGTCTTGGAAACAGCCTTATGTGGTCGATATAAGCTGCCTCACGGTATGGATGTGCTTGTATAACCAACGCACCACTTTCAATCATGAATATTAACTCTTCTTTTTTATTCATATTTTCAATCTGAGGATTGGCAAAATACCACTCCTTATTCAGCCCATAAACCAAGAAGTCGGTACCTTTTAACGACAGTTCGACACCCAAAAACACTTTGATACCTATTTTTTGTCCATACTCTACGGCATTGTCATAATCAGAAAAATAAAAATTAATTTTTTCCTCATAAGGCAGGCTTTTATCAATATTTATATTACCATCTATAAAATGATTGGTGATGAAAACACCGTCATAATTGAGTGTTTTATAGAAATTCAAAGTTTCTTCCACTCCGCATTTGGCGCAAAGACTGACCGGGTATGTGTGAAGATGGGTTTCATATTTGTACATAACAATTACCACTTTCACCTTTGAGATTTTTTGTTTTATAAAATCAGTCTATCACACAATTCAAACTATTTCAACACTTGAAATCATCATTTAAAGTGATTTTATAAAACAAGACCCGACCCTTTTTCTAAGTGTCGGGCTTTGTTAATTATTAGTTGATTTTAAAGTATAAATAAATTATTCGCCATAGTTAACAATACTACTGTTACCGTTGCCAAAACAATAAGTAACGGTATTTACAGCAATGCTGTCACTGTAATCAGCAGGATTGGTAAGACGGAGTTCAACAATAATCTCAAAGGTTTTGGCAGACTCGTCTGAAGCAACCGTTACATTAGTATCGGTGGTTGTTTCGACAATTTTTACAGCAACATTATCTTTGGTACCGTCAAGTGCTGCAGCAGGAATATCCATAGAGCCTAGGCAGATGAAAGCACAGCCGAATAATCCGTTCTGAAATAATAATGCGCGTTATTTTCATTATCCATAACACGGACAACATATTATCAGAACTAATTCTATACACTTTTTCATGCTTTAACTCCACTGAAATTACAGCAGTTCTACTTCACCCAAAATAGTTTTGGTGATATAATCCCCCTTAAACTTACGAAGTTGTGCCATATGAGGTTGTTCAATATGTATCTGTTGATGTTGTTTCGATTCCCACTGTTCAATTAACAAAAGTTCATTCGGATTCTTTTCCGACAAATAATAATCGTATTTAATACATCCATCTTCTTTAAGGATTGCGTCTAAAACACCCGTTTCTTTCACTTTTTTAATAAACGCCTCGCGTTTTTCGGGCAAACATTCAAATTTTACATATATAGTATACACACAAAACAACTCCTTGCTTTTTCATTAATTGTATCATAATTGTTCTCGTTTTACAACTGTGGAATTTTTGTCTTTCAACTGAATAAAAATGCCCACAACGATTATGCAAAGACCTAGGATAGATATTGGGTCTATAGGCTCCTTTAAAACAAGGAACGTCCATACAAGCGACAGAAAAGGTGTGATATACGCCAGATTGGACACCTTGGCTGTGTTCCCGTCTGCCAGTGCCAACGCCCAACAAACACTGCCCGCAGCCATACAGCACATGCCGTTCCATGCAAGACCGATAAGCTGTACACTATTCAAAGACCACTCGGTGCCGTTCAGCACATTCAAAGTCAGACTCAACAGAAAAGACACACCAAAAGACATCATCATTCCGAGTTGAGCATCGCAATTCCATTTTTTATTAAGAACCGTAAAGGCACCGTAACACACAGCACCTGCAGCACACAATCCCATACCTGAGAGCGTTTGGAGGTCAAACCGAAGTAAGTCATCACCTGCTACCGTAACAACACCCAAAAATGACATTACAAAGGCAATAACCTTGCGCACAGTCAGTTTTTCTTTTATTAAAACACAGGCAAAAACCACGCTCATAATAGGCCACAAGTAGTTAACAATAAACGCCTGAGAGGCAGGCAATAGGCTTGCACCGGCATAATAAAATACATAATAAAAAAAATTGCCCAAAAGACCGGAGCCTAACATATGTAAGTAATCCTTTGGACGGTAATGCTTCATCTTTTTCAGTCTGCCGGTAAACAAATTCACCACAAACAACAGTAACGACCCAAACAACGCGCCCACACAAAGTACCTGGTACTTATCAAAGTTTCCAAGCAACAATTTGGAAACAGTTGCCATCGTAGACCACAACAAAATGGCAGTTCCCGCCAATAAATAGGTTTTCTTCATCTTAAATCCTACCCTCACAGAAAAAACTAGTACTACATTATCACATTTCGATAAAAAATTCAATAGAATCCCCACCAAAACGACAGGAATTCTATTTTTCAGCCAATATAGTTCAATTAAGAGAAAAATGACCGCATCTAAGTGTTGTAATGATTTAAGCATATTAATGCCTTTTGCTATAAATTGTCACCCCATTGTGATTGTACCCTTAGTGTTACCGTCGATGACGCACTCAAAAAAACTTGATTTACTTATGGCGGCGAGGTAATCATTATGGTCGATGAACGGGTACTCATTTTTAATTATTGCAAGAATATCGCGAAGCTGCAGCATAGTCGCAAACTCGTGCTTGCAGGCACCGATGCAGTAGCAGTTACAAACAAGTCCTGTGATATCTTCATCTTTATAAGAAAATTCTACGTCATAGGTTTTGCTGCCTTCAACAAGTGCTCTGTTTCTGCAGTAAATCCAATTTTAAAACTCATAATTTCCTCCTTACGAAACTTCAGCCATTAAGGCTATCTCGTTATCGGTTTTAATTGTTTCTCCCGGTATCACTTTAGGTACATAAAAACGTCTTTGGTGATAACTTTCCACTTTGCGAATTTGACCTAAAAGCTCTGACATCTTTTTTATAAGTACTTTGTTTTGAGGATCATCAAAGAAATCTACAATAGGCTCCAGTTCCTCGACTGCATCTTTATAATTTCTTCTTGCCTGCCGATTCGAAACTAATTGAGTAGCAATCTTGCTGCGCTCACGGTAATTAAGATTTTCAAGTTCTAATTTGTGTAGGTAATCCTGTGTGATTCGCTCTTCATTTTTCATTGCTTCAAGATTAAAGTTATAATCTGATTTTGCATTGTCTACAAAATCTAAAAATGTTTTTAGGACTTGTGATGGTAAAATTTTTTGTTCTTGTTTCATTGTTAATTTCCTTTCTTTTGTTCAATTCTTTTAGTTTTTTTCTTACCTTTCAAAGAAATAAAGAACGCCGTATAAAAGACCCGATGCACCAAATAACGTGAACATCTTTAAAGACTCCTTTTCTCTTTTGTGTCTTAATTGTAACACAGGCAATGTCCCATAAAACGGACTCTGCATAAAAAAATCCGCCCGAATTTCTTCGGACGGATAATTTTGTTTTATAAAGTCAGCAATTATTTGCTTTCCTTGATAGCAGCCTGAGCGGCGGCGAGGCGTGCGATCGGCACACGGAAAGGTGAGCAAGATACATAGTCAAGGCCAATCTTATGGCAGAACTCTACGGAAACGGGGTCTCCGCCGTGCTCACCACAGATACCGCAGTGGATTGCGGGACGGGTAGCCTTACCCATCTTAACAGCCATATCCATGAGTTTACCAACACCGGTCTGGTCGAGTTTTGCGAACGGATCGTTCTCGTAAATCTTGGTGTCATAGTAAGCAGAAAGGAACTTACCTGCGTCATCACGGCTGAAACCGAAGGTCATCTGAGTAAGGTCGTTAGTACCGAAGCAGAAGAATTCAGCCTCTTTTGCGATATCGTCAGCAGTCAAGCAAGCACGAGGAATTTCCATCATGGTACCTACTTCATACTTAAGGTCAGAGCCAGCGGCTGCGATCTCAGCATCAGCGGTAGCAACAACAACATCCTTAACGTACTTAAGTTCTTTAACTTCACCGGTAAGAGGAATCATAATCTCGGGAACGATGTTCCAATCGGGATGAGCCTTCTTAACATTGAGTGCTGCACGGATAACAGCGGTGGTCTGCATCTTTGCAATTTCAGGATAGGTAACTGCAAGACGGCATCCACGATGACCCATCATGGGGTTGAACTCGTGGAGAGAAGAAATAACGTTCTTAATATCAGCAACAGTTTTGCCCTGTGCCTTAGCAAGAGCCTCAATATCAGCCTCTTCAGTAGGTACGAACTCATGGAGAGGAGGATCGAGGAAGCGGATGCAAACGGGGTTGCCTTCAAGTGCTTCATAAAGTTTCTCGAAGTCGCCCTGCTGATAAGGAAGAATCTTAGCAAGAGCAGCTTCTCTTCCTTCAACAGTATCAGAGCAAATCATCTCACGGAATGCAGCAATACGCTCTGCTTCGAAGAACATATGCTCGGTACGGCAGAGACCGATACCTTCAGCACCGAGTTCTCTTGCCTTTTTAGCATCAGCAGGAGTATCAGCATTTGTACGAACCTTAAGAGTTCTGTACTTATCAGCCCAAGCCATAATTCTGCCGAACTCACCTGCGATTTCAGCATCAACAGTAGGAATAATGCCGTCGTAGATGTTACCGGTAGAACCGTCGATAGAAATATAGTCGCCCTCGTTGTAGGTTTTGCCTGCAAGAGTGAACTTCTTGTTTTCTTCGTCCATAATAATGTCGCCACAACCGGAAACGCAGCAAGTACCCATACCACGAGCAACAACGGCTGCGTGAGAGGTCATACCGCCACGAACAGTAAGAATACCCTGAGATGCCTTCATACCGGTGATATCTTCAGGAGAGGTTTCGAGACGAACAAGAACAACCTTCTCACCACGTGCATTCCATACTTCAGCATCTTCTGCAGTAAATACAACCTTACCGCAAGCAGCACCGGGAGATGCGCCAAGACCCTTACCTGCAGGAACAGCAGCCTTAAGTGCCTTAGTATCAAACTGGGGATGGAGAAGAGTATCGAGGTTTCTGGGGTCGATCATTGCGACAGCCTGCTTCTCATCAATCATGCCTTCGTCAACGAGGTCACAAGCGATTTTAAGAGCAGCCTTAGCAGTTCTCTTACCGTTACGGGTCTGAAGCATGTAAAGCTTGCCGTCCTCAACGGTGAACTCCATATCCTGCATGTCTCTGTAGTGATCTTCAAGAATTGCACAAACCTTATTGAACTCCTCGAATGCTGCGGGGAACTTCTCAGCCATCTCAGCGATGGGCATGGGAGTACGAACACCAGCAACAACGTCCTCACCCTGAGCATTGGTAAGGAACTCACCCATAAGACCGCGCTCACCGGTAGCGGGGTCACGGGTAAATGCAACACCGGTACCACAGTTATCACCCATGTTACCGAAAGCCATCATCTGTACGTTAACAGCGGTACC
>JAZNVU010000011.1:0-48811 GCA_045592985.1 Acutalibacteraceae bacterium | reverse complement strand
CGTTCCCACCGTTGAACCTGTTTGTGATAATTGTGTTCTTGTCCTTGATTTACATCCCAATACTTTCGCACAGTTTCTCTATATCCTAAATGGTGTTCACGCATATCCATTATAACAGATATTTTAAACTCTGCACTATATTTTTGTTGTATTGACCCTTTCTTTGCCATAAAAAATGCACCTCCAAAAGTGTCTAACTTTTGGGGTGCATATCAGCTCTTCGTGAGGTTTGAATTAATTTAAGTTTAGCCGTTGCAATGCCAAGTTGCGTTTTTGAGTTTTGAGTTGGAACTGTTAATGGCAATCTTGGCTTTCTGCGCTTCGGTACCGTTGAAGTAAACATCGGTCAAAGCATTACAGCCAACAAAAGCATAGTAATGAACCGTATTAACTTTTGCACCCAAAGTAATGGTCTTGAGTTTGTTGCAATTATAGAACATATTCTTGTTGATGGTAGTAACGTTGTTGCCTATTGTAACAGATTCCAATGCATAGCACTTGTTGAATACTTCAGAGCCAAGGCTGGTTACAACATCGGACAAAACTACATTTTTAAGTGAGTAGCAGTTAGAGAACACATAAGAACCGATATACTGTACCTTTGCTCCGAGTGTTAAATTAACAAGTTTTGCACAGCCATAGAATGCAGAACCACCTAAGGTTGTACAGCCGTCGCCTATCACAACAGTTTCAAGACCGGTGCATTTTGTAAAGGCAAACGAACCGATTGTTTTAACGTTATCCGAGATGAATACCTCAAGAAGTTTTGTGTTGCTATAGAAAGCATTGTCGCCAATTGCAGTAACCTTATATGTTTTACCGCCTTTGGTAACTGTTGCTGGAATTGTAACTGAAACTGCTTTTTTGTCACAACTGGTAACGGTTGCTGTCATTTTGGTTTCGTCGTATGTATAGGTAAGGAACTCAATATCGGTATAATGCCAGTTTGCGTTAAGAACTGCAGTATTGGAACTATTAATTGCGATAGTCTTTTTGGTACCTTCGTTGTTGCCGTAGTAAACATCGGTAATAGCATTACATCCGGCGAATGCATAGTAAGCAATAGTTTTAAGGTCAGGACCAAATGTCACAGACTTAAGTGCTTTACAGCCATAGAACGCAGACTGAGGAATATTGGCAACCTTTTTACCTATAACAACGTTTTTAAGTGAGTAGCATTTTGTAAATGCTGTAGAACCTATACCGCTTACTGTATCGGGCATGATTATCTCTTCAAGAGCAGAACACTCATAGAATGCCGACATTGCTATGGTTTTAAGAGAATTACCAAGGTCAATCTCTTTAAGTGCAGTGCAGTATGTAAACGCAAAAGAACTAATTGCAGTTACTGTATCAGGCAATGTAACACTGACAAGCTTTTTACAGTTCTTAAATGCACTTGAACCTATAGAAGTAACTGTATAGGTAACACCGTCTTTAGTAACGGTCTCGGGCACGACAACTTCGGTAGCGTTTTTATCACAAGCGGTAATTGAAGCAGTAAGATCCGAATCATTTAAGCCATATGACAAAGCATCAGGAGCCTCATATTTCCAAGTTGCATTTGTAATGTTCGGAGTAACCTGTACGAGATCAAGTGTCTCAGGGTCAACGCTTAGAACATCGTTTGCGGTCTTGGTAGAAAGACTAATGGTAGTAACCGTTTCATCCTCCACGCCTTCATTTACCTTAAATGTCAACGAAGCAATCGTACCGGTGAATGTAATATTTTCTGTTGCGGTACCGTTACTCCATACCATTGCAAACGGACTCTTAAAAGTGTCAGTAAACTGGCTTGTACCAAGTACACCTTTATCCTCTGCACCCGTAAGTGTCACAACATTTGTGTCATACTCAACAAAAAGTCTCAGCGAAACGATACCGGGGTTGCTGGTAATGTTAACATCAACACTAAATGTTTCAGAATCAATTTCATTAGTGATAGCGGTAATTGCAACAGTCTCAGCCGCAGAAGCGCTTAATACAGGTGCGAACACAAAGCAAGCAACCATAATAGCAACGGCAAGAGTCAAAGATACAATTCTTTTAACAACTCTCTTCATGTCGGTTCCTCCAAAAACATACAATACTTCGGCATATTATACTGTTATTTTACATTATAAACTGCCGTAAAAACTTTGTCAATATATTTTTGACACAAAATATCTGCATATCTATCCGAACAATTTCCCAAAGCCCGAAGACACAGCCATAGAAATATAATCATCATCAATAACAATTATATGGTCAATAAGGTTAACTCCCATTGCACCTAACGTCCTCTTTAGTTCTTGGGTGGTGTTAAGATCCTCTCTTGACGGCAAAGCAATACCATTGGGATGATTATGTGCAATTATTATTGATGTCACCTTCGGATACTTCATAATTAATTCAATTATTTTTCTAATATTTATTTGAACAGTTGTGGCATCGCCTTCACATATCTCCTCAACACATATAACACGGTTTGCTGAATCAAAACAGGCAACCATCACTGTTTCTTTATCAAATGATTTAAAACGGGATACAAAGTATTTTCCGCATTCCTCAGGTGTGTTGAGTTTTTTCTGTCTACTGGTATCTTTGCTATACTCATTGAACAACGGAAGCATCATTCTTATCAATATTGCAGAATTTTCAGATATTCCTTTAATTTTAACCAATTCATCCTCGCTGGCTTCAAGTACACCCGACAAAGAGCCGAAATGATTAATCAGTTCATGTGCTATTTCGTTCGTGTCTTTACGCGGCACAGAATAAAACAAAAGCATTTCAAGTATCTCGTGCGGATTCATTGCAGCAAAGCCTGATTTTCTGAATTTATCCCGAACTCTGTTCCTGTGGCCTTCATGAACAGAGGACTTTGATTTTGGCATTAGTAATTCTCCCTGATTTTTTAGCGTAATTATCATGTTTTGTTATTTTAACATTTAAACCCATATATTGTCAATACATACCAATGGTAATATATTTTAAGTTGAAAAAAATATTGTAATGTGTTACAATAACAAATATAAACAAATGTGTTTGATAACGCGGAGGTTGAAATGCCAAACGAAGAATTATCGGTATGTATTGTGACATACAACAATTCAGACAAAATTGCTGATGCATTAAGTTCAATAAAAGAACACACCAAAGGCGTTGACTATCACCTGTATATTTCGGATAATGCTTCGTGTGATAAAACCTTACAACTGGTAAACGAGTGTTTTGAAGATGCTACGGTTATTCAAAACGGCAGTAACATAGGCTTTGGGAAAGCTCATAATTCAGTTCTTAAACACATCAATTCAAAATACCACGCCGTTATCAACCCTGATATTGTTTTATCTTACGACGTCTTAAGTGCCTTATGCTCTTATCTTGATAAACACGAAGATACCGTTATGGTAACGCCCAAAGTTCTTTTTCCTGACGGTAGCGAACAGGTCTTACCTAAACGAAGACCAACCTTTAAATATCTTGTAACAAGGCGTCTGCCGGGCTTTTCAAAACTCAAAGACGAGTATACTCGTTCGGGTGAAGAGTTTAACTCGCCTACCGAATTGGATTTCTGTTCCGGTTGCTTTTTTGTAATCAGAACCGATGCGTTTAAAAAACTCAACGGCTTTGACGACAGGTTTTTCATGTACATGGAAGATGCCGACCTTACACTCAGAGCAAAAGAATTTGGGAAAACGATGCTCTTACCAAACGAATGTGTAATCCACTGTTGGGAACGCAGCAGTTCAAAAAGTTTGAAATATTTGTTTATCCATATTTCTTCGATGTTTAAATTCTTACTCAAGCATAGAAAGACAAGGTGATTGACTTATGAAAATACTTATCACCGGCAGTAACGGTCAACTTGGCAATGCATTACAGCATTTGTTAAAGAATGACGATAATGCCATTGGAAAAATCCCTTCAGTTTATAAAGACTGTGAAATTATTGCGGTGGATGTTGACGACCTTGATATTACCAACCGAGAGTCCGTTATCGAGTTTTGTAAAAAGAACCGTCCTGACATTATAATAAACTGTGCCGCTATGACCAATGTTGACGGTTGCGAGTCCGACCTCAGTACAGCCGAAAAGGTAAACGCCGAAGGTCCTGAAAATCTGAGTATGGCCGCTGAAATGTTTGGTGCTAAAATAGTCCATATTTCGACCGACTATGTTTTCCACGGTGACGCAACCGTTCCTTATGTTGAGAGTGACAAGTGTGACCCCGTTACCGCTTACGGCATTTCGAAATATCATGGCGAGCAGAAGGTTGCCGCCGCTTGCAAGCATCATTTTGTTGTCAGAACTTCTTGGCTTTACGGATATATAGGCAACAACTTTGTAAAAACAATCCGAAAATTTGCCAAAGAAAGAGGCGTTTTGACGGTGGTAAATGACCAACGCGGAAACCCCACCAATGCTGACGATTTGGCTTATCATATTCTTCTTATTGCAGAAACCGAAAACTACGGTATTTACCATTGCACGGGCAGTGGCGAATGTACTTGGTACGATTTTGCTTGCAAGATAGTTGAATATTCAAATATTCCTTGCGAAGTTTCACCTTGCACTACCGAGCAGTCAGCAAGAAAAGCCAAACGTCCTGCGTTTTCTTCACTTCGCAATCTTCACCTTGAACAAACTGTGGGTGACAAGATGCGTCCGTGGGAAGAAGCGCTTAAAGAATATATTGTAAACCTCGAAAATATTGAAAAATAAACGATAGGAGAACAACTTATGAAAACTTATCTTGTCACCGGCGGTGCCGGATTTATCGGTTCAAACTTCATTATCTACATGCTTGGCAAATATAGTGATGTCAAAATCATTAACGTTGATGCCTTGACCTATGCAGGAAACCTTGAAAACCTTACTTCGGTTGAGAACAATCCCAACTACAGTTTTGTTCAGGCTGACATCTGTGACCATGACGCGATTCAAAAAATATTTGACGAAAACGAAATTGACTATGTTGTAAACTTTGCAGCCGAGAGTCACGTTGACCGCAGTATCAGTGACCCTGAGATATTTGTTAAGACCAACGTACTTGGAACTGTTAATCTTCTCAACATTGCAAAAAAAGCATGGAATGTGGGTGACGATGCCTACCGCGAGGGTGTTAAATTTCATCAGGTTTCGACCGACGAGGTATACGGCTCTTTGGGTGAAACCGGCTTCTTTATGGAAACCACTCCCCTTTGCCCCCATTCACCCTATTCTTCTTCAAAGGCCGCCGCTGACATGTTTGTCAAGGCTTATCACGATACCTATAAGTTGCCCATAAACATCACACGTTGTTCTAATAACTATGGTCCTTATCAGTTCCCTGAAAAACTCATCCCGCTAATTATGAACAACACTTTGTTGCATAAAGACCTTCCCGTTTACGGTGATGGCATGCAGGTCAGAGACTGGCTTTATGTTGACGACCACTGCAAAGCCATCGACATGGTAATACGTGACGGTAAAATCGGTGAAGTTTACAATGTAGGCGGTCACAACGAAAGACCGAACATCTTCATTGTCAAAACCATCATTGAATACATTAAAGAAAACGTTGACAAGGAAGTCGGCGAGCACATGATTAAACATGTTGCTGACCGCAAAGGTCACGACCGCAGATACGGTATTGACCCCCAGAAGATTAAAAACGACCTCGGTTGGTACCCCGAGACCACATTTGAAGTTGGTATAAAGAAGACCTTGAAATGGTATCTTGACAACAAAAAGTGGTTTGATAACGTTACAAGCGGTGCTTACCAGAAATACTACGAAAAAATGTACGCCGACAAATAAGAGGTGCTTTATGGGAAAGTTTAATTTTATAAAGACAAGCATTGAAGGTGTAACCATTATTGAGCCTACCGCTTTTGGTGACGATCGCGGTTACTTTATGGAAACCTATCAGTATAACGATTTTGCCGCTGCGGGAATTGATGTTAAATTTGTGCAGGACAACCAATCAAAATCCAAAAAAGGTGTACTCAGAGGTCTACACTTTCAAAAACAGTTTCCACAATCAAAACTCGTGAGAGTTATTAGCGGTGAGGTTTACGATGTAGCGGTTGACCTGCGTGAAGGCAGCCCTACCTACGGCAAATATGAAGGCGTTATTCTGTCGGCTGAAAACAAACGTCAGTTCTTTATCCCGCGCGGTTTTGCCCATGGTTTTGTAGTGCTTTCCGATGAAGCCGAGTTTGTTTATAAGGTTGACGATTTTTATCATCCAAATGATGAAGGCGGCCTAATGTGGAATGACCCAGACGTTGGTATCGATTGGCCAATACCCCATGATATGGAAATTATCCTTTCCGATAAAGATAAGGTCAACCCCACCCTTGCCAAAATCAAAGGCTAAAAAATAAATTTACAAATAGCACACTGAATATCACTGCTGTCACGTCGGCCGCCAAAGCCGCAACTATTGTATGTCGGGTGTTTTTTATACCACACGAGCCGTAATACATTGCGACCGTGTAAAAGGTCGTTTCACTTGAACAGCACAAAACCGAAGCCATAAGTCCTATTTTGCTGTCGGGACCGTAGGTTTCGAACATATCTGCAAGCAATGCCGTTGAACCACTGCCCGAAATCGGTCGCAGTAGTGCCAACGGCATTATTTCTGCAGGCAAACCAACTATTGACAGCAACGGAGCCAGTAAACCGGTTATGGCTTTGAGAACACCGGAACCTCTTAAAAGTTTTACCGCTAATGTTAGCGCAATTAGTGACGGTACAACCTTAAAAAGAGAACGTAGCGATTTTTCTGCTCCAACAATAAATGCCTCAAAAATGTTGACCTTTTTAAAAACACCCGCAAAAACCACAAGCAATATAACTATGGGAAGTACAAACGACGAAATTGTTTCAAGCATTAAATTTACCCCTTAACGCACGGTCAACTATTAATCCCACAACAAGTGAACAAACCGACGCCGCTAAAACCGAAGGTAAAATAGACATAGGACTGGTTGAACCGTAAGATGCCCGAAGAACTGCTGTAGTAGCCGGTATTAACTGAATAGATGCAGTGTTAATTATAACAAAGGTTACCATCTCATCAGTAGCCGTATCCGAATTACCGCCTGCGGCTTTGAGTCGTTTCATAGCCTCAAGCCCTAACGGAGTCGCAGCATTTCCCAACCCTAAAATATTTGCTGTCATATTCATGGATATTGCATTTTTGCAATATCTGTCTTTTTTTAATTTTGGAAATATTGTATTAAGCAAGAAAGACAGCAATTTCGAAACCGTTTCGGTCAAACCGCTTCGCTCCATAATTTCCATAATACCGCCCCAAATAGCCATAATCCCTGCAAGTGAAATAACGAGCGATATAGCACCGTCAGCCGCATCGGAAATAATTGGAGTATATTCAGAAATATTTCCGTTTATCAATATAAAAACAGTAGACAGAATAACCGAAAAAATCCATACCGCACTCAACACAAAACTCACT
The DNA here is from genome assembly GCA_045592985.1 of Acutalibacteraceae bacterium. Classification (GTDB taxonomy): domain Bacteria; phylum Bacillota; class Clostridia; order Oscillospirales; family Acutalibacteraceae; genus UMGS172. Next base: position 41,364 of record JAZNVU010000011.1, on the reverse strand, counting down.
TCCCAATGAATTTTATGACGTGATTATATTATAATATGATAAAAGGTCGACATCACTTGTTTTGAAAACCAACAACAAGTTTTGCCGACCTTTATTTAAAAATGAAAAAGGATAACCCTTAATCGGGTTACCCTAAATCACTCAAACCATTTGCGTTTTGCCTGGAAGTACCAAGCATCTGATCTCTCGTCAAAAGCACCGATTGCCTCAAGTGCAACGCAAGCCGCAATATAAGTGTCCCATCCCATAGGAGCCGACATGCGTTCAATATCAGAGATTTTTTGCCTGCTTTTGCCAATTTTTTCTCCGAGTTGGCCTTGCGAAACCCTTGCTCTTTTTCGAATCTCGGGCAACTTTGAAACAAATTCTTTTATAAGAGCCTCGCGTTCGGCGTTCAGTAAGAATTCCGGCATTGTAATCACTCAATCCTTTATTTTTTTAATAATTATAATATCTATTTTTGGAAAAGTCAATTAATCAGAGCGTCACATAAGCATTTTTGTAGGTTTGCCAAACTGAGACAGTCATGTTTTATACAAATTCACTTTTTAACAAGCAAATTTGCCAAAACATGTCTTGTTAGAAAGATATTTGATTGACATATTTTATCTTTTTTTGTTAGCAAATTCATTTTTATTATTCCTATTTTTCTAAAAAATTTGTTGTTTTATAAAAACTTTTTTTTAAAAAAATTTGTAAATTAAATGTAACAGTTAATGTGAATAAAAATACCCACACACCCTATTATAATTGGGTATGTGGGTTTATTACGTGTTATACGATAAATTGCAAACATCAAGCAACAGGAATGTCGATATCTTTTTTCTTCACAGATGAATTCGACTTCTTTTGCTCATCTTTAAAAACGGTTGGTTTTCCACCATCGACACACTCTTCGGTAATAACTATCTTAGAAATAGTTTTATCCGACGGTGACTCAAACATAATGTCACGAAGTATATTTTCGATTATTGAACGCAGACCTCTGGCACCTGTTTTACGCTCAACCGTAAGTTTAGCAATCTTTTTAAGGGCCTCGTCTTCAAATATAAGTTCGATTTCATCCATTTTAAAGAGTTCGATATACTGTTTTATAACCGAGTTTTTCGGTTCGGTCATAATGCGGTACAAGGTCTCCTCAGTCATGGATTCGAGCGATGCAATAACCGGTAAACGTCCAACAAGTTCAGGAATAAGACCAAATTTAACAAGGTCATGGTGAATAACCTTATCCGACGTGTTTTCGTCTTCCATCTGCTGTTTTGATTTAACCTCAGCACCAAAGCCCAAACCGCTTTCACCAAGACGTTTGCCAACTATTTTTTCAATACCGTCAAACGCGCCTGCGCAAATGAACAAAATATTGGTGGTATCAAGTTGTATAAACTCCTGCTGAGGATGTTTTCTTCCACCCTGAGGTGGTACGTTTGAAACTGTGCCTTCCAAGATTTTAAGGAGTGCCTGCTGCACACCTTCACCGCTTACATCACGGGTAATAGATACGTTTTCAGATTTTCTAGCAATCTTATCAATCTCGTCAACGTAGATAATACCTCGTTCAGCCTTTTCAACATCAAAATCAGCAGCCTGAATAAGCCTTAAAAGGATGTTTTCAACGTCTTCACCTACATAACCCGCCTCAGTAAGCGTGGTTGCATCTGCAATAGCAATAGGAACATCAAGAAAACGTGCCAAAGTCTGTGCTAAAAGTGTTTTTCCGACACCCGTAGGGCCTAACATAAGCACATTACTTTTTGTAAGTTCAACATCGCTCTTTTCAGAGTAGAAAATACGTTTATAATGATTATATACCGCAACGCTTAAGGTCTTTTTAGCATCATCCTGACCTATAACATACTGGTCAAGATGTGCTTTAAGTTCACTCGGTGTTGGCAATACAAAATCTGCCGGCACTTTAGATTTTTTGGCATTTTTCTTACCGCTTGGAGTAGGTATACCCTCTTTTTCCAAAAGCAAGGAATGACAAATTTCAATACATTCGTCACAAATAAAAACGCCGTTACCCGCAACAAGATGGTCTACCTGACTTTCATCTCTTCCGCAAAAAGCGCAAACGGGAAAATTATGATTATTGTTATTAGACATGTGTCTCTCCGTTCAAGTTTTGTCGCTTATCTTTTCTCGATAACGCGGTCAACAAGACCGTACTCTGCAGCCTCTGCAGCCGACATAAAATTATCGCGCTCGGTATCCCTTGCAATTTCTTCCAAAGGTCTGCCTGTATTTTCGGCCAAAATGCGGTTGAGTTTTTCGCGTGTTTTTTCGATATGACGAGCATGAATTAAAATATCGGTAGCCTGACCTTCGGCAGCACCCAAAGGCTGATGAATCATAATCTCACTATTAGGTAAAGCCAATCTCTTTCCCTTGGCACCCGAAGATAAAAGAAATGCACCCATAGAAGCCGCCATGCCCATACAAATGGTGCTGACGTCACATTTGATGTAATTCATAGTATCATAAATAGCCATACCGGCCGATACGCTTCCACCGGGGCTGTTAATGTAAAAATGAATATCCTTATCGGGGTCTTTTCCCTCAAGGTAAAGCATCTGTGCAATTACAAGGCTCGCGGTAGTGTCGTTAACCTGGTCGCAAAGCATAACGATACGGTCGTTAAGAAGTCTCGAATAAATGTCAAACGAGCGTTCACCTGCGCCGGTTTGTTCAACTACCATTGGTACTAAACTCATATCCATAAAAATTACTCCTTACCGCCGAAACATATTCGTCATATTTCGGCAAATTTCAAACTTAAACACAATGCGGCAGAATATGGTATTCTGCCGCATTCGGTACAAAGTATTGGCATACCATAAATAAGTATGCAACTTTTATTCACTCTATAAACAAGACGGAGCGAATAAATTATTCAGCGTCCTTCTTTTCGGCAGTTTTCTTAGTGGTAGTGGTCTTCTTAGCCGCAGGTTTTTTCTCAGCGGTTTCACCGTCTGCCTTCTTTGCAGTTGAAGTAGTCTTTTTAGCGGTCGAAGTAGTAGTCTTCTTGGCTGCAGGCTTCTTCTCGGCTGCCTCACCCTCTGCTTTAGCAGTAGTCTTCTTAGTAGTAGAAGTGGTGGACTTCTTAGCAGCAGGCTTCTTAGCAGGAGCCTTTGCCTCAGTTTTCTCGGTCTTCTTGTCTACTTCGGTAATTACTGCGTTAGCCTTAACGAGTTCCATAGCCTTTTGAACGGTGAGGTCCTTAGCAAGTTCGGTTGCAGGAACAGCAGCCTTAACCTTGTCAACTTCCATACCGTAATCCTTAGCCATCTTTTCAAACTCAGCGTTAAGGTCTTCCTCGGTTGCCTCGATTTTCTCAAGTTCAACAATCTTTTCAAGAGCAAGACGAATCTTAACCTGATTTTCAGCCTGAGGCAAGAAGGTGTTCTTAAAGTCTTCAATGCTACCGCCCATATACTTAAGGTAGGTTTTCATATCCATACCCTGAGACTGGAGTCTGTAAGCAAATTCTTCAACACTCTGCTCTGCTCTGCGCTCGATTAAAGCCTGAGGAATTTCAGCCTTAACAAGACCAATGAGTTGTTCAACAAGTTGGCTTTCAACATCACTGTCTGCCTGCTTATCTTTTCTCTCAATAGCCTTAGCCTTAAGGTCTGCTTTATAATCTGCAAGGGTATCAAACTCGCTGACATCCTTAGCAAACTCATCATCAATAACGGGAAGTTCTTTAACTTTGAGTTCGTTAACCTTAACTTTGAATACAGCAGGCTTACCTTTGAGTTCTTCTGCATGATAATCCTCAGGGAAGGTCACATTTACATCAAACTCGTCACCAACGTTGTGACCGATAATCTGGTCTTCAAAACCGGGAATAAACGAATTGGAACCGAGGATGAGCGAATAAGACTCGCCTTTACCACCCTCAAAAGCCTTGTCATCAACAAAACCTTCAAAGTCGATAACAGCGGTATCGTCTTTAGCAGCGGCTCTGTCTTCAACGGTAATCATTCTTGAGTTACGGTCAGCTACGCGAGCAACCTCAGCATCGATTTCCTCGTCGGTAACAACAGTCTTAACCTTCTCTGCGGTAAGACCCTTATAACCGTCAATTTCAACTTCGGGCATAACGGTGATAACAACCTTAAACTCAATACCCTTTTCTTTGTCGATAGAAACAAGGTCAAAATCAATCTTGTCGTCAACAAACTGCAATTTAGACTCGTCGATAGCCGACTGAACAGCATCGGGATAGATTATATTAAGAGCATCTTCAAAGAAGACTGATTCGCCGTAATACTTCTCGATAATGCTCATAGGAGCCTTACCCTTTCTGAATCCGGGAACGTTAATCTTCTTTCCGTTCTGCTGATAAGCCTTTTTGATAGCGTCTGCAAATGTCTCTGCATCTACAGTGATTACCAACTCATAGCGGTTGGTTTCTTTTTTACTGAATTCCTTAAGCATTATACTACCTCCAAAAAATTCTCAAAATACTATAACATATATTTTTAAAATTTTCCACTGTTTTTTCAATTTTTTTCTAAATATTTTAAAATTTTACTCTTTTTCCAAATTTAGGCTTAAATTTTACAAAATTTTGTACGGAGTAAACTCAATACAGTCGCAAGAAACTAATTTATAAGTAATTCCATCATACTCTTTTACAGCACGGTGCAATCCAGAACCATGTATATGACCATGGAAAACATTGGTTATTCCATATTTTTTTAATACGTCGGTAATCTCTTCACAGCAAACATCAGCATAAACAGGCGGATAGTGTAGAAATACGATAGGTTGTAATCCTGAATCTTTTGCAGATTTAAGTGACATCTCAAGCCTACCTGCCTCACGAAGAATTATTTTCTTGTTTTGCTCGGAATTATCACACATCCAGCCCCTACTGCCACAAATTGCATAACCTTCGGCAGTAACACAAGAATTGAACAACGGTGTAATGGTTTTAATTAAATTTGTTTGAAAAAATAAGTTTAATTTGGTCATGGTTGCCCACCAAAGGTCATGATTGCCTTTGAGTATTACCTTCTTGCCCGGCAGAGAATCTATAAACTTTAAATCATTTAGAGAATCTTCCATTTTAAGTGCCCATGAAATATCACCCGGTATTACAACTGTGTCATTTTCACCCACAGTACGCAACCAATTAGCTTTAATACGGTCAACGTAATTGTCCCAACCGTAGAAAACGTCCATCGGTTTATCTTCTGACAGTGAAAGATGTAAATCAGAAATTGTAAACAGCGCCAATCCTTGTCACCACCTTTTGTTAAAAATTTATTGGTTTAAGTTCAAATGCAATACATATAATAATTCTGTCCGACAAAGGTCGGAAATACTTTTTTGAAAGGAAAATATAAAAATGAACGAGAATTGCGGATGCAAAATCAGTGGTATTAAGTGTGAGGTAGAAAACTGCCGTTACCATACCAAAGACAACTGCTGTGATGCAGGTTCTATCCACGTTGTTCCTCATCATGCTGAGAAAAGCGGAGACACCGCCTGCGGCACATTTGAGCAGAAATCTCTCTAAACGTTAAAAGCGGGACCGCACAAACGCGGTCCCGTTGCTTTTAAATTCCGAGAACCTTCATTACGGTATCAGCCATATCCTGCTTTTCGCAGACATTGTTAAATCTCGGCACAGCACCGTTTAGTGCGGAAATAGGTGCAGAAGCCTTAGTACCTGTAACCTCTTCCAACGCTTTAACCATACCAAACTCATCATCCGAACATTTTTCGGGTGCAACTGCCTTTAAAACACTGGCGGAGAATTTGTATGGACTTGCAGTAGATGCCACAACGATAGGACGGGTAGCGTTGCTATCTTTCTCGTACTCAGCCATTACCGACAAAGCAACTGCTGTGTGAGTATCGCAGAGATAATCGTACTTGTCAAACACGGATTTTATGGTTTTAAGAGTACCCTCGTCGTCGCAGAAACCACCGCAATATACACTTTTAAGTTTTGCCAATACATCTGCATCAATGGTATATTTGCCTTCGGTTGCAAGTTCAGACTGAAGTTTAGCAGTATATTCAGCATTATTACCGCCAAGATGGTATATCATACGTTCAAGATTACTGGAAATAAGAATATCCATAGAGGGTGATGCCGTTGTATAGAAGTTACGGTTGCGGTTATAAACACCGGTATTTATAAAATCTGTAAGAATATTATTAATGTTTGATGCACACACAAGACGTTTTATGGGCACACCCATGCACTTGGCATAATAAGCCGCCAATATATTACCGAAGTTGCCGGTAGGAACAACTACATCAAAACCTTTCGACAAATCTTCACCGTTTTTAATAAGGTCGCAATAAGATGATACATAGTATACAATCTGCGGCACAAGACGACCCCAGTTAATCGAGTTGGCACTTGAAAACTCCATACCGTTTTCCCTGAGTTTTGCTTTGATATCAGCATCGGTAAAGATTTTCTTAACACCGCTTTGAGCATCGTCAAAGTTGCCTTCAATAGCACAAACATACACGTTTTTACCCTTTTGGGTATCCATCTGCAATTTCTGCATAGGGCTTACACCATTGTTGGGGTAAAATACGATAATTTCAGTGTTGTCAACGTCACAGAAACCTTCTAAAGCAGCCTTACCGGTATCGCCCGAGGTTGCAACAAGAATAACCGTCTTGCCCTTACCAACCTTTTTTGCAGCAGTGGTAAGAAGGAAAGGCAAAATCTGAAGTGCAAGGTCTTTAAACGCACAGGTGGGACCATGCCAGAGTTCAAGAATATATCTGCCGTCACTTAACTTCTTAAGCGGTGCGGGTTGCTCATTATCAAAAGTGCCTTTATATGCACCGTTAACGCAGTAATCCAGTTCCTCTTCACTAAAATCGTCAAGGAAACGGCTTAAGACCGCCTTTGCTCTTCCAATATAGTTAAGTTTTGAGATATTATTAAAATCTTCTGCCGTTAAGGTGGGTATTGTTTCGGGGACAAAAAGTCCGCCTTCCTCGGAAATGCCCTGCGAAATAGCCTGAGCCGAGGTAACCTTAACCGATGCATCTCTTGTACTTCTGTAAAACATTATTATTCCTCCGAATACATATTGGGTTTATTCTACATCATTTTTCATCATTTGTCAAAACATTAACGTAAAAATTATAAGAATTGTTGAAAAACAGTTTATCGCTAACCGTTTGACCAAACAGTTTTATGCAGTTTTCGTATATAATTTTGGTTTCGGCAAGGTTTTGCGGTAAAGAACTCATTTCGGCACCGTCAAAATCCGAGCCTATTGCGATATTATTTTCAAATCCTGACATAAGCAGATTTCCCACAGCACTCAAAAAGCCTTGCAAAACCGAAGTATGCGCTATAAAATCGCGGTAAAAACAAAGTCCTACCACACCGCATTTTTGTGCAAGAGCACTCACCTGCTCTCTTGTGAGGTTCCTTTTATGGGACACAAGAAAAGATAAACCGGTATGCGTAGCGATTGGAAATTCCGCCAATTGGAGCGCTTCAAAAAAACTTTTTCGGTTAAGGTGCGACAAATCAAGTGCCATGCGGTATGCGTTAATACTTTTTATAACACTTTTACCCAAATCGGTCAAACCGCCGTCCTCCATAGCACCGCCTGCCAAATGATTGTCATAATTCCACGTAAGCGAAACTGTTCTTATACCGTCACAGTACAGTTGCTCAATACGTTCGGTACTATCAATAACCGCACCACCTTCAAGACTTAGCAGGGCTGAATTTGAGGCGTTTTTAACAAGGTCGTTCCGTGTAAGGCACAAATCAATTCCGCTAACTTTCAGTTCTGATTTGCCCTTTTTCAAAACCTCGCTGTATCGGTGGGCAGGATTCTCTTCTTTCCCGCTAAGCCACACCGCAAACTGACAAACCGACCGTTCAAAAACGTTCATGCCGTCAGTATTTATAGCAAGTCGGCTATCGGTTAAATCGGTTTTTAAATCATAGAGTTTTGTAAACGTATCATTATGTAGGTCAAAAATCTGCAAGCATATCGGCTCCAAAAGCATTTTCTATATAGTTAAGTTGCATTTTACCGTCGTAATCGATGTCAACTTCAGCAACATCAAACCTCGGTTGCAATCCATAACCGTTATACTTTAAATATATGCCTGCGGTTACAATTATTCTCCTTTGTTTGTGATTGTCAACATACTCTTGCGGTCTTGCGAAACTGCCTTTAGAACGTGTTTTAACCTCAACAAACAGTATTTCGTCATTATTCTCGGCGATTATATCAATCTCCCCGTATTTTGTACGGTAGTTTCTTTTTGAAATTATAAAACCGCGCTTTTTAATATAGTCGGCAACAAAGGATTCACCTGCATCACCAACCGCCTTTTTTATATCCATTACTTACCCTCAAAAAACTTTTTGAAAAAACTTTCGCGGTGTATGGGGCAAAGTCCAAATTCCTCCACCGCTTTATAATGCAACGCGGTGCCGTAGCCCTTATGTTTTATAAAACCGTACTGAGGGTATTCTTTGTCGTAATCGTCCATCAAGCGGTCACGGGTAACCTTGGCAATAATTGATCCCGCCGCAATAGAGCAAGACAGAGCATCGCCTTTAACAACCGTCTGACAAGGAACTGTAATCCCTGTTGGTACGCGGTTACCGTCGATAAGCGCAAAATCGGGTTTAACGTTCAAGCCCTCTATTGTGCGGTTCATGGCTAAATATGTAGCGTTGAGAATGTTAAATTCCTCAATTTCCTCAACCGATGCAAACGCAACCGACCATGCTATTGCTTTCTCTTGAATTACAGGAAAAAGTTGTTCCCTTTTCTTTTCGGTCAGTTTTTTAGAATCATTAAGTCCTTCAATATAAATATCCTGCGGCAAAATAACCGCCGCGGCACAAACAGGGCCTGCCAGCGGGCCTCTACCTGCCTCGTCAACACCGCATATAAATTTATACCCTTTATTAGCAAAATCGTTTTCTATAACAAAATCCGGCATAATAAAAACCTCAAATCAAGGTAATTCCAACGTGATATTACCGAGTTTTCCACCGCGGTATTCGTCGAGTAAAACGGTTGCGGCTCGTTCGGTATCAACCTCACCGCCACGCACCATCATTCCGCGTTTTTTACCTATTGCACAAAGCAGGTCATAAGCATCGTTATACTCGCTCGGCACAACTTTATAACGTTCTGTCAGTCTTTCGGGATACTCTTGAGTCATACATTCGAGCAATCTGACCGCCAAAAGTTCAATATCAAGTACATCGTCTTTAACAGCACCCGTAAAGGCTAATTTTTCACCAACCCTTGGGTCGTCAAACTTAGGCCACAAAACGCCCGGAGTATCAAGCAGTTCAAGACGGTCATCAATTTTAAACCATTGGTTTCCTCTCGTGACACCGGGGCGGTCGGCAACCTTGGCTTTTACCATTTTTGACATTCGGTTAATAAATGAAGACTTTCCGACATTAGGTATACCAACTATCATAACCCTTAAAGGCTTACCTATCATACCTTTTTTGTCATATGCCTCCAACTTTTCGGCAAGTAAAGTTTTAACCTCTTTTACAAAGTTATCAACACCTTTACCTGAACGGCAATCAAGCGGTAATGCTGTAATCCCCTGTTCTTTATAATGTTTAATCCATTTATCGGTTGCTGACTTATCTGCAATATCGCATTTATTAAGCAAAATAAGCCTCGGTTTACTACCGACGATACCCGACAACTCCGGATTTCGGCTGCTGTCGGGTATGCGTGCATCAACTATTTCAGCGACCGCGTCGACCAAAGAAAGACTTTCTTTGATTTGACGTTCGGTCTTTTTCATGTGTCCGGGGAACCATTGAATATTCTGTAATTCACTCATTTTTTTATCCTAATTATAAATATTTCCGAATTTTTCGAAGGGATAGACCCTATAAAGCGCCTTGCCAATTATTTGACGATTGTCAATAAAACCTACCGACTGAGTACGACTGTCAAGCGATATTGAACGGTTATCACCTAAAACAAACACAGTACCTTCGGGCACCTGCAAGGGATACGTGTGATATCCATACTCAGGAGAAACTATTGATTCAGTTCTTGCGTGGCTTGTGAACTCGTTGCCTTTAGGCTCCATAGAGTCCTTGGTATCACCGACATATACAATACCGTCTTCGATATTTATCCATTGACCTTCAGTGGCTATCACCCTTTTTATAAGCGGTATATCACCAAAAACTTCATTTGATATTACCACTATGTCTCCGTACTCCGGCTTATAAAAAGCATCGGATATAACAACACGTTCTTTATGAAGTAAGGTATCGTTCATAGAAGTACCGTCTACCTCAACCTGCTTAAAAACAAACGAAAAAAGTAGCAGAATCACCAAAACCGTTATAACGGCGCAATCAACCCACTCATATATTTCGGACAATACGGATTTTGATTCTTTGATGTTTTCTTTTCCTGAAATGTCTTTGTTTTCGTTCAAATTTAACACCGCCAATTAAGAATTACATTTACATTATACATAATAACAAAAAAGGAAGCAAGGGTTTTCTTGCTTCCTTTTTTAAAGTTTTTGTAAAATTAAAGTTGTTCTTTAACTTTAGCTGCTTTACCAACTCTGTCACGGAGGTAGTAAAGTTTTGCTCTGCGGATTTTACCGGTTCTGACAAGTTCAACTTTATCAACGTTGGGAGAATGTACAGGGAATACACGCTCAACACCTACGCCATAAGAAAGGCGACGAACGGTGAAGGTCTCAGCAATACCACTGTTATTCTTTGCAATAACGGTACCCTCGAAAACCTGAATTCTCGACTTATCTCCTTCAGTGATTCTAACGTGAACACGAACGGTGCTACCGATTTTAATCTCGGGAGCGTCTGCCTTAAGCATACCGGCAGAAATCTCTTTAACGAAATCCATTTTTATTTCCTCCTTAAATTTTTCATCAGGCATTCATAACTTTCAAACAACAGGCGGCACTGTACCGCAAAAGCAGAGGACTACCCGCTTTGGTGTCGTTAAACGGCATCAAACCCATCGGCAAGGAAACCGACGAAATCAAATGCTCAAGTATATTACCACAAACAAACACAAAAATCAAGTGTTTTTTTATAGTTTTTAAAATATTTTTTAAAACGCTATTCAACTATAAGGTCTTGTATATTTCTCAGTTCAAAATCGATATCTTTAAGCAACGAAGGGTGTTTTAGTGCATAGTATGCACCTCTTGCCACGCAATGTTCTGCGTCGCGGTGGATACGGACTTCGCAACTAAGATACTGTGACAGCAGTTCTTCCATACCATTTACGTAAGCACCACCACCTGCAACATTTACCCTATCTGCCATGATATCGGCAACAATATCGGGGTCGGTCTTTTCGATAACTCCTTTAATTGCCTTGCAAATAGACTCGGCAACATCATACATTGCCGAATAAACATCACTAGACGAAATATCAAATATCTGAGGTAAACCTGTAAAAAGATTTCTTCCTTTAGCCTTAATTGTGACCTCTTCCGAACGCGGCACTACAGAACCTATCTGAAGTTTTATTTCCTCGGCGGTGAGCCACCCTATCAAAACATTAAACTCTTTACGGACATATTTGATGATAGCCTCTTCAAAATCGATAGAGCCAACCGGCACTGAATCACACTGCACAATACCGCCTGCCGACAAAGCAGCAACGTCGGTAACACCTGCTCCGATATCGACTACCAATTTACCGCCGGGTTTTGAAAAATCAATACCCATGCCCAAAGCCGCAGCAAACGCCGTATCAATTATCTGTGCACTTCTGCCTCCTGCCGTTGCAACCGCATTAGCGACCGAACGACGCTGAATAGAGGTTGCGCCTGAAGGCATAGCAACAATAACCCTGGGTTTAATTAGTCTTTTACCTATTGACCTGCTCATGTATTCACTAAGCATCTGCTCTGCAACATCATAGTCGGCTATCATACCACGTTGAATTGGAAAGACCGTTTCAATATTTTCAGAAGTGCGTCCCACCATATCCTTTGCACGGCTACCAAAACAAATCGGCTGAAAAGTTTCGCTTTCAACCGTTGCAACAGTCGGTTCTTCAAGTAATATTCTGTTATAACTGTAAATAACTGTTTTATATGTTCCTAAATCAATAGCAACATCTATGGGCATAGTAACACCTCACTTTAACTATATTATATTTCACCGTCACTCAAATTACAAGTGCCCTTCTCGGTTATTAGTGCTACTGCAGTATAAACCTCATCTGCACCATTAAGTCTCAACTGCTTTGCACATTCGCTTAATGTCAAACCGGTAGTCTTTATATCATCTACCAGTAAAACCGTCTTCCCATGAAGTTCCGTTGTAACTCTATATACACCTTTAACATTTGCTCTGCGCTCTTCGGCTCCCAAATCGTGTTGTTTTCGGTTTTCTTTGATTTTTATAAGTATCTTGCTATCAAACGGTAATTCTAACCGTTTGGCTACGGATTTTGCCATGAGTTCGGCTTGATTATATCCTCTGTCGGCGATTGAACGTTTTGTCGCAGGCACAGCCACAACTAAATCGGGTCTGACATCCGGAAACTTTCTTAAAAAACTGAGAGCCGCCTGCCGGCCAAAATAATCAGTGGCATATACGCCGTCCCAAAATTTCATTTTGTAAACCGCATCTCTAGCAACATCTTTATTCCAAAACGCACCCGAAATACCGGTAAACAGATTGTTGAACTTTCCGCAATCGCAAAGCCTCAGTCTGTTACCGCATTTATGACAAGTATCAGTAAAGATACGACATTTATTGAGTTGTGTACGACAATCTTCACACGGCTCGTCATCAGTACCCACATCACCGCAGCAAGGACAACGCGGAGGGAAAACAAGGTCATTCAACCCTTTAAATATAATTTTCAGTTCATCTTTCATTTTATCATTAAATGTTTAAGTGCAGTATATCGCATTGTCTTTTTCACATTGGCAGACATTTGCTTTACTACCTCACGACTACCCACAATTATAAGTAATTTTTTGGCTCTCGTAACAGCGGTATATAAAAGATTTCGGTATTTAAGTTGATATGGGAACGAAAGCAATGGCAATATAACACAGTCAAACTCACTTCCTTGACTTTTATGTACGGTAACAGCATAAGCCAGTTCTAGTTGACCCACTTGCTCACCCGAGTACGAAGCAACTCGGTCAATAAACCTGACAGTCAGTTCGCGGTTTTGCACGTCAATATCCTCTAATATACCCACATCTCCGTTAAATACGCCCATACCGACATTGCCATCGTCATCTTCCCAAACTATGTCATAATTGTTTTTAATCTGCATGACCTTGTCGCCTTTTCTGAGTACAAAGCCTTTAAAAGCAATCTCAGGCTTGTCCTCAGAAGAGGGATTTATCTGTTCCTGCAGGATATTATTGATATTAATAGTGCCAAGTTCCATTTTTTTTGAGGGACAAAGTACTTGAATGTCGTCAGCAGGAGAAAATCCGTATGCTTCGGGCAACCTGCGGCAATAAAGGTCGGTAACAAGTTTTAAAGCCTGCTGCGGAGTCTTCTGCTCGAGCATAAAAAAGTCGGAATCACGGCAGTCAAGTTCTAACTCGTTGCCGTTAATAATATTATGAGCGTTGACAATTATTTTACTTTGCAAGGCTTGTCTAAACACCTTTTGAAGACGTATACAATTAAATCTTCCCGAATCAATAAGGTCACGAAGTACGTTACCTGCTCCTACGCTCGGCAACTGATCGGAGTCACCAACAAGCACAATACGGGTTCCCATTCTTAACGCCCTTAGCAACGCATCAAACAACGAAACATCAACCATAGACATCTCATCAATTATAACCGCCTCTGCTTCAAGCGGGTTTTTTTCGTTGCGAACAAAAATATGACTCTTGCCGTCGTCCGAGGTGCCAACTTCAAGCAAACGATGTATCGTTTTAGCTTCACGTCCCGTCAGTTCAGAGAGACGTTTTGCAGCGCGTCCTGTAGGAGCCGCAAGTGATACTTTCATATTACGGCTCTCCATAACCTCGATTATTCCGTTTACTGCAGTAGTTTTTCCGGTTCCGGGGCCGCCGGTGAGAATAAACACACCCGATTCAAGGCTTGCCGCTATAGCTTCTTTTTGAAGTTCTTCAAATGTAATACCTAGTTTTTGACCTGCCTTCAATACTTCCCTGTCTGTTAAAGGTTTTAACTGGCCCGACAGCGACAGTTCAAGTTGCAAACGGTTGGCTATGTACGCTTCATGGTCAAAAACCTCGGATAATGAAACAAAAGACTCACCGTCTATTGATAATTGTTGTAATTGTTTTCGGTCATATAAAACTTCAAAGGTATCGTCAACAAGCCTTTCGTCACATTCCAGCAGTTCAACCGATATTTTAAGCACACGTGTTTTGGGCAAACAGGTATGACCGTTGAACAAATTATGTCTTATAACATACATGATACCTGCACATAGACGTTCGGTATTATTGGTCGGTATTTCCAACCTTTTGCCGATTTCATCAGCTCTTTCAAAATCCCAACCAATACCATCGTTGCATAAAAGATACGGATTTGATTCTATCTGTTCAGCCGCAGTTTCACCCAAAACTTTTAACGCCGAAACTGCATCGTCGGCGGATATGCCGTAACCTGCAAGCCTCATACAAAGTTCTCTTAAAGACCGTCTGCTTGAAATATCGGCACTTATTTGCTCTGCTTTTTGACGACTTATACCCTTAATTGTTGCAAGGCGTTCAGGCTCCTTTTCCATAACGAGGAATGTATCGTCTTTAAACAACTCAACTATTCTTTTAGCAGTTGCAGGGCCGATGCCTTTAATGATTCCTGATGAAAGATACCTTAAAATTGCTGCAGAACCCGAAGGCAAGGTCTTAATGCAGGCTTCTGCTTTGAATTGCTGACCGTACACAGGATGCAAAACATATTTTCCTGTAAGTTCAAGTTCCTCACCTACAACTACATCCTGTAACACGCCGACTACAGTTTCGGTTTCGCCTGAATTTTCAATTTCAATAACAGTAAAACCTGTGTCAGCACTACTGTACACAATGCGCTTAACCGTACCTTTTATAATTTCATAAGATAGTCCCGACACATGTTTCACCCCTTCTTTTATTCAGAATAAATTTTTAGCATTTTAGAAAACTCGTCAACCGTCAAAAGTTTAAAACGACCGTCATTACACATTTTACTGCAAGTATCGTAGCACTCTTCGGAGATGCCGCAATCAACAGCATAGGCTTTGACACCTGAGAGCGTATGGTCCCATCCCAGTGTTTCAATAGCCAATTGTAGTTCAATATCGGCAGAATTTCCTCTCAACATAACGGCGTAAAGCCTTGAACCATTATTTCCCGTTGCAACAAATTTAAGTACCAACCATTTTATAGAACTGACAATACCGATCATGAAAAACACCACGATCATAATACCTGCAAAAACATTCAAAAGACATCACCTTACCTCAAACAAAGTAACGGCGCTGTAAAGCGCCACCTGTACATTGTATGAAATACGGCCAGTCCGTGTCAAAAAAAGACCGTTGGGCTACTCTGAACTCACCCGCACGGTCTTTTAAAACTATATTATAACAACCTGTACCTGAGCCTTATTTATTTTAATCTTCCAGGCTCTGTATTTCGCATTGACCGAAACTGATATCAACTTGTCCTCTCCATTTTCAGAAATTGATCCACCTGCACAGTCTATGGTAAGTTCAATGTCGCTTGCCTTAATCTTTCTGATATCATTGGCATTGCCACAGAGCGTAACTTTAATGGCACCTGTATAGTTGATGGTCAATGATTTACCACCGGTATTTACAAGTTTTATCTTATCCGGAGCTATCGAAATTTCTTTACTTACCGACAGTTTTCCTCCAAAATTAAGTTCAACAATGATTTCTTCGGTACCGTCAACGATTTCAACACCCTCATCAAGAATAAATGAACACAAGAACGAAGAATCATCATTGCTGTCTATCTGTGAGAAATCGATAGGTGTCAACTTCAAGCCTTCGTTAATGAGCGCATCAATCTTTTCGGCAGGGCCTTTTACTTCAATTTGAGTAATCTCGGTTCTCGCTCTTGCACGCTCATCGTTGCGATAAAGCGTAAACGGTGGCATTCCACTGTCAGACTGCGCGTAACAAGCAGGAAGATTAATAAAGGTCGGAACAATTTGCACTTCAGCACGTTTAAACACAACAACACGAAGATAATGGTCAACACTATACTCCAATGATCCAGAGTCAATAACATTCCCAAGCGCATCATAGAAAATGAGTTGTACATCACTGAAATTCTTGGACTCAGAAGACACTTCAGCACCCGACAACACAGGCTTTGCGACAACTTTGCTCAAAGCAGATATAAACTCCGAAGGGCCTTTAACCGAAAGAGTAGTGATTTCAGAACTGTCTGAGTCATTACGCAACTTACTCTTAGCAGTATCAATCTCACAGCCTTCACCCAAGAAAGCCTGATATTCCGAAACATCTATTTCAACCGGGACTTCGGCAACAGTATTGTAATCGTATACAACCTGAATATAAGAAGGAGAAACGCTGACAACCTCACAGTCGTTTTTGGAAACCGATGCCGTAAGTGTAAGCACATAAGTGCCGGGTTGTGAAACCTCGGCATACGACTTGACCGACACGACAATATCATCTTTTGATACAGTACTTACAATGTAACCGGGGCCGTTAACAGTTACTGATACAGAATCGGTATAATCTCCAAGCGGGATTAATGTACGGTCATTATCATCGACCTGGTCTGCAACGGTGACCGATACATCATTAAATGTAATATCGCGTGACGGATTCTCGGCAATATCGATCACTAACCAAAAGACAATGGCACAAATCACGGAAAAAGCCACAAGAAACTTTTTGTTATCAAATAACTTGCTTATCCATGATACCGGGTTCAGATTGATCATCTCCGTCACGCTCCTTTCAAAATCTTAATCTATTCGTCAGATAAATGCTGATCGTTTCCTTTATTGCTACGTTTAAATATCTTAGTCAGTTTATTTTGACCGTCGTAATCATCGTCGGTCAAAATCTCATTATACAATTTTTCTCTCAGAGTAACCTGATTGAATCCACGTTCGATAGTGCCGTTGGAACAAACCGATATCTTTCCTGTTTCCTCCGACACAACTACAACTAAAGCATCACTTGTTTCACTCATACCAACTGCAGCACGATGCCTTGTACCAAGTTCCTTGCTTAGTTCGTTATTGGCAGTAAGCGGCAATATGCAACCCGCCGCAAGAATAGTGCTTTTTCGAACAACGACTCCCCCATCGTGGAGAGGAGATTTCGGATAGAAAAGGTTTTCAACCAGTTCTTCCGAAACGTCGGCATTAATTGCAGTACCTGTGGCGGTTATCTCACCCAGTGGTGTTGAACGTTCAAAAACTATAAGAGCGCCCACCTTTTCTTCCGACATTGAACTACATGCTTTACATATATTATCAATACTACTCTTTAACTTTTCGTTACCGGCAGATTCGTGATTGTTGCCTATCCAACCAAAACTGCTGTGACCCATTCTTTCCAAAGCATGGCGCAACTCCGGCTGGAAAATAATAGCAACCGCTATAATGGCGTAATCAAAGAATTTAACAAGTATCCACTTAAGTGATATCAAATCAAACCACTGAGCCATAACCCAAACGAGCAAAAGGAAAATCAGACCTTTTATGAGAATTTTAGCGCGGGTCTCTTTAAAAAATCCGATTGCTTTGTAAATGATGTAAGCGATAATAGCGATATCCAGTATATCAGCAATACGAACATCGGCAAAAGCCATAAATATCTGAGCAAAAAAGCCTCTGATAATCTCAAAAACCTCGCTGAAAAACTCTTGCATTATCACACATCCTTTCCAAAACGTTCTCATTTATTAATACACAATATATTGTATCATACAAGTGTTGCGGTATCAATAGTTATTTTTGATTTTTCTCATAAAAAATTAACTTTTTTACACTTTCAACAAAGAGATCTGCTTCCTTTTTGGTATTATACGACGAACAACATATTCTAACCGTGCCTACGTCAATCGTTCCCAGTCTTCTGTGAGCCATAGGCGCACAATGAAGTCCTGCTCTTACACAAATATTATCTTTTGCCAAATGAACTGCCGTTTCATCAGAAGATTTGCCTTCCACATTGAATGACAAGGTAGGGACATACTCACCAAACTCCGGTCTCGGAGTATAAAGTATAACACCTTGAATATTGGATAAGCGGTTATAAATATATCTAATTAATTCAAGTTCGTGGTGATACAAAGCGTTAGTTCCCTTGGATTTTACATAATCCAACCCTGCAGAAACGCCCATTATTGCAGGGACATTCAATGTTCCGCTTTCAAAACGGTCAGGGAAATCAATAGGTTGTTCATAGCCTGCCGAAAACGAACCTGTCCCGCCTTCAAACAGTGTTTCGGGTATATTTCCAAGCGATATAAGCACTCCTATACCCATTGGAGCATAAAGTCCTTTATGAGGCGCAACGCACAGATAGTCAATCATAAGTTCCCTCATGTTGATATCGAGTATACCTGCCGTTTGCGCAGCATCAACCATAAACGGCACGTTGCGTTCGGCACATATTTCTCCTATCTCCTTTATAGGCAAAACATAGCCGGTAACATTGGAAGCATGGGTAACGGCGACAATACGAGTATCATTTCTTATAAGTCGGTCAAAAGACCTTACGGTTGCGTCCTTATCACCAAAAATAACCTCAGCATAGTCAACGTCTACTCCCAATTTTTGCAGTTTATAAATCGGTCTTGCAACAGCATTATGCTCAAGGCTTGATGTCACCACATGGTCTCCGGGTCGGCATATACCCTTTAGAACAAGGTTTATGCTTTGTGTGCAGTTTGCCGTAAAAATTACCCTTTCGGGAGCCTCAGCACCAAAAAAATCAGATATTTTCTTTCGGCATTCGTATATTTCCTGGGAACATTTTACCGATTTTTCATATCCGCCTCTTCCAGGATTCACCGACATGTCACTTAACGCTCTTTGAACAGCATTTAAAACAACTGTGGGTTTTGCTCCGGTTGTAGCAGCATTATCAAAGTAAATCATTTGGATAAAACCTTCTCCATAATAACACGAACGCCGGATTCATTCAAAAGAATTCGCGCTTGTTCAGTGTCATCTTCATTTACTGTTATACCAAACAGACAGCCACCCACCGTGCCGCCTTGTATTTTTCTTATTTCATTTACAATTCCTTTATTTTTCAGTACCTCGTTACCTTTTGCAGCATAGGTCGAGGTAGTAGTCACAAAAGCAATCTTTCTCATTCTTTCCCTCCTCGAACATTTTACATCTTAAAATCTCGGGGCTATATATCCCCTTCTACATTTTATGCAGGAGTATAAGGAAGGACAAAGTATTTTAAGGTTTAAGTTTTACAACATTACTGTCATTTAAAAAAAGGTCTTTTATTACTATAACTGCAAGAGGTAACACAACAATACCGGCGGCGCCGAAAATTTTAAGACCCAAAAACACCGACGCTAACATGACAAGCGGATGAAGTCCCAGACGTTTACCAATAACCTTGGGCTC
Organism: Acutalibacteraceae bacterium; assembly: GCA_045592985.1. GTDB lineage: Bacteria > Bacillota > Clostridia > Oscillospirales > Acutalibacteraceae > UMGS172. The sequence goes on along the minus strand of JAZNVU010000011.1, from coordinate 21,764 downwards.
TGCGAAATTTCTGACAGCAGTAATAGCAACGTAAAGTACAACAATACCTATAGCTTTTCGCGTGTTACCAAACAAAGCCGCGAAAACCGCCCAAGGTATAAGAACTGTTCCCGAACCGAAGACAGGAAGAATATCTACAAACGATGTTACCGCAGCAATAACTAAAGCATAATCACTGCCTAAAAGACTCAATCCTATAAATAGTTCAAGAAATGTGAGTAACATTATAACAGCATATCCTTTTAACATCTGCGCTATATTGCTGAGAAGATTGTTTTTGGCAAAAACAAGGCTATTTGTTACCTTAGTTGGAAGTTTTTCCGCCAGATAACGACATATTTCGTCATAGTCCTTGGCAAAATACGCACTCGAAACTATCATTACCGCAACCGACAGAATAACAATAGGAACCGCTGATGCAACATCACCCGCCAATGTAGTCACAAATCCTGCAAGTTCATTTGTAACAGAATCAACTGTAGCTGACGGCAATTTACCGAAAAAAGACTCTGTACTGTCAGGCAGTTGACCTACTATTCCGCTTATTTTTTCTGATAGTAACCTAACAGTAGAAGAAATATCCTCAATGAAATTCGGAAGTTCGTTTATAAGACGGTTAAGCTGTCGGTAGAGTGCGTATCCAACCCAAGTGACAAGACAACCTGCCAACACGTAAACTGCTAAAACCGCGGCAACCGAAACCGCTTTTTTCTTTATTTTAAATTTCGCCGAAACCCTGTTAGCAAGACGTTGCAACAAAACGGTTATCAATGCAGATAATGCAAAAGGCAACAAAGGGCCTGATAACAATTTGAGGAATATATATATAAACGCTGTTACGGTTATATAAAACGCTGATTTTATAAGAAAATCTTTTTGAGTTGCTGTATCCACAGCCGTACACTATCCTTTCATCAATACTATTTGTTCATCCATACAAAAATGTTATTGGCAAATGCAAAATAAATATTAAAATTTCTTCTTGCATTTCTTAAAACAATGTGTTATAGTGTTTCTTGTTCAAATACATTGTTTTTGTGAGGTGGATACATTGAGCAAAGGAATGTTGCTTGTAAGTGCCGATGTTTTGCCTGAAGTTTACTCAAAAGTAATCGAAGCCAAAAGGCTTTTGGCTTCAGGTCAGGTCAAAACCGCAAGTGAGGCTTTGAAAATTTGCGGAATTTCAAGAAGTGCATATTATAAGTATAAGGATTCGGTATTTGAGTATACGCACCCTTTAGGCAAAATAGTATCTTTGCAGGCAATATTACGCGACCATGCCGGCGTTCTCTCGGCTTTTTTGCAAACGCTTTACAGTTGCGGCGGTAATATACTGACCGTTAACCAAGGTCTGCCTGTTTCGGGTACAGCCTCGGTGTCAGTATCTATCCGAATTCCTGACAATGATTTTGATGTATCCAGAACAATAGAATCACTGAATAAATTGGACGGCGTAGTATCGGTAAAACAGATACTCGGTGAATAAAGAATAGGAAGTGGTAAAATGGTAGATATAGCAATTATGGGTCACGGTGTCGTCGGTTCCGGTGTTGCCGAGGTTCTGTTTGATAATGCTGACGTTATTTCCGAAAGAGTCAAGACCAAAATAAACATTAAATACATTCTTGACCTTCGTGATTTTCCAAATCTGCCTTATAGCGATAAATTTACAAAAGATTTTAACGTTATTTTAAACGACCCTGATGTGAGGGTTGTAGCAGAGGTTATGGGTGGAGTTCACCCAGCATACGAATTTACAAAATCATGCCTCTTAAAAGGCAAAAGCGTTGTAACCTCTAACAAAGAGTTAGTGGCACAAAAAGGCGCCGAGCTTCTTCAGATAGCCGAAGATAATAACGTTAACTACCTGTTTGAGGCAAGTGTCGGCGGCGGTATACCTGTTCTCCGTCCCATTGCTCAATGTCTTGCAGCCAACAACATTACCGAAGTTGCAGGTATTCTTAACGGAACAACCAACTTTATTATGACCAAAATGCTTAGAGAAGGTGTTTCCTTCGACGAGGCTTTGGTTGAAGCCCAGCGTTTGGGTTATGCCGAAAAAGACCCGACTGCTGATGTTGAGGGACATGACGCATGCCGAAAGATATGTATTCTGGCAGCGCTTTCATTCGGCAAACACGTTTATCCCGAAAGCGTTCACACCGAAGGTATAACCAAAATCACTTCTGCAGATACCGCTTATGCCGATTTTGCCGATTGCGTGATTAAACTCATCGGCAGAGCAAAACTGGACGAGGAAGGCAAGTGCATTGCAACCGTCTACCCTGCTTTTGTCAGCAAAACAAATCAACTTTCTCATGTTGACGACGTTTTCAACGCTATTATGGTAAAGGGTGACGCCGTTGGTGACGTTATGTTTTATGGCAGAGGTGCAGGAAAGTTACCTACCGCAAGTGCCGTTGTGGCTGATATTATCGACTGTGTAAAACATCTGCATGCCCGTAAATATCTTTCGTGGGATGATGCCGACAGTACTTACATAGCCGATTACGAGAATGACACTGTAAGAATGTACGTGCATTGCACCGCAAAATCTGATCGCTTAAGTCTTAAATCAGAAGCCGAAAAACTTTTCGGTGAAATAAAATTGCTTGGCAGACAAGGTGAAGCCGAAAACGAATTGGCATTCATTACACCTTTCGCTACCGAGAAAGAACTCAAAAGTATGTTATCTAAGCTCACGGAGGCAAATATTATTTCCACCATACGTCTGCTTGATTAACTGATAAAAGCTTATTTTCAAGTTGGGAGGCAAAAGAAATGGCTTTAATAGTAAAAAAATTCGGAGGATCATCGGTTGCCAACGCTGAAAAATTGTTCAACGTTGCAAAAATAATCACCGATGACTACAAAAAGGGCAACGACGTTGTAGTTGTTGTTTCGGCACAGGGAGATACTACTGATGACCTTATTGAAAAGGCTAATGAGATTTATCCCGTAAATCCACCTAAAAGAGAAATGGATATGCTGCTTTCGTCAGGCGAACAGATTTCGATTTCGCTCCTTGCCATGGCGATTCAGAAGTTGGGTTGCCCTTCTATTTCGCTTCTTGGTTGGCAGGCAGGTTTTCAGACCGATTCCAAGCACATGCTTGCACGTATCAAAAAAGTTGACGGCGAACGTATTAAGAATGAGCTCGATAAGAAAAACATCGTTATCGTAGCAGGTTTCCAAGGTCTTAATAAACATGACGACATCACGACATTGGGCCGTGGCGGTTCGGATACAAGTGCTGTTGCAATTGCAGCATCAATGCATGCTGACCTTTGCCAGATTTATACCGACGTTGACGGTGTTTACACTGCCGACCCGAGAAAGGTTACCGGCACCAAGAAGATGGACGAGATAACCTATGATGAAATGCTTGAACTTGCCACTTTAGGTGCTCAGGTTCTTAATAACCGTTCAGTTGAAATGGCAAAAAAATATGGCGTGGAACTTGAAGTTCTTTCAAGCCTTGAAAATAAACCCGGTACAATCGTTAAGGAGGTAGTTAAAATGGAAAAAATGCTCGTTAAAGGTGTTGCTTGCGATAAGGACACTCTCGTAATTTCAATTGTAGGTCTTAAGGACACCCCCGGTGTTGCTTTCAAAGTTTTCAATCAGCTCAGCATGAAGAATGTAAATGTTGATATTATATTGCAGTCGGTAGGTCGTGACGGCACTAAGGATATCACCTTCACCGCACCTATGAACCAAAAGGCTGATGTTGTTGCCGCTATTGAATCACTTCGTGAAAAACTCGACATTCAGGATGTACTCATCAACGATAAGATGGGTAAGGTTTCAATTGTCGGTGCCGGTATGGAAACCCATCCGGGTGTTGCTTCCAAGATGTTTGAAGCATTGTCGGATGCCGGCATTAACATTCACATGATATCAACCAGCGAAATCAAAATTTCTGTTCTTATCAATATTGACGACTGCCAGAAGGCTGTTCAGGTAGTACACGACGCATTTATAAACTGATAAAACAGAGAAATTATCACAGAGTAGAAACCGATGCGTTAAGTGCTCTTGGGACGGGGAGTTGCCCAAGGGACGAAAGGCTTTATGGCTTGCGGTTACGGTTTCGCATCCCGCTGTTATAATAAGAAGTAAATTCAGAGCGCTCCTTATTATTCAGTAAGATGAAAGATAAGGAGTGTTTTTGTATGCAAAATTCGAATAATAAGATTAAACTAAAGCGTTTGGCGGTGCTCGGTGTCATGACGGCGCTTGCAGCCGTATGTTCTTTTACCTTTCCTATGGGACTCACCATAAGAATAGGCGATTTTATGAAGATGTCACCTGCCTTTTTGGTTATTGCCATTGTTGGTAATTTATACGGTTGGAAAGCATCGGCTTTGGTAGCATTTTTGTCTGACGTAATACAAAGTTTGTTTTTCGGTGGGTTTTCACCGCTAATTTCATTAATATCAATCCTTACAGGCGCATGCTTTGGTTGGTTTTTAAAGGATAATAAAAGTATTGCAAAAATCGTAACAAGTGTTTTGATAACTCAAATCATCGGCAGCATGATATTAACAACCGCTGTACTTTGCATTTGGTATTCGTTGCCTCTATTCCCCACTGTTTATTTCAGAATTTTGCAAACGGTTATTTTAATCGCTATTGAAATTCCTATTCTGATACTTTTTATTAAGGTATTAGACATTGGCGGCAAGTTGCGCAATATGATAAAATAATTTAAAGCCAAGACTAAAATTTGTCTTGGCTTTTTTAGTTGAAATTAATGTTACATTATGATAAAATATACAAAGTAGAATAATGTTGCGCTTTGCGCACAAAACAAAAGCAGGTGTTTTTATGAATTACGATGTTATCATAATAGGTGCAGGCCCCGGCGGTATTTATACCGCTTATGAACTTATTGAAAAAAGCAACAATCTCAAGGTTGCAGTTTTTGAAGCAGGTAATGAACTAAGCCGTCGTCACTGCCCTATTGACGGTGATAAAATCAAAAGTTGTATCGGTTGCAAAAGTTGTTCAATAATGAGTGGCTTTGGCGGTGCAGGTGCTTTTTCTGACGGAAAGTATAACATCACAAATGATTTTGGCGGAACGCTATATCGTTATATTGGCAAAGACAAAGCCTTGGAACTTATGCGATATGTTGACGATATCAACATGAAATACGGTGGTAACGGTACAAAACTTTATTCCACAGCCGGCACAAAACTTAAAAAAGAATGTATAACTCACGACCTTCACTTGCTTGATGCTTCAGTGCGTCACTTAGGCACCGATATTAACTATATTGTTCTTGAAAATCTTTACTCTTATCTCAAAGACAAGGTTGATTTCTATTTTAACACTCCTGTTTCTTCGGTTTCAAGGGTTGATGACGGTTTTGTTATCAACTGCCAAGACAAGGAATACCATGCTAAAAAATGTGTCATTTCGGTTGGTCGAAGCGGTAGTAAATGGATGGAAAAAGTGTGCAAAGAACTTGACATTCCGACCGAATCCACAAGAGTTGATATTGGTGTTAGAGTTGAACTGCCTGCTGAGGTTTTTTCACATCTTACCGACGAACTTTACGAAAGCAAAATTGTCTACTGCACCGAAAAATACGGTGACAAAGTTCGCACTTTCTGTATGAATCCAAAAGGTGCCGTTGTAAACGAAAACACCAACGGTATAATTACGGTAAACGGTCACAGTTATGAGGACCCTGCCAAGCAAACACAAAACACCAACTTTGCATTGCTTGTTGCCAAGCATTTTTCCGAACCGTTTAAAGACTCTAACGGTTACGGCGAATCTATTGCACGACTCAGCAACATGTTAGGTGGCGGTGTTATTGTTCAGCGTTTCGGCGACCTTATAAGAGGAAGACGCTCTACCCAAAGCCGTATTGACGAAGCGTTTATAACCCCCACCCTTAAAGCAACACCGGGTGATTTGAGCCTTGTTTTGCCCAAACGTATACTTGACGGAATTATTGAAATGATATACGCTCTTGATAAGGTTGCACCCGGTACTGCCAACGACGACACGTTGCTTTACGGTGTAGAGGTTAAGTTCTACAACATGGAAGTTACCGTAAACGAAAATCTTGAATCCTGCTATGATGGGCTCTATATTATCGGCGACGGAAGCGGTATCACCCACTCTCTGTCACACGCATCGGCAAGCGGTGTTCACGTTGCACGTTGTATTACTGCAAACAAATAAGGAGATTTTTTATGCAATACATGTTTTTGCGTTTTCCTAACGGCAAATCCATATATAATCCCTCACTATATGAGATTTGGTTTGACATTGATAAAAAACTATACTCCATAAAACCGGGAGAAACATTAAAAATTCAATAAAAAAGCAATAACAAAAACAGCCATTCTTTGGGAAACCACGCCTAAAGAATGACTGCTTTTTTATTCATTTTAATTAATCTTCAAAATCCAAACAAGAACGTGCCTTTGTGAACGGACGAACATAAGTATCTGCCACAAAAACATGCTCAGGATGGACTGCGTATGCTTTGAGTGCTTCAAAACTGTCGAATCCACTGTCAAGCATCATATCTGCATTGGATGTATCAAATCCGTTTATATTGACCTTGATATACTTCAAACCATCTATTTTGCCATATAACGCCTCGAGATACTTTTTTGCATCGGTTTTAACGGTAATTTTTTCTGCATCGGACAACTCATCTTTAAGTTGCCAAAGTATAACGTGTTTAACCATTTTCATTATCCCTTTCCCAAAACTTCCTTATAAAGTTTAATATAAGCATTAGCCGATTTACCCCAACTATTATCGCACTCCATGGCGCGTTTTACTAGGATATTCCAGCCTTCCTTGTTTTCGTAACCTTTTACAGCGCGTTCGACGGCATATGCCATATCGTGCGCATTATAGTTAGAAAACGTAAATCCGTTGCCCTCGTTATCACCACTGTCTTTAACAGTATCTTTAAGACCGCCGGTCTCACGCACTATGGGAATGGTGCCGTAACGAAGTGCTATCATCTGGGCAAGACCGCAAGGCTCACTCTTAGAAGGCATGAGGAATATATCGGCACCTGCGTAAATTTTGCGCGCATAATCGGGTACAAAACCGAGTTTTAAAGACACTTTATCGGGGTGTGCCGCAGCCATAGAATAGAAGAAGGTTTCAAACTCCCATTCACCACTTCCCAAAATAACAAACTGAACATCGAGATTTAACATCTGTTCGAACATGCATTTCACAAGGTCAAGACCTTTATGGCTAACTAAGCGGGATACAATTCCGATAACAGGAACTTCTGCCTTCTGAGGCAAGCCTGCCGCTTTTTGCAACTCTGCTTTATTAACGCTCTTTGATGTGACATCGTCAACACTATAATTTGCCCAGATATTAGGGTCGGTCTCGGGATTATAGACATCGGTATCGATACCGTTTACAATACCGCTGAGTTTAAATGCGCGGTCTCTGATAATTCCATCAAGTCCGTGAGCAAACCATGGGTCTTTAATTTCCTCAGAATAAGTTGGGCTAACAGTAGTAACCCTATCAGCGCATTCTATAGCACCCTTCATGAGGTTCACACCGCCATCGTATTCAAGCAAGTGTGCACCCTCGTCAGGTATACCCAAAACATCCTCAATAATCTCCTTACCGTATTTTCCTTGATACTGAATGTTATGAATTGTATAGATAGTTTTAACGTTCTTATACATATCATTCTTACGATAAATAGTATCCAAGAAAACCGGAACCAGTGCAGTCTGCCAATCGTTACAATGAATAATATCGGGTACAAAATTGATATGCGGAATCATTTCAAGTACGGCTCGTGCAAAGAAAGCGAATCGCTCAGCATCATCATAGTGACCGTAAAGACCGTTACGTTTGAAATAATACTGGTTGTCAAGCAAGTAGAATATAACACCGTCGTATTTTGCCTCAAAAACACCGCAATACTGTCGGCGCCATGCAACGGGCACTGTGATACTTGTCACAAACTGCATTTTTGCACGAAGTTCTTCGCTGACACTTTCATAAAGCGGCATTACTACCCTACAACCTACAAGTCTCTTTCTCAGAGCCTTAGGCAAGGCACCGGCAACATCCGCAAGACCACCCGACATAGCAAAAGGATAGGCTTCACTTGTTGCGTATAATACTTTCATCATTAAAAATCCTTTCAAATTATACCATTGAATTTTTGCGAATGTAAATAGGATATATTTCGCTGCCATTAAGCGTTTTATAAGCGCCTACGGTAACTTTTTTATCCAAAGTAACATATTTTATCTCGGCATTTTCGCCTATAACAGCATCCTGCATAACAATGCAGTTTTCAACCACCGCACCTGCACCTATTTTGGCACCTCTAAACAGTACGGAATTAATGACCGTGCCTTCAATTACACATCCGTCGGCAACAATTGAGTTTTTAACATTGCTGTCAAGACCATAAATAGTCGGCATATCGTCACGAGTTTTAGTGAAAACAGGGCGTTCTTTGCAGAACAATTCACGTCTTACATCAGCACTCGACAAAACCTCACGAGTAATACGCACATAACTGTCGGGTCCGTCCATAACTGCAACATACGACTTAACCTCATATCCGCGGATATCAAGTGTTTTAAGTCCAGAATGGAAAACATTTCTTGCAAGACTTGTAAAATTGTGTTCATAACCGTAATTTACTATTTCAATAAGTTTTTCCTTAGATATCACAGTAATATCAAGACTAAATTTGCATTCGGCAGCGCCTGCTGCAAAAGTGATATCGGTAACCTTATCACCGTCCAACTCAAACGACATAACATCGTGGTGATTAGCGGGCATCTTACCGTTTTTATAAGCTATGGTAACATCGGCACCGCTTGCAATATGTGTTTCTATCATATCACTTAAGTCAAAGTTAGAAATAACGTCGGCATCGCATAAAACAACATATTCTTCCTTGGAGTGACGCAAGAAATTCATTGCACCAAAAAGACCATCAATATGGCCAACGTACACCTTTGCCTCGTTATTTGAATACGGCGGAAGGAAGTAAAGACCGCCACTCTTACGGTCAAGGTCCCAAGCCTTACCTGTACCGATATGGTCCATAAGAGATTGATAGTTAGACTTAGTAACCACACCGACCTTAGATACGCCTGCATTGACAAGGTTGGAAAGAGAAAAGTCTATAAGACGATAACGTCCGCAGAACGGAACAGAGCCCATTGACCTTTTAGCAGTCATTTCTGCCATGAGTTCATCGTGAACATTCGGAAACACAAGACCTAAAACGTTATTCTTTCTCATTGTTTGTCACCGTCCTTTACATCTTCTCTTATCATTTGCGCAGAGCTGATTACTGAATCTTTGCCGATATTAAGACCGGCGCCAACAACCGTTACGCCCCATTTTGAGAGGTCAGTCATATCCTCGGGTTTTTCGCCTACGACAGCGCCTTCCTCAATTATAGAGTTTTCGGCAATTATAGCATATTGAACGGTTGCACCTTTTTTGACTACGGCACCAGGCATGACAAGAGAATACTGAACCGTTGCACCCTCTTCAACCGTTACATTATCGAATAGAACCGAAAAATCGACCTTACCGTAAATCTCGCATCCCTCGGTAATGAGAGAGTTTTGTACCGACGCAGTATCCGCAATGTACTGAGGCGGAGCTGACGGAGTTCTCGAATAAATTCTCCAATTTTTATCGGAAAGGTCAAGTTTAATCTTAGGGTCAAGCAAATCAAGGTTAGCTTCCCACAAGGAGTCAATGGTTCCAACATCTTTCCAATAATCATTAAAGCGGTAGACCACCATTTTTTCATTAGCATTAAGCATATTAGGAATAATGTTTTTACCAAAGTCGTTGGAAGAGTTGAGGTCTGCCTCATCTTCTTCAAGATATTTGCGAAGTTTGTCCCAAGAAAATACATATATACCCATCGAAGCAAGGTTACTCTTAGGTGCTTTGGGTTTTTCTTCAAACTCATATATTGTGCCGTCTTCGTTTGCATTCATAATACCGAAACGAGACGCTTCCTCCATGGGAACCTCAAGAACGGCAATAGTACAGTCAGCGCCTGATTCTTTGTGTTGAGCAATCATCTGGCTGTAATCCATCTTATAAATATGGTCACCCGAAAGAATCAGCACATATTCAGGGTCATAACGTTCAATAAACTGAATATTCTGATATATAGCATTCGCTGTACCCTTATACCAATCTCCACCTTTATTATTTTGATAAGGCGGCAGAATATGAACACCACCGTTAGAACGGTCAAGGTCCCATGGTTTTCCTGAACCGATATAATCATTAAGTTCAAGCGGTGAATACTGGGTCAGAACACCAACCGTATCAATACCCGAGTTGGTGCAATTGGATAACGGAAAGTCGATGATCCTGTATTTGCCTCCATACGGTACCGCCGGCTTGGCTATGCTTTGCGTAAGAACGCCGAGGCGACTGCCCTGGCCGCCTGCCAACAGCATAGCAACACATTCTGTTTTTTTCACTAAGGGTCACTCCTTGCTTTTATTTTTGCATTAAAAATGAAACAATTATTCACTTTTACATACTTACAATATTATTTTAGCATTATTAAGTATAGATTTCAATAGCAAATTTGGTATATTTACATTTTGAACATAAGTATTTTTGTATATTTTTTGTTATAATTGCACAAATATCGACCTCACTTGACATTTAACATCAATTTTAAATAATAGAATCTCTGTTGGCTGACGCCTTCAGAGATTCTGAATTTCAATCAAAATCCGTTATAAATTCAGAGCAATATTTCTAATAAAATGAGCAACTAATAGACGGAATAAACAATAATTAAAATTCAGTCACTTTACAACATTACAACCAGTACCTATACATTGATATTTGCAAACAGTTACCAACTTGTGATATTTATAATTACAATAAAAATCCGTCGAAACTAACTGTTTCGACGGGTGGTTTTAATTAATCGTTGCAATCGTCACATTGTCCGCAACCGCAACCGTCATCGGCGTCGCAAGGGCGCGGAGGGAAAAAGTCATCGGTCGGGAATTTAATTTTTCTAAACACATCGCAGGGCGAATCTGTTGAGTCATTGCATTGCTTTTCAGGTATGCAGAAGTCGTACACAGGAATAAGCATCTGAACGTTACGAATAAGTTGGATGATAGTAAAAAGGCCCAAGGTTACGTAAACCGTATTTTGACCGGACGAAGTTGTAGTGTCAATAGTTCCTCCAACGGCTGAGCAAACCCGTGCGGGCATAAAACCCGGAAGGTCGGGACAGGTTTTAGCACATCCGAGTTTAGCCGAAAGTGCTATCGGGTCAACGCTCTGCACAACACATTTTGGACTGTTACCGCCAAATACCGAACGTTTGGGGCAGTTGTCTTCGGCAATATATTCATTTGTAAAGGTCTTTACGTTACCTTCGCTACCGTAGAGTATTGCTTTTTTACTGTAGAAACATATACCATGAACAAGACAAGGACAGGTATGCGGTGCTGCAAAAACATCAATATCTACAAGAAAGAAGAATGTAAGGTCGCAAGCATAAAAGCCTCGGTTAAATGTCACAGCCTCCACATCAATATTAACGTCAATTACCTCTGCTGATTTAATACGTACACTGACCGCATTGTTAACAAGTTGCTGGTCTTCGGGTGAAAAATAGCACCTGAGGTCGGTAAGACAATCGCGGTCGCAACATGAGTCATAAACTCTGCCGGCATCAATGCAAACTGCTTCCTTGAAGGATGAAGACGATGTCGGGCAGTTTTCTCTGATTTCTGCCATAAAAATCCTCCTTATGCACTTTTGTGCAAATATAATATCAGTCAAGCATCGTGCGGTTTTCAGCCGAGACTTAACTTCTTTATCACTTTATTCAAGTCAGCTTGTCACTGTTACACATTTAATGCAATCTCACCGTCATATATATTGTTTGACAAATTGCCTGATTTGTTATAAAATACCTTGGAGGAAGGAGTATTATTTATGTATGCTTTTTTTGAGATAATTAAATCGGTGCTGTACGGTATCATTGAAGGTATCACCGAGTGGCTACCCGTCAGCAGTACAGGACACCTTATTTTATTTGAGGAACTTTTTTGGAAAGGTGCCGACCCCGCTTTCATGGAAATGTTTCGAGTTGTAATCCAACTCGGTGCAATTCTGGCAGTTATCTGCATGTATTTTAGAAAACTCAACCCCTTCTCAGGCAAAAAAGATGCCATTGCTAAAAAATCCACTTGGGAAATGTGGTTTAAAGTAATCATAGCCTGTTTGCCTGCCGCCGCTGTTGGACTTCCGTTTGACGATTTGCTGGATAGTTATTTCTACAACTTCCCTACCGTTGCCGCAACCTTAGTAATATACGGTATTGCATTTGTAGTTCTCGAATCTTCAAAACGTCCCGAACCTAAGATTAACGATATTTCTCAAATGTCGTACAAAACCGCATTGCTTATTGGTATAATTCAACTCCTTTCGCTAATTCCCGGCACATCACGTTCGGGTGTCACGATTTTAGGTGCCATGTTGCTTGGGTGTTCAAGAGCCGTTGCTGCCGAATTTTCGTTCTTTTTGGCAATTCCCGTTATGTTCGGAGCAAGCCTTTTAAAATGTGCCTCTTACGCCAAAGACCTCGCAACCGGAGAAGCCGCAACCTTGGATACTTTGCATTGTGCGGTGCTTTTTGTAGGTATGCTTGTTGCATTTGTGGTTTCCATGCTTGCAATTAAATTCCTTACCGGCTACGTCAAAAAGCGCGACTTCAAACCGTTTGGATACTACCGTATAATTTTAGGAATAATACTTATTATATACTTTTTTGTGTTTGTGAGATGATAAAAATGCTACTTTGTTTTGATATTGGCAACACCAATATAACAATCGGCGGATATAAAAACGATGAACTCGTTTTCACCGCACGTCTTGCCACCGATTCAAGGCGCACTTCCGACCAATATGCTATTGAAATTCGCGATATTATTCATATTTATAATATTGAGAGAAACGAAATAACCGATGCTGCTATCTGCTCGGTTGTGCCGACGGTTGGCAGTGCCATTGCAAGAGCAATAATCCAACTTTTCGGATTCGAGCCCATGATTTTAGGCCCCGGTATAAAAACAGGACTTAATATTAAAATTGATAACCCCGCGCAACTCGGTGCCGACCTTGCAGCAGGTGCTGTCGGCGCTTTGGCAAAATACCCCTACCCTTGCGTTGTTATCGACCTCGGCACTGCAACAACTATTAGTGTTGTTGGAAAAAACGGTGAGTTTATGGGTGGTGCCATTGCAGCAGGAATTAAGTTGACACTTGAGGCACTTTCTTCTAAAACTGCTCAGTTGCCGATGGTAGGGTTGGAAGCGCCAAAAAAGGTCATCGGTTCAAATACGGTTGACTGTATGAAATCAGGTCTTATAATCGGCGCCGCTTCTATGATAGATGGCATGATAACCAGAATTGAGCGTGAACTTGGGACCCCTGCAACTGTAGTTGCCACAGGCGGTCTCGCACCCACAGTGGTAGATTTTTGTGACCACAAGATAATTCTTGATGACAATCTGCTGCTCGATGGATTAAAACTAATATACGAAAAAAATTATAACAAATAGTAAAAAGCCGTAACTTGAAATCAAGTTACGGCTTTTATTCTATCAAAAATTATAAATCTTTGTTGAACGAAATAACTCTCAAAATAACGGGAGCCAATACGATATTAACTAAAAGTTCAAAAATAAAGTTTCCGCCTGCAAGACCGATAAACATATATTCCACTGTGCTTGCAAAACCGTTAGCGGCACCCCACTCGGCAATAGTGCTCATAAAGAACAACTTACACCCCAGCAAAAAGACACCGGTGTTTACCACAGGGCACACGATTGCAGATGTCATAACAGCCAAGTACTTGTTCTTCTTTTCTAACAGTTTATAAGCAAGACCTGCGCAAAGACCACACAGCGTACCTTTTAGCAAAACGGTTACTATAGTGCCGGGTATATTGATGGCGTAGAACGCTGCGGCATCGCCACTAAGCAAAACCACAACACCAAAGACAAAACCGAGAAATGCACCGATTTTGTAGTCACAAATTGCAGCACCGACAACAATAGGCACAAGCACGAGTGAAACCGAGAAAGGTCCAAGTTTGATAAATTGACCTAACAGTTGCAACACAATGACAAGCGCTGTCATAATTGCACCAAGAACCAACTTTTGCGTTTGTTTTTTGTTTTTCATACAAATTCCTCCGATACTGTTCCTTTAGGGATACAGTTCATAATATTTGCAACCCGAAACTTGGGTAATGCACAAAAAAATGCAAGCGGTTTTAACCGCTTGCATTTTAGCACAATAAACACGTTATGTCAACTGTTTTTCGCTTTGTCGTGTACACCTCTGGCACTTGTTTTACCTTCGGGTTTAATTTCTCCCGCTTTATGAAGAGCAATTTTGGTTAAATATGGACCTATAAGTTCATAAATCAACACCGAGAAAAGTGTAATGTTGGCAACAACGTGACCGGCTTCACCAAGTGCTTCGGCTTTGATTGCCATTCCCAAAGCAACACCGGCTTGAGGAAGTAACGTAACACCGAGATATTTAACAATATTATCATCGCATTTTACAGCTTTAGCGCTTATGAATGCACCTGAATATTTGCCGGCAGAACGTGCTAAAATATATACTATTCCGATAAGAACAATAAACAAATCCTTAAATACAGCAAGTTCAAGTTCTGCGCCGCTTATAACAAAGAAAAGAATAAAAATAGGTGCCGTCCAACGGTCTATTCTATCCATTAATTCCTCCGAAAAATCACACACATTACAAAACACCGTACCGAGCATCATACAAACGAGCAACGAGGAAAAAGCAACGTGAACAGGACCGATATGGAATTCTAGCATAGAAAGTGCGACAGTCAGCAGTACAAAGGTCACTGACATTGAAAGACGCTTTGACCTTGAATGGAAGAATTTTTCGAAATATGAGAACAAAAGTCCCATCACAAGACCTAAAACCAGTGATAAAACAACCTCTAATATAGGCTCAACAACAACGGATAATATATTGGCACTGCCACCCTCCAACGAACGTGCAACACCAAAAGAAACAGCAAAAAGCACGAGACCAACAGCATCGTCAAGCGCAACTATCGGTAATAATATATCGGTAAGCGGTCCCTTTGACTTGTACTGCCTTACAACCATAAGTGTGGCTGCAGGTGCAGTGGCTGAAGCAACAGCACCAAGAACAATTGCAGATGACAACGGCAGTTTTTCCGGCATAATAAAATGCAAACCTATCAAAGCACAGTCTACCAAAATAGTTGCTGTAACAGCCTGAAAAATACCGATAACGGTTGCTTGCTTACCAGTTTGCTTTAACTGTGCCAATCGGAACTCATTACCGATGGAAAAAGCGATAAATCCCAAAGCCACATCCGATAAAAGCTTGAAGCTTTTTATATTTGCCATGCTTGTAAAACCGAGACCATCAATACCAAATGCGCCTAAAAGATATGGGCCAACAAGAATACCTGCAACAAGATATGCCGTAACGGCAGGCAACTTTAAAAGTTTGGCAACACGTGACAACATAAGTCCAGCGAAAAGAGCCACAGAAAGGCTTAAAAGCATCTGCATTTATCTACATCTCCCAAGCAAATTTCAACCACCAAATTCTAGTCCTTTTTATGTGTTTTGTCAATAGATTTATTGAACAAATAATATTTAATTTAAACGATTTATTAATGAATATTAAACATAAACAAAAAACCGCCTCCCTTTGCAGGGAAGCGGTCAAGTGTTTCAGCTAAAAATTAGCCGAGAACGTTAGCAACCTCTCTGTAAGACGAGGTACCAACAGTGTAATAGATGTAGCTACCGTCAGTTCTCTAAAATCAGGGCATTCCCCTGCTTTTAATATTTATTAAACATCAGATTTTTTGATGTTATACACCAAAAAAATCATAACTTAACCAAAACCAAACAAAAGCAAAAAATATCTCTCCCCTATTGACAACAAGAAAAAAGTATGCTATATTACAACTGTACTATCCGTACTAATACAGTTACAAAGGAGTGAGAAAATGTATTTTATTGAGCCTTTATCAAGAACACCTGTATACGAACAACTTATTGAACAGATAGAGCGTTACATTCTTGCAGGTGTGCTTAAGCCCAACGAACAGTTGCCGTCGGTAAGGCAGATGTCGGTATCGCTTGCCGTCAACCCCAACACAATACAAAAGGCATATTCCGAACTCGACTCAAGAAAAATCATTTTTTCCGTACCCGGCAAAGGATGTTTTGTCTCAAATGACGCCGTAAGTATTATCGGCGGTTTTAAGAGGCAAAAATTAGACGAACTAAAAAACACATTAAATGAATTAAAACTTGCCGATGTTTCTAAAGAAGAACTTTTAGAACTCATTAATTCGGTATACGATGAAAGGAGCTAAACTATGATTGAAGTAAACAATCTCACCAAAACGTTTGACGATTTTGTTGCAATAGACAATCTCACATGTACCATTCCCGACGGTTGCATTTACGGCATGGTCGGTTCAAACGGTGCAGGTAAATCGACCTTTTTGCGTGTCATAAGCGGTGTTTACAAAGCCGACAAGGGTTCCGTTTCTTTGGACGGTCAGACGATATTCGAAAATCCTCAGTCAAAGGCTAAAATTATACTCGTACCCGACGAATTGTATTTTTTGCAGGGTGCAAGTATGAACCGCATGGCATCGCTCTACAAGACCGTTTACCCCAACTTTGACATGCAAAGGTATACCGAGCTGACTGCAGCTTTCGGTCTTGACCCCAAGCGCAACATTGCAACCTTTTCAAAAGGTATGAAACGTCAGGCAACCACTATTCTTACGCTTTCAAGCAAACCTCAGTACATCTTTTTTGACGAAACCTTTGACGGACTTGACCCCGTTATGCGAACTTTTGTCAAAAAAATTATTTGTGACGACGTAGCCGAACGCAATGCAACGGCAGTTATCACCTCACACTCTTTGCGTGAACTCGAAGACACCTGCGACCAACTAGCACTGCTCCACAAAGGCGGTCTTGTACTTGAGAGTGATGTGCAAAACCTTAAAACATCACTTTTCAAGGTTCAGATAGCCTTCCTCGGTGAATATGATAAGTCTAAGTTTGACGGAATTGACATGCTTTCATTCCAAAAGAAAGGCAGTGTTTCAAGTTTCATCGTCCGCGGTGACAGTGCCTCGGTTAAACAAAGACTAAGTTCCTTGTCCCCTGCCCTTTTAGACATTCTTCCGCTTACTTTGGAAGAGGTATTCACATACGAAATGGACGCACTCGGATATAAATTTGACGATGTATTGGAGGGAGAAAAATGAAAACCAAATTCTTTGACCTTTCACTCTATCTCGACTCACTAAAACGCAGCACCCTCATAGGAGGTCTTTTCACAGCGCTTTTGTGTATTCAGTCGTTCATAACCGCTTTTGGCTACCGCATTATGTTTACAGGCTACCAAAACGTAACCGTTCGAACGGTCGGTCTGCTTGAAATGAACCCGATGTTATTGGTGGTACCGTTTTTGATGATGCCGCTTTTGATGTTCAATCTTTTCGGCTTTTTAACCAAACGTTCAACCTCCGACTTCTGGCATTCCACACCGTTTAAACGCGAGTGTTTGTTTTTTACATTTTGCCTTGCGGCTCTCAGTTGGGCGGTTGCGGCTATAATTCTTTCGTCTGCCTGCTCGGTGGTTTCGTTTGCATTAATGCCGAAATTCTTCGTAATCAACTTTGCATCGGTATTTTCGGTAATAATCAGCACAGTTGTAATAACGCTGATGGTAATGGGTGCATTTACCGTTTCTCAAAGTCTCACCGGTACTACTTTCAACAACATAATCATCGCCTGCATCATTCTGTTTTTACCCCGTGCGTTGATTATATATTTTGAAGTATTAACTTCCCACAGTTATCTTTTTTCCAACATCACTTCTGAAGGCATCGGCTCTATATCGCTCAACCTTATATTCGGTGCGCTTGTGTCTTCTTTAAACGGCAGCGACTTTATGACCGAGGCAATGTCGTCACCGTGGTCAATTATATACAGCCTTGTTGTAGCCATTGTGTATATTGCAATCGGAACCGTACTTTTCAAACGCAGAAAAAGTGAAAGCGCATCATACAGCGCAGTCAACCGTCATTTGCAGACGGCATTCCGCATAATTGTTGCGTTTATCGTTTGCCTTATTCCTATTTATATTACGGTTCTTTCTATTGTAAGCAAAGACCGTCACAACAGTGAAGAACTTTTCATAATCGTTGTACTTTATATCGTGGCGCTTGCAGTTTATCTTATTTATGAGTTGATAACCACCAAAAAAGCGGTAAACATGCTAAAAGCCTTGCCGAAACTTTGGATATTGGTGGTTGCAAACGTAGTAATGATACTCGCCGCTGTCGGTATTTACAATGCTGAATATAACTTTACACCGTCGCCCGAAACGGTTAAATCTATTCGCATAGCAAGTCAAAACAGCACAACCCGCCGTTATTTTGATAAAATGATGAGCGAGACCGACATTCAAGACCCTGAACTTGAAGAGTTATTGTGCGACGCCTATGTATTTACCCGCAAAGCGTATGAAGACAAGACCTTGTATAAAAATAGCGGTCAAATAATAAAGGTTGGCTTCAAGACAGGGTTTGGCTACAAATACCGCACAGTATTTTTGGTCAACGAAAATTATGAAGAATTTACCCAGTTATTGGATAAAAACGAAACGGTTAAAAATATCTACAATATTGAAAATATCCTTCCCAAGGCAATAAGTTACGAGGCACATATTTACGTCGGAAATGATAAAGAGTGGTCCGACAGCGAGAAAAACACCGTTATCGACACCTATATTGAGGATATTAAAGCTATTCCGTTCCCCGAGTGGTATGCAATTGTCGCCGGTGGAAGAAACATCGCCGAAACCGACAAAGAGTACAAATATTATAATGATATAGGTTCGGTTTCAATTTATGTGAATATCAAAGGCATATCGTATTATGTAAACCTACCAATAAACAACCAGATGCCCCGCACATATTCATATATTTACGGTAAAGTTCACGAAGAACAGTCCGAAAAAGGTTTAAAGGATATGGCACTTAATGCATTGCTTCGTGCTAATTCACCTAACAACAATGTTTACGTTGAACTGTACAACGGTACAACTAAAACAAACCGCGAGGGATACAACGTATACGGTGACAATGCGAAAAAACTTTACGATATTCTTATTAACGCACCCGACGTTGCGCCTACCGCTGAATCACGCATAGCCATCTTGCGTTTCGAAGAACAAGCGGGTTCCTCGACCGAGTATTACGACAAGGATATGTCCTATACTGTAATACTAAAAATACCCGATGATGCTGATTTGAAATTCCTCTTAGGAACCTTTAATAACTGATAAGTAAATATAAAAAACCGTTCTCACAAGAGAACGGTTTTTTTTCTTTGCTTGAACTTTATACCAATTACTGCTCAACATCAAAACTTGCAAAAAACTGCTTGTTTTCCATTACATAGTTTCTTATTGCAACGAAATAATATATAGAGCCAATAACACCGATAATACCGCCGATAACAAGGTTATATATCAATGTTATTATAGGTCCTACAACAGGTTCAAACTTAGCAACAATTCCGTTTGGTTTTTCTAACAAAGTTTTACTGTACTGCATGTCCTGAACAGATGAAATAATGTTCAGAACACCGACAATAAGCAAAAACCAATTAAAGAAAACACCGCCTAAGATTTGCAGTACACCTATTATAAGCCAAATAATACCGTTGGTATTGAGACGCTGTGACAGTTTTGTTAACAATGCAGAACCGTCGACCGGCATATTGTATGAATTTTGACCGTTTTGCCCGTCGACTGCACAACCGCAACCCGGACATATAACAGCCTCATCAAAAATTTCTTTGCCGCAATGAGTACAAAATTTCATTATGTTTTAACAACTTCCTTCCTGATTGATTTAGTAAGCCGTTATATCAACTAATTAATGTAAATGGTGATGTAGCCACCATCATCTGTAGTGATTTTTAAATTATCATATCTGAAAACCTTAGAATAGCTGTTGTTATTGTCACGTACACAGTAGCGTTCTATCTTTTTGTATACTTCTTTTTTATGCTCATTCCTAAACCTCATGGTGACGGTATTGTCTTTTGTGTCTATTTGGCACCAATCAACCGGAACATCATAGAATTTAAGTCTATCATCATCATAAATCGGTGCATCGAAAGAGCCGTCTGTTGTAAATCCGTATTTGATAATGGCTGTTACAGCGTTGGTCTCTTTAAAATCATCAAGTTTTAAATTGCGCGGCACGAAAAGAACTGCAGAAACCGCCAAAACCACAGCAACAACAACAGACACTACAATTACAGTAACCTTCATTTTGGAACCTTTACTTTTTGAAACTTTGGGTTGTGTCGTATTCTCGTCATTTTTGACTTTGCATCCGCAACCGGTACATATTTCAATTTCGTCAGATAATTCGGTTCCGCAATGTGAACAATATTTCATAATAATCCCCCTAAATGACAAACTAAGTAAAAGAAACAATTAAAACAATCGAAAAAACAATCCACAATATTGTTGATACCAACCCACAAACAAACCCGGTTTGTGCAGAACTGTTCATTTTTCCGCCGGTGTCTTCTTTGCTCATACACGCCATAATCACGGCGGTTATTCCCAAAGCAAACCAGCCAATAAAAAAACTTACTATTCCGCATATTTTAGACCAAGTAGCCAGACTTGACTCCGGGTCATTCACAACAATTTTGGGTTCTGGTTGCGACGGTAAAGTTGAATAAGAGCGATTTGAGGTTTTGCAACCGCAATTAAGACATAAAAATGCTTCGTCGGCGATTTCTTTACCGCAATATGAACAAAAGCGCATATTACATTCCACCGAGCATTATTATTATACCTAAAGCCCAGCAACACAAACCGACTATTCCACACCAAAAACCTGTTTTAGCCTGTTTACACATCACACCGCCTGTTTTTTCTTTGCTCTTGTTGGCAAGAATAATAGCAGGTATGCCCAGCGGAGCAAAAATAACGACACTAAGTATTCCTAACAAAGAAGCTGTTCTAGCCTGCTTGGGAACCTCAATAACCTTGGGTGCCTCGTCTTCTTTTTTGACAGAGCAGCCGCAGTTAGGGCATACTACTGCCTCGTCCATAATTTCTTTTCCACATTTCTCACAAAATTTCATAATGAAACCTCCTAAAATTTTTGTCGAATAACGACTAAACTCATTATATGACAACTTGTCATAATTGTCAAGAGAAAATATGACAAAATGTCATTATAGGAGGTTCGATTATGAAAACTAATTTAAAACAATTACGAAAGAGCAAGGGTTATACTCAAATCGCACTGCAAATGAAGACCGGTATCGAGCAGGCACTACTTTCAAAGTTTGAAAATGGCGAGCGAGTACCACCGACTGAAACGTTAATTAGACTTGCAGATTTTTATAATGTGAGCATCGATTATATTCTATGCCGAACAGATAATCCCGAAATAAACAAACAAAAGCCGTGAATGATATGCACCCCAAAAGTTAGACACTTTTGGAGGTGCATATTTTTATGGCAAAAAAGGAACAAATTTTTAGAAAATACTCGGCAGAATTTAAAATCGGTGTTATAATGGATATGCGAGAACACCATTTGGGTTTTAGAGA
>JAZNVU010000010.1:0-1593 GCA_045592985.1 Acutalibacteraceae bacterium | reverse complement strand
AATTGTCAAAAGCACTGCCTGTTCTAACTTGTCAATACGTATGGTGTGGTTTGTGCAGGCTGATTTTTTCATCTTTCGTGCCGTAACACAACGGTAATAATGATAAGTGGCATACGGATGCTGATTGGTCTTTTTATTCATAACACGCTTGCAGTCAGCACACCGCACAAGCCCCGAAAACAAATCAACGTTATTCTTCTTTGGACTCTTACGAATGTGCTTATTAAACAACGCCTGTGCATTGTCAAAGGTTTCGTGGCTGATAATCGGCTCATGGGTCCCCTCAACAATAATCCACTCATCCATAGGAATCGCGCGGCATTGCTTAATCTTATAACTGTAGGTAGTATTCTTGCCCTGCACCATATCGCCAACATACATTCGGTTTTGCAAAATTCGGCGCACCGCACTATCGGGCCATAGACCGTCATTGCTTCTTCCTGACGGATGCCTGTAGTTTAGACCGTTTTGTTTTTTATACATTGACGGGTTGGGTATGCCCATTTCATTTAGCTCTTTTGTGATGCCAATGATGCTCTCTCCGCCAATAAAGCGTTCAAAAATCATTCGCACTATCGGTGCTGTTTCCTCATCAATAATAAGATGATGTTTATCATCCGGGTCTTTTAGGTATCCGTAGGTTGGAAAAGAACCGATAAACTTTCCTTGCTGACGTCTTAAATTCAGTGTGCCCCGCACGTTAACAGATGTACTCGCCGCCTGAGATTCGTTTGTAACGTTGGTAATACTTAAAGTCAGCAAATTGCTAACCACATTGTTACCTGTGCTTAAATTGTCGTAATTATTATTTATCGCTACAAACCTAACACGCTGGCGAACAAAAACATTGTCGAGATAATTTCCTATCTCAATATAGTTTCGCCCAAAACGTGAAAGGTCTTTTACAACAATACAGTTGATTTTCCCGGAATAAACATCCTCCATCATTCTGATAAAATCAGGACGGTCAAAATTTGTACCGCTGTAACCGTCATCAGAATAAATCTCAACTAGTTCCATATCAGGACAGCGTTTTAGATATTCTTTTAAAATTTCTCGTTGCGACGCAATCGAGTTACTCTCCGTCTCGGTTCCGTCATCACGGGACAGACGAAGATAAAGAGCAGTCTACCAAACCTTATTTGGTACGGAGGACTGCTCTAAAATTTCTGCATATTTAGAATTTGCCATAAGCAATAGCCTCCATATTTTTTAATATGAAGGTATGGCCGTTTTTCTACACAACCGTAGTATACCATACCTTCGACTTTAAATCAACCCAAATTAGTTTGGTAATTTGCACCATTTGAAATTACTGCTCCAAGTGCATCGGTAAAACTGCGGTCTCCACCGAAAGATAACTTCACTCTCATATCGCCGACTTTGAAAAGATAAGGGTTCTTAATTTGCTCAAAATAATCATTCATCTTTTCGGGCACTGATTTACCCGAATCTATCTTCACGTCACGCAAATCAACAAGGCTATCTTTAGAATAATCGGCAATAGCAGCAGTTTTTAAGTTTATTAAATCAAAATAATTTAACATAACTTGCCATTCCTTTCATAATCTATTTTTTACCTTGCGAAAAACA
>JAZNVU010000009.1:0-43298 GCA_045592985.1 Acutalibacteraceae bacterium | reverse complement strand
AAAACAAGCAAAGATTTTTACAGAGTTATTATTCAGAAATTGTTCTACTTTCTTATTAAACTTTTCTTCGGTAGGCATAAACATACAGTGTTTGTAAATCTCATATGTTTGTAAAATATCGTTCTTGTGAGTTAATTCTATTAGGTTCATTGCACGCACCTACAAATTCTTATATATCAAACTGATTATATCATATAATTATGAAAAATTCCACTATTACGATTTGAATCACCACATAACTGTACCACCATTGAGGAGGGGTGCATGTCTGGGGTTGAACATCAGGTTGCAAGAGAGAGCGATTAAGAACACGAGCGTGAAAAAGCAGACGTTGACGATAAGTATTTTTGACAGTTTATCCTTTATGAATGTAGATTATGTAGTGCGATGAACCTCCCTTTATGTAGATTTATGTGTAGAAAAAGACCATACCTTCGAGGGTAGCGGTGTTTGGGTGTGACGAAGTTTTTTAGGGTTTAAATTATTTTCGTTTTGGCAAGGCGAAAAGCGGAGAAATGCTTTACTGCATTTCGAGCATTTTTAACACCGCCAAAGCGGAAATAACAACCGAAAACAAGTCTAAATCCCGAACGCCGTAACCCTATGGGTATGGTCTTATTTTAACATCATCAGGTGCCATGGCGGCACCCATGTTATTCATGTCGCTAACTCCAAGGTCGATGATTTTGCCTACTGTAAAGGCTTTTACCCTGACCGAACTTTGGATGTCAGCGCCCTCTTCTAAAAGCACCGAGCCTGAACCAGTAACCGTCCATTGTGCTGTTGGAGTACGCTGTCCGCCGTATTCAAGCGGAAACCTGAACTGTCGCTCACTGCTGCAAAAGTGTGACGACGTCACCGCAACTGCCCTTTTTGCCGCACCAGCTTCTATCGACATCGATGCCATTATCATCGACAAAGCCATAGTAGAACACGCTCCGTAAAGCCCTACAAACGGAATACCAAAATCCCTTAATCCATAAGCGCTTCCAATACACTGGTTAAGTAGGTCGCCTGCAAAAATGAGGTCTATCGATGATTTGTCAACTCCTGCTTTTTTGAGCGTAGTTTCAACCGACATTTGTTGTAGTTTGCTTTCTGCCTTTTCGAACGATTTTTCCTCAAAAAACTCGTCGTCCGACCTTATATCAAAAAGGTCTGCCAATGGTCCCTCTGATTCTTTGGGTCCTACCACCGACGCAAACGATGTTATTTTTATATTTTTTTGCAACTTTACGGTTCTGCCTTGTTGTTCCAACACAAAATCCATCCTCCAAATAGTTTTTTCTATTTTCCCCTTTTCAAAAACCAATATTCAAAAAATAAAACTCTCCTATTTACTAAGTAAACAAGAGAGTTTTTATTATTTGCTGTATGATGCAAGAAATTCTTTCAAGCGCTCGGTTTTAGGGCTTCCAAAAACCTCGTCGGGACTACCGCTTTCGGCTATAACGCCGTCATCCATAAAAATAATTTTACTTGAAACATCTTTTGCAAAAGCCATTTCGTGGGTGACAACCACCATGGTCATGTTTTTATCCGCCAAAGAGCGCATAACCTTCAAAACTTCACCTGTGAGTTCGGGGTCTAATGCACTTGTCGGCTCGTCAAAGCACAAAATTTCGGGGTCGAGCGCCAATGCTCTGGCTATTGCAACACGTTGTTGTTGACCTCCCGACAGTTCACATGGATAGTTGTTTTCTTTACCAGTAAGACCTACCATATCAACAAGTTCACGTGCGCGCGCCTCAATATTTTCGGGGGTATCCTTTTTGAGCAAATTAGGTGCCAATGTAATATTCTGCAAGGCAGTATACTGCGGGAAAAGATTAAACGATTGGAAAACAAGACCGAAATGAAGCCTTTTTTGTCTAAGTTCTTCATCGCTAACTTTTTCGTTGCTGTTGCCGTCGAAAATAACGGTGTCGTTGACGGTTATTGTTCCTTTATCGGCAAATTCGAGCGAATTAAGACATCTCAAAAGGGTAGTTTTACCGCTACCCGACGAACCGATAATCGACAAAACATCGCCTTTTTCGATAGAAAAATCAATACCTTTTAAAACCTCGGTTTTACCGAATTTTTTACAAAGATTACTAACTTTAAGTACAGACATTTTTCACCCTCCTTAAACCTGGAAATAACTAAGTTTTTTCTCAAGTTTGCCAAGCAAAATGGTGAGAAGTCCGTTGAAAGCGAGGTAGTAAACTCCGGTAAAGAACAAAGGCCATATTGCGCCTCTTATACCGTGAGAAACGGTGGTAAAGGCTTCGGCATTCCATATGATTTCCTGCAAAGCAATTACACGTGCTAAAGAGGTGTCCTTAACAAGTGTAATTATTTCGTTGGACATCGGGGGCACTATTCTTTTAATCATCTGCAACAAGGTGACCTTAAAGAAGATTTGCGATTTGGTCATTCCAAGCACTTGACCTGCTTCCTGCTGACCTCTCGGTACACCTTCGATGCCGCTTCGGAAAATTTCGGAAAAATAGCAGGCATAGTTTATGATAAACGCAACCGCCGACGCGACAAATCTGCCCGTTTCTCCACCGCCCCAAATAGGAAATCCAAAAATAAGTCCCGGACCGTAGAATATTATGAGAAGTTGGAGCATAAGAGGACTTCCTCTTACTATCCATATAACCGTTCTTGTAAACCATTTAAGCGGTTTGAATTTACTTTTTGAGCAGAATGAAATAACAAGTCCCAAAGGCAGAGCACCCAAAAGCGTTACTATAAAAAGTTTTAACGTCTGAACAAAGCCTTCGTTTAGCGAACTTATTACTATCGGAAACTGCTGTAAAAATGTTTCCATCGTTTTCTCCTTTAGAGTAATTACAGTTCGAAACAGAGAGGCATCGTAAGACACCTCTCTGTTTCAGTTAAGTGATTTTAATTCAAAATTATTTAATTTCGATAATGTTTTCAGAAATCTTGTATTCTTCAGCAAGTTCTGTGATGGTGCCGTCAGCATAAGCCTTCTTGAGGAACTCGTTGAGTTTATCTGCAAGGTCAGAACCTTTACGCATACCGATACCGTACTCTTCACCGTTGAGTTTAAGACCGAAAGCAAGGTCTTCATAATCGGTACCTTCGCCAATCATTGCGCCTGCCATAAGAAGGTCAACGATAGCGGCATCGGCAGTACCCGAAGCAACCTCCATCAAAGCCTTGGACTGCTTGTCGACCTCAACGGTCTTGAATTCATTGGCAACGGCCATTTCTTCACCGGCAGAACCTTTTTCAACTGCAAAACTTAAATCTTTCATGCTGGCAACATCAGCATAGTTGGCAATAACATCCTTCTTCATTACAACAACCTGAGCGTTCTTGCAGTAAGGAACTGAAACATCCATAAGTTCTTTAACGTCATCGGTAATGGTCATACCGTTCCAAACAAGGTCGATATTCTTGTTCTTAAGCTCGTTTGCCTTCTGGCTCCAAGTAATCTCAACAAACTCAACCTCAACGCCAAGATACTCGGCAAAAGCCTTGGCAAGGTCAGCGTCGAAACCAATCCACTCGCCATCTTCGTTCTGATAATCCATGGGTGCAAAATCGGTAATACCTACAACCAATTTGCCGTTTTTCTCAACGTACTTAACGTCGGAAGTTTCGCCGCAAGCAGCAAATGTAAATACCATCATAAGTACTGCGAGACAAATGCTTAATAATTTAATTGCTTTTTTCATAGTCTTGTACTCCTTTTTATGTATACCTTCGATATACACTTTAGTGTATTACCATATTAACACAGCAACATTGTCTTGTCAAGTACTTTTTTACAAAATTTGCACCACCAGCACAACAGGTGGTTTTTCTGCAACCAAAAAGCAACCGACCGATTAGTTAAAATCGGTCGGTTGCTTTTTAGAGGGGTTGTTTTGAGGAGGGTAGTATCAGGCAGGGATTGCGGCTTCCCTTCCTGAACTATTAAGATTATAACCCGTTGGAAAAATTTTTGTGTGGATTATTTGTAAACATTAGTTTAAAAATTTTAGCATTCATTTGTAAAAACAGCATATTTGCTGTCGTTTCGGACAAAACTATCCCTGAAAACATTGAAATGGAGATAAAAAAATGAAGGTCAAGCATAACCGTGATTTAAAAATCATAAAATTCTTAAACGGCAAGGCTTTTTATGTCGTATTGTGCCTGTGTTTTGTTGCTATCGGTGTCGCTATGTGGACGGGCGTAGAAAGTATAAAAAACCTAACCGATGATGAACTACCCGATGTTTCTTCCTTGACGGCGGAAAACAATACAAGCAGTTTTGATTTTGGTGAGGTTTCAGTGCCGAGCACTCCGCAAAAGCCGTCAACCACAAGCAAACCTCAAACAATAGCACCCTCCAATCCCGCAGAAGAAGTCTCGACAAACGTAGCCTCTTTTTTCATCAGACCTCTTTTGGGCGAGGTAATAAAAGAATATTCCGACACTGAGCTTCAATATTCTATGACCTTTAAAGATATGCGCCTGCATAAAGGAGTAGATATTTCGGGGGCTTTGAACGACCCTGTAATGGCTGCGGGAGATGGCAAGGTCACCGATGTTTATAATGATGCATTATACGGCTGGGTGGTAGTCATTGACCATGGCAATGGAATAGTTGCAAAATACTGCGGTCTCGCCTCTTCGCCTACCGTTAAAAAGGGCGATACGGTCGATTCTTCCAAACAAATTGGTGCTTTGGGTGATATTCCGTGTGAATCGGTCGAACCTGTTCATCTGCATCTTGAATTTACGCAGAAAGGTAAATCTGTCGACCCTATGAAATTTTTTATCTCAAAATAATCCTGCCCCCTACGGACAAATAAGCGGAAAATCCTTCATTCATTCCACTAACAGTCGGGGCAATAAGCACCCCGGGAGTTTTTACTCTCGGGGTGTTTGTTTTTTATCATTGATACATTTACTTTTCCTTTGTTTGGTAGAAGATTTGTGGAAGATAAGACACTGCAATCGCTAACGTTTCGGTTGACACTGCATATAATGTATATTAAAATTGAAGTATAGAATTATAAGGAGATTGATTTATGTTTAAAAAAATCACCGCTAAAGAGTTGAAAGACAATCTTATAAGCATGATATCCGACGAATATATGCTTATCACCGCAGGCGACCAAAATGCTCACAATATGATGACTGCATCTTGGGGTTATGCCGGTGAAATTTGGGGAAACGACAGCGTTATGGCACTTGTCCGTCCCCAAAGGTATACTATGGAGTTTATCGACAAGCATGATTATTTCACCTTGAGTTTTTATGGTAATAATAAAGACATTCACAAAATCTGCGGTTCAAAATCGGGTCGCGAATGTGACAAAACTGCCTTAACCGGTCTAACGCCCGTTTATGACGGTGATGCGGTTTACTTTGACGAGGCACGCGTGGTGCTTGTATGTAAAAAGCAGTATGTCGACCGTATGAAAGAAGAATGTTTTGTTGACAAAGAACCGCTTAAGTGGTACTCCTCTGCCGACTATCACTATATGATAATCGGCAGGATCGAAAAAGT
This sequence comes from Acutalibacteraceae bacterium, assembly GCA_045592985.1. Taxonomy (GTDB): domain Bacteria; phylum Bacillota; class Clostridia; order Oscillospirales; family Acutalibacteraceae; genus UMGS172. The sequence goes on along the minus strand of JAZNVU010000009.1, from coordinate 37,777 downwards.
CTTAGTCAAGGAATAATTTTACAAACAATGCTTTCCCGAATGGTCGGATGCAGGATTGAAATCACTGCCATCTCGGTAAAACTTCGGGTCACGTTCGGTTATGGGCGGTACCCCTTGTGCAATCATGGGAAAATCGTTTTCGTTATCGGCAGTAGGCTGAATGTTATAGGTGCCGTAGGTGTTGACAAGGTCCTCGCAGGTTTCGGGGCAAGGATCAAACTGTGTTGCTGAAATATTAAGCGGCACCTTAAAATTTTCTTTGCTGTTAATGTGTTTATCATGTGGCTGTGCCATATTAAACTCCTTTTCTTTTTTATTATTTTGCCCTAAAATAAAAAAATAACGCTAAAAACAGCGTAATATACCGGAGGTCAAATATGGAAATTCGACGCTTAAAAAAAGAAGAATTTTATGATTTGAGAGAACTTCTAGACGGCGTTTTTGGCCGCAGTGAAAACTCAGGACCGCGTTTTGCCAAACTGTTTCCCCGCTTTTTCGAAAAGCCTAACGATTACGTTACAAACTCGCATTTGGGTGCCTTTGACGGTGACAGGCTTATCGGTACAGCCGGAGTGTACAAGCTTGATTACGTTGTTGGCGGCGAACACATTAAACTTATCGGCAATGGCAACATTGCAGTTCATGAAGACTTTCAGGGTCAGGGTGTTATGTCAAAATTAAATGATGCCGTAAATGACGAATGTGATAAAATCGGTGACGTCGGCTACCTTCACGGCAAGCCTGAACGCTACGGCAGATGGGGTTACATTGGAAACGGTATTCAGTATGAGCTTATCTTTAATCCGACCGAATTAAATGGCTATGAATTTGTGAAGCTCGATGACTCTCACGTTGATTTTTGCCGTGAGCTTTCACACAAAAAGGTTGATTACATAATAAGACGCCGCGAAGATTTTGAGCCGTCGCTTCGTTCAGGCGGTCGAGAAGCCATATCGGTTATGAAAAACGGCAATTTGGTTGGTTTTGTGTCGCTTAACCGAGACGGTGCCTTTGTTGAAGAATTTGCCTTTGACGGTGAAATCGAGGCAGAAGTGTTTGGAGCATTGGGCTGTGCTTTGGGCAGAACCGTTAAGGTTCGTTTTTCGGGTTATGACCTAAAAACAGTTGAAAGACTCGAAACCATGTCCACCGCAGTAAACACCTCACAGCCTGCACTTTTCAGAATCATAAACGAAGACCGTATGAAGGAAGTCGCCAAAAAATTGAGGCTGGACGAATCGGTTATTTATGCACCTTATCTAACCTAAAGATGTAAATTTGCCTTAAATCTTTTGAAAAGCAAGTTTTTTCGGCTTGCTTTTTTTCACAATGATGCCGAAAAAATACATAAAAAAGGCGAAATATTACCTTGATTTTATTGAAACCAAAGTATATAATGAAATCAAACGAGGCAAAAGGAGTGCTTTAAATGAAAGAACTTAAATTAGAAGAACTTAGCGTAAAACAAAAAATCGGTATGGCTATGACAGGCCGTATTACAAAACCGCTTGACGACCCCGACACACAGTACGTTTTGGATATGATTCGCAACCACTCTCTCGGTGCTGTTTGGCTTAGTCCCTCATGGGAACATCGTGAGGTTTGTATGAAGGCTATTAAAGAAGCAGCCGATTATCCCATTATTATTATAAGCGATTCCGAAAGCGGTATTGCACCATATATGGTAGGTCGCCACAACGCCATAGGCTGCACAGGTGACCCAAAATACGCTTATGCATTCGGCAAAGCCACTGCTGTTACCGCCAGAAAACTCGGCTACAACGTTATCTGCAATCCCTTGCTTGATATAGGCGTTCGCGGTTGTGTTGGCGGCACTGCAGTCCGTTCGCTTGGCGGCAACAAGGAAAAGGTTGCCGAAATGGCAAGTGCCATCTGCCACGGTATGCACGATGGCGGCGTTTTAACCGTAGGCAAACACTACCCGGGTTCTTGCAACACAACTATTGACTCACACATGGCAGAGGTTTCCGACCCGATTACCAAGGAAGAACTTATCGAGGAAAACCTTTATCCTTACAGAAGACTTATCGACGAGGGCGTTCTTGACGGCATTATGACCCAGCACACCTGTCTTCACAATATTGACCCCGACTACCCCGCAAGCCTTTCGAGAAAGGTTATCGGTATCATCCGTGAGTTAGGCTTTAACGGTTTTGCCATTACCGACGCACTTCCGATGCAGGGCATTGTCGCAAAATACGGTTCGACTTACGGCAAGGGACTTTCCATTGCAGGCGGCAACGACCTTGCACTTGTTTGGGACGCCAACCAGCCGAGTTATGAGCAGTTGGTTCAGTGCTATGAGGAAGGCATTTTCACCGAGGAACAGCTTAACGAGTCGGTGGCACACGTGCTCGAAGCACAGCACAAAACCCTTTCATTACCCACCGACTCGGAACTTTCCGAAGAGGATATTGAAAACGTTGAACTTATCAACCTTAAATCTATTTATGCCAAGACCGATGACGGTGTACCCGTTGCTTTATCACGCGAAGGTAAGCACCATTTTGTCATTGTCGCACCTATGGATTACACCGGCAATCCCGATATTGTGACCTTTAGAAATCATTGGTACAATCCTTCGATTGTTGCCAAGAAACTTCGTGAATACTTCCCCAATTCCGATGTTATGGCCATTAAGGAATTCCCCTCTGTTGGCGAGGATTACATTGTTATTAATCATGCCGTAAAATACGATGACACCGTATTTATCACCTTTACCGATTCGCTCGGTTACGTTGGCAGAGAGTGTATTAACAGCCGTATTGTTTCTGTTATCGAGGCACTTCAGGTAACGAACAGAGTTTCAACCGTTGTTCATTTCGGCAACCCGTTCGTTTTGGAGGAATTAGAACATATTCCCCGTATAATCATTGGCGGACTTGCCGCAAAGAGCGTTGACTATGCCATTGACGTTCTTGCAGGCGAAGAAAAAGCCGAAGGCGTTTTGACCTATGACGTTAAATTGAAATAAATAAATTAATTTTTAAAAAACCAACCACCGCTTTATGCGGTGGTTGGTTTTTTGGCACCCCCTACGCGAATCGAACGCATAACTAACCCTTAGGAGGGGTTTATTATATCCATTTAACTAAGGAGGCGTTTATAAACTTTTAAATTGTCTTAATGATTCTTAATAATAAACATACATTATTGAGGGGTTTATTATTATCCATTTAACTAAGGAGGCAATTTCGTGCTTTTACATTTTACAACACAAACCCGTTTTTGTCAACTTGATATCTTTAAAAATTAGGTGGCACGAGATTACTTTTCCACGCCACCTTTTTAAAATATCACATATTCCCGGTACTTAGCATAAGCACAGTGAGTGCGGCAACAGGAGCAGTTTCGGCTCGCAAAATTCTTGGGCCCAATGTAGTAACAACTGCACCGTTTTGTTCTAACATTAAGGCTTCCTCGCACGAAAAACCACCCTCGGGACCTGTTATGATTGCCGCTGTTTTTATGTTCTGCTTTTCCATCGGCACTCCGCCTGCTTCGTAGAAGAAAAAGACCTTGTCATAAGATTTTATCTCGCCGGCAACCTGTTTTAAGGTCTGTGTGGCACATACTTTCGGCAAAACCCCTCTGCCGCTTTGACCGGCGGCTTCGTCGGCAATTTTTTGCCAACGCTCTGTCTTTTTAGAAAGTGATTTTTCGTCGGGACGCGACACGCAGTTTTCCGACAGCACAGGTACAATTCTGCTTACACCACATTCGACAGCCTGACGGACTATTGTATCCATTTTATCGCCTTTAGTCAAACATTGATAAAGCGTCACAAAGGTGTGAGGCTCAGTCTTGTTTTCCACAGTTTCTTTTATTTCAAGATACACTCTGTCGGACGTTACTTCCGATACTGTACAAACGTAATCAAAACCATTCAAACCACAAACTGTTAATTCTTCACCTATTCTTACCCTTAACGATTTTGCGGCATGGTGGGCGTCGTCACCCTCTAAATACGGCTCTACGGCAAAATTTTCTTTAAAAAAACGCGGCATTAAATCACCTCTTTCGGTATTATACATCACACGTTTACATTTTTCAACTATTGACAAAAAGACTCTTAGGTGGTTTAATATAGATACTTTTTAAGGAACGGCGGTGACAAAATGGAAAAGCAAAAACGAGTTGCAGCAATACACGACATTTCGGGTTTTGGAAAATGCTCGCTTACCGTGGCTTTGCCGGTTATTTCCTCGGCAGGGATTGAGGTTTGTCCCATGCCCACTGCCGTTTTGTCGGCTCACACCGCCGTACCCGGCAACTTTACCTGTCGTGATTTAAGTAGTGACCTGCCTTCGTTCATTGACCATTGGCAAAGTTTGGGGCTTTCGTTTGATGCCATATACAGTGGGTATTTGGGTTCGATTAGTCAGGTTGACACCGTGATAAATTTCATCGACCGCTTCAAGTTGGAAAACACCACCGTTATTGTCGACCCTGTTATGGCTGACGACGGAAGACTTTACAACCTTTTTGACCTTGATTTTGTATCGGAAATGCGTCTGCTATGTAAAAAGGCCGATATTATCGTGCCCAATATAACCGAGGCGTTGTTGCTTGTAGGCAAAGACTATAAAAGCGGTCCTTATGACAAAGGTTTTATAGAAGACCTACTCCTAGAGTTATCGGAATTAGCACCCAAAGTGGTACTCACAGGAGTTAGTCTTGATGATGCACATATTGGTGCCGCATGTTTTGATAAACGAACAGGCAAAACGCAGTTTTTTTTGGCACCTTGCGTACCGGGAATATATCATGGCTCTGGCGATGTGCTGGCAAGTGCACTGACAAGTGCAGTTGTGCTTGGTAAGAGTCTTGACAAGGCGGTTAAAATTGCTGTAGATTTTACGGTTAGAAGCATTAATCGAACTGCCGAAGGCACCACCGACCACCAATACGGTGTGGATTTTGAACACGGAATACCCGATTTTATTAAATCGTTGTGATAAAAAACACTTGGCTTTCGCCAAGTGTTTTTTAATGCTCTGCTTGCCAGATTTCGGCTTTTTCTGCCGAAATACTTTTGATATTTTCTTTTTTATAAGGGGATTCCTCTCCGCCGTTCACATAAAGAAAATATTTGCCGTCGGGCGTTACGTAAAGGCTTTCCTCGTATCCGTCAGGCTGCCCGAATTCACCAAAAGTAACTTTCTTTACAAGTTGCGCTGTTTCGGTGTCATACTCACGTTTACAGATGATTTTTTTCATAATATTCTCCTTTGTTTTTTCTTATTATAGCCAAAATTCTCTCTGCTAACCGTTTATTTTTCAACATATTTAAAATCCGGATAATCGCGGCAATCATAACTGTCCTTCGTAAAATCGATGGTAACACCGTTTATAATAACAACGGTGTAATCCTCCCAACTTATCATATTGGCTGTTTCACCTATTTGCCAATAAATCGTCCTTCTTTCACCCGTACTGTCACGGCAGACCTCTGCTCTTATTCCTGCAGGATTATGCCGTGTTGCAGGAACTTCGTAAAACAAAATATGATAACCGCCTTTATTCTGGTCGAACACATATCTTTGGTCTGAAAACCTATAGTTTGGACCTTGTTCGTCAATGCGGTATGGTATAGGCGTTCCTACGGGTAAATTCTCAAGACTGTAGCAGAACGAATCTTTTACAACGTATGCTATATCGGCAATTACCACAAGCAAAGCAAGAAGCGTTGCCAGCATACATAATTTCCTTTTCATACAAAGCCTCCTGTTTATTTTAGGGCAAACCGATAACCTTGAGTGAAATGTCAAACGCCTTGACCGAATGGGTCAACGCACCTATTGAAATAATGTCAACACCTGTTTCGGCAACAGGGCGGATGGTTTCGGCTGTTATGTTGCCCGAAGCCTCCAAAAGTGCTTTACCGTTTGTAATTTCTACGGCTTTTTTCATGGTCTCGCAATCCATGTTATCAAGCATGATAATTTCACAACCGGTAGACAATGCCTCTTTTACCTCGTCAAGTGTTCTTGTTTCAACCTCGATTTTAACGGTATGACCGATTTTTTTACGCAAAGTGGAAACGGCAAGGGTTATACTGCCGCAGGCATCAATGTGATTGTCTTTAAGCATGGCGGCGTCCGACAGATTAAAGCGATGGTTTTTTCCTCCGCCACATGTCACTGCGTACTTTTGCAAGGCTCTAAGTCCCGGCAGAGTTTTTCTCGTATCGGTAACGGTGGCATTGGTGCCTTCAACAAGTTTAACTGCAGCATTGGTCATAGTAGCAATACCCGACATGTGCTGAATGAGGTTAAGTGCAGTGCGTTCGCCTTTTAACAGGAGCGCAGTAGGTCCGCTTATTTCGGCAATAATGTCGCCGTATTTAACACTGTCACCGTCGTTTATGTATTTTTTGAAGGTAAAACCGCCAAGTAACTCAAACACGCGAAGTGCGACGTCAACTCCACAAACCACACCCTCTGCTTTGGCAATAAAGCGTGCTGTGGAAACAAAACTGTCATCAAGCAGGTTATCTGCCGCCATATCGATATAATTTATATCCTCTTTTAAAGCGGTTTTTATGATATCGTCAACATAGAATTGCAACATTACTGCGCTACCTCCTTAAGCACTATTGAAGCGACCGTCGCAAGACTTTTTGCCTCAATATAATCATTGGTTATGCTAAAACGGTTATTGCCCAATCTTGCCGCAATGTCTTCAACTTCGCGGCGGTATTTTCGCGCGGCTTCCGGGTTAGGCATAACAAAATGGCACTTTTGCATTATATTGCGGATAGATGTTCTTGTGCCTGTCGGCATAGGAGCACCGTCAACCGAGTACTGCGGAACCTTACCGTAAACCGATGTATCATTAAAACTACGGTTTATATCCTCTGCGGCACGGCGACCAAACACAAGTGCCTCCAAAAGGCTATTGGAAGCCAGACGGTTTTTGCCGTGCACACCTGTATGCGAACACTCACCCACAGCATAAAGACGGTTTATTCTCGTCCTGCTGTTAAGGTCAACATTGATTCCACCCATAAGGTAGTGTTGGGTGGGGAAAACAGGTATCAGGTCGGTGGTGATATCAACACCCTCCAGTTTGCACCTTTCATATATCATGGGGAATCGGTCGCGTATAAATTCAGGACTTCGATGGGTGATATCAAGATAAAAACGGTCACTTCCGGTTCTTCGCGACTCAAGTATAATACCTCTTGATACGACATCTCTCGGCGCTAACTCCAACCGTTCATCATAATGATGCATAAATCGTTTGTGATGACAGTTGACGAGATATGCACCCTCACCTCTGACCGCCTCGCTTATAAGAAAGCGTTCACGACAGTTATCCCCGGCAAAACCGGTAGGGTGGAACTGAATATAATGCAAATTTTCAATTTTTGCACCAAGACCGTGTGCCAACGCAATTCCGTCACCTGTTGCAATGGAAGAATTGGTGGTGTAATTATACATTCGACCCAATCCGCCGGTAGCAATTATGACAAACGATGCCGAAACGGTTACAAGTTTTCCGTCTTTAAGAAGCGTAGCATAGTAACCGTTATTGGCTTCATCAAGAAATGCTATTGAAGTTTGCTCCAAAATATCAACATTCGGAAGTTGCGTGACTGTCGCTATAATTGTGCGCATAAGTTCCTCGCCCGTAGTATCACGGTGATGAACAATCCTGCGGCGACTGTGCCCTCCCTCAAGAGTTGAATGAATATGACCGTCTTCCTTGTCAAACTCGGCACCGAGTTCTATCATTTTGCGAACATCATCCGGGCCTTCTTTTACAAGCACCTCAACAGCCTCAGGTCGGTTTTCGTGGCCGCCTGCTATCATAGTGTCCTCTATATGCAGGTCGAAACTGTCGTTAACTGTGTCCAGCACAGCCGCAACGCCGCCTTGGGCTAAATTGCTGTTGCAAAGCCTCAGGTCTCGTTTGGCTATTACTAAAGCATTTATTCTGCTGTCAAGATTATAAGCGGCATAAAGACCTGAAAGCCCCGCACCGACTATTATAACGTCATATTTATCCTTCATACAAAACGCCTCTTGACCATGAAATCGATATATTTATCATATTATAACACAACTTTACAAAAAGTTAAAGAGAAAAATAAAAAAAGACGGCTGCTTTAAGCAACCGTCTGACAAGTGTCGGCATTACCTATTTTCCCGGGCCGTCACCAGCCAAGTATCTTCGGCGCAAATGAGCTTAACTTCCGTGTTCGGGATGGGAACGGGTGGACCCTCACCGCAATCAACACCGACTTGCAATCGTTTATTGCGCTCGGCCGACTGCCACCTTACTTGAGCGCAAGTGGTATCATAACACACTTGTTAAAAAAAAGCAAGTGTTTTTTTGTATTTTTTTAAAAAATTTTTCAGAGGTTATAAAAAGGCATATTCGGGGCAAAATTTTGCTGCTCTGTTTTAGAAAATCTCAGTTCTTCCCTGCCGTAGACCATGAGCGATGCCAACGCAAACGGAATTACAAACAACACCGGTAACACCAACACACAAAGCAAAAGCCAACCCAAGAAACTGAAAAAGAAACCGACTAACCTAAAAAGTTTGCCTTTGGTAAGACCTATGGAGTAGGTAATCATGGCGTTGGCCGAAAGTTCGGGTTGTTCAAAAAGTGCCACGAAAAAGAGCGCAAACCTTGAACACCAGAATAAAAACAGAAACCAACCCGCAAGTTCAAAAAAATATGCAAGAGGGAAAAATCCCGATATTTCAACCGGCATTGAATAACCGAAGGCATTATACAACTCGGGCTTAGTCATAAGATTAAGCGCCGCATACGGCAAAAAGCACACAATAGCGCCCAAGACCATACGCAAAAACAGTAAAAACGATAACGCCACCGTCTTTAAAAACAATTTGCCCGACGAGAAATAATAAAAAACGTCACCGATAGAACAGTCTTTTCCATAAATAAGCAACCAGAACCACCTGAGAGCGCCAAAAAGAAACGGTGTAAACAGCAAAAGTCCGTAAAGGGCTGAAAACACAGTTATTCCCGCACCTGCAACTACGCTGTACTTGGGTAATTCGGTAGGTTCAAGTACCGACCACACGGTATCTACCCTGAATACGGTGGTAAGTATCGCCTGCAAAATGATATCAAGCAAAGACAACGCAGTTATGGTGACCGATATTGCGATGGCTTCGGGCCAATGAGACTTTAACGTTTGCCTTGCAGAAGTTTTAATTTCGGTAAATCCGGGTTGCATATTTTTCCCCCAAATATCTTTTTTTGCATTATATCAAACCTTGTTGCCAATGTAAACCTCGTTTTGCAAAATCTTACAGTTTGTTTACATATTAATGTATTTACACCTATTTATATATTATGCTTGACAACCATTCGTAAAGTGGTTAAAATATTATACTGGTTATTTGTTTAGTTTGCCTTATTTTGGGCAAATTAGCATACTTTTATAAAAAATCGTTGTGGTTTTTATGTTTTTTCATAAAAATGCAAAAAACACTTGATTTTATGCATTATTTGTGTATAATTATGAATATGATTTTGGAAGTTTCGTATATTTATACTCAATTTTGGGAAAGGACGGTATAAAAATGTATAAAGTATTCATCGACGGTCGCGAAGGAACAACAGGACTTCGTATAATTGAAAGATTGCAGAACCGAGAAGATATTGAACTTATGCTTATTGACGAGGCGTTGCGAAAAGACCCGGAAGAGCGAAAGAAGTACCTTAACGCTTGCGATATTGCTTTTCTTTGCCTGCCCGATGCGGCGGCAATTGAGGCTGTGTCAATGATTGAAAACCCCGATGTAAGGGTTATCGACACTTCGACTGCCCACCGTACTAACCCTGATTGGGTATATGGTTTTCCCGAACTATATAAGGAACTTGCCGAAAAGTTGCCCACTGCTAAAAGAGTTGCAGTACCCGGTTGTCACGCAAGCGGATTTAATGCACTTATAGCACCGCTTACCGAGGCCGGCATTATCGGTCACGATGCACTTATCACCTGTTTTTCATTGACAGGTTACAGTGGCGGCGGCAAGAAAATGATTGCTCAGTATGAAAACGACAAGACCGACGAATTATACAGTGCTCGTATTTACGCTTTGGGTCAGGCACACAAGCACCTGCCCGAAATGGCAGCTATTTGCAAACTCGACAACAAGCCGGTTTTCTCCCCCATTGTCGACGATTATTACAGTGGTATGCTTGTAACCGTTCCGTTTTTTGGCAACCAAGTAAAAGGCGGAATTGAAGCTGTAAAGCAAACCTACATTAATAAATACAAAGATTGCAAGTTTATTGATGTTTCTTCCATAAACAGTGAAAATGCACCTGCCATGCTCGGTTCGAACAATATGTCGGGCAAGGATTATATGGAGATTTTTGTAGAAGGCAACGAGGAACGCTTTACCGTATCGTCAAGGTTCGACAATTTGGGTAAAGGCGCTTCGGGTGCCGCAGTCGAATGTATGAACATCATGTTAGGGTTAGACCCTGCAACCGGATTGGATTTCTAAGAAAAGAGGAAATTTAAAATGATTACTGTCAATGGCGGTATTTGTGCCGCAAAAGGATTTAAAGCAAGTGGTATTCATTGCGGTATACGTAAAAACAAAACAAAAAAGGATTTGTCACTCATTATAAGTGATAAAAAGGCAGTTGCAGCCGCAACCTATACCACCAACCTTGTAAAAGGTGCACCGCTTACCGTAACCAAAGCAAATATTGCCGACGGTTATGCTCAAGCCATTATTTGCAACAGCGGTAACGCCAACACCTGCAACGCCAACGGTATAGAAATTGCAGAAGGTATGTGTGAACTTGTTGAGAAACACACAGGTATAAATGCAAAAGACGTTATCGTAGCATCGACCGGTGTTATCGGTCAACCGCTTGACATTACACCCATCGCAAACGGCATGGCCGAACTTACCAAAGAACTTAAATATGACGATAGCCTCAGTGCCGCCGAAGGTATTATGACCACCGATACTCGCGTTAAAGAAATTGCAGTTAAGTTTACTGTCGGCGGTAAAGAATGTATTATAGGCGGTATTGCTAAAGGTTCGGGTATGATACACCCCAACATGGCAACCATGCTCGTATTTATCACTACCGACTGTAATATAAGTCACGAAATGCTCCAAAAAGCGCTCAGCGATGATGTTAAAGATTCGTTTAATATGGTAAGTGTTGACGGCGACACCTCTACTAATGATATGTGTTGCGTTATGGCTAACGGCATGGCGGAAAACAAGATTATCGACAATGCCGAAAGTGAGGATTATGCCGAGTTTAAAAAGGCTTTGTTTGCCGTTACCTCTTACCTTTGTAAAATGATTGCAAGAGACGGTGAAGGCGCCACAAGACTTATTGAGGTTAAAGTTAACGGTGCAAAGGATATTGCCACCGCCAAAACCGTTGCCAAATCGGTTGCCTGTTCGTCACTTCTTAAGGCCGCTATTTTCGGAGCCGATGCCAACTGGGGCAGAGTGCTTTGCGCTATTGGTTATAGCGGAGCCGACGTTGACGTTAATAAGGTCGACGTCGCCTTCAGCAGTAACAAAGGCACCATCGATGTTTGCAAAAACGGTTCAGGTGTTGATTTTAGCGAGGAAATAGCCAAAACCATTCTTTTGGAAGAAGAAATCGGTATTCTTATTTCGCTGGGCTCCGGTGATGGTGAAGCCACCGCTTGGGGTTGCGACCTTACTTATGATTATGTAAAAATAAACGGAGATTACAGAACTTAACGAACCGTCAAAAATGCTGTTGCTACAAAAAAGGTGATAAAAATGGATATTAACAACGCTCAAAGAGCCCAAATATTAACCGAGGCTCTTCCCTACATACAAAAATACAGTGGTAAAATCGTTGTCGTAAAATACGGCGGAAACGCTATGATTAACGACGAACTGAAATCTGCCGTTATGCACGATATCGTTTTGATGTCGCTTATCGGTGTCAAGGTTGTTCTTGTTCACGGTGGCGGTCCCGAAATTTCAGGTATGCTCAAAAAAATCGGTAAAGAGTCCGTTTTTGTTGACGGACTCAGAGTTACCGACGATGAAACTATGGACATTGTTCAGATGGTGCTTTCAGGCAAGACCAATAAAGACCTTGTAAATCTTTTGCAGTGCACCGGTGGTAAAGCCGTCGGTCTTTGCGGTGTTGACGGACATATGATTAAAGCCGAACGTCTTGACGATGTTCACGGCAACGTTGGTGAAATTACCGATATTGATACCACCCCCATTATGGACCTGCTCGAAAAGGGTTATATTCCTGTTGTTTCAACGGTTGGTTGCGACGAAAACGGCAACGTTTACAACATCAATGCCGACACAGCCGCCGCAAGAATTGCCGGCGAACTTAAGGCTGAAAGTTTTATTTCAATGACCGATATTGCAGGTCTTATGAAGGATAAAGACGACCCCGATTCGCTCATTCGTGTACTTAACGTAAGTGAAGCAGGTATGCTTATTAAAAACGGCGTTATTCAGGGCGGTATGATACCCAAGGTTGAATGTTGTGTCGAGGCTATCCGCCGCGGTGTAGAGAAGGTATTTATTATTGACGGACGTATTCCCCATGCCATACTCATCGAAACTTTGACCGATGAAGGTATCGGCACTATGTTTGTAGGAAAGTAATATGGAACATTTTAAGAGTAAAGACAAAGAATATATCGCAAATACATACGGCAGATTTGATTTGGAACTTATTTCAGGCAAAGGTGCCGAACTTTGCGACATTGACGGTAAAAAGTATATTGATTTGGGCTCCGGTATCGCTGTAAACATCTTCGGCGCTGCCGACGATGAATGGGCTGCTGCAGTGGCGAAACAAGCCGCAACTTTGCAGCACACCTCTAACCTTTATTATTCCGAACCTTGCGTTAAACTTGCTGAGGCTTTGTGCCAAAAATCCGGGATGAAAAAGGTGTTTTTCGGCAATTCAGGTGCCGAGGCCAACGAATGTGCCATCAAGGTTGCAAGAAAATACTATTCCGACCGAAACGCAGGTAAAGAGGGTACTATTATCTGCCTTAAAAACAGTTTTCATGGCAGAACAGTTACCACCCTTTCGGCAACGGGGCAGGATGTTTTTCATAAAGACTTCGGCGCGTTTACTCCGGGATTTAAGTTTATCGACGCCAACGACTGCGAGGCACTTAAAAATGCAGTCGACGAGACCACAGCCGCCGTTATGTTCGAGCCTGTTCAGGGCGAAGGTGGCGTTAACCCCTTAAAGCAAGACTTTGTTGCTTGCATTAAAGAACTTTCCGACAAATTCGGGTTCCTTATAGTTGTTGACGAGGTGCAAACGGGCAACGGCAGAACAGGAAAATACTTTGCTATCGAGCATTTTGGCATAAAACCCGACGTTATTTCGACCGCAAAGGGTCTTGGCGGCGGACTTCCTATTGGTGCTTGTCTTTTGGGTGAACGCACCGCCGACGTGCTTTGTCCCGGTGACCACGGCTCAACCTTTGGCGGCAACCCCGTGGCAAGTGCGGGTGCACTCACAATAGTCAACCGCGTTGACGAAAAATTAATGCAGGAAGTTACCGAAAAGGGCGAGTTTATAAGAAAATCATTAGACGGCGCCAAGGGTGTTAAATCAATTGCAGGCATGGGTCTTATGCTTGGTATAGAGGTTGAAGGCGACGCAAAACAAATAGTTGCTGAATGTATAAAAAAAGGCGTTATTGTGCTGACCGCTAAACAGAAGGTCAGACTTTTGCCACCGCTTAACATAACTTATGAACAATTAGAAAAAGCGCTTACCGTATTAAAGGAGGTAATAGCACAATGAACCATCTTTTAAAACTTTCGGATTTATCGACTGCCGAAATTGAAGAAATTTTGAATCTTGCCGACCAGTTAAAATATGACCAAAAGCATGGTATAGAGCATCACTACCTTAATGGTAAAACCTTGGGTATGATTTTCCAAAAATCGTCTACCCGTACCCGCGTTTCGTTTGAGACAGGTATGTATCAATTGGGCGGTCAGGCTTTGTTTTTGAGTTCACGCGACCTTCAAATCGGACGCGGTGAACCCGTAGAAGATACTGCACGTGTATTGTCCCGCTATTTGGACGGTATTATGATTAGAACCTTTGCTCAAAAGGAAGTAGAAGACCTTGCAAAGTACGGTTCTATCCCCATAATCAACGGTCTTACCGACTATTGCCACCCCTGTCAGGTACTTGCCGACCTTATGACTATAAGAGAGCATAAGGGCGAGCTTAAAGGCCTTAAAATGACCTTTGTCGGCGACGGCAACAACATGGCAAACTCGCTGATTGTCGGTGGTATTAAAACGGGTATGGAAGTAGCCGTTGCTTGTCCTAAAGGATACGAACCCGATGCCGATATCTGCAAATGGGCAGCCGCTAACGGCACATTTACCTGCACCGAGGACATTGCCGCAGCAGTAAAGGATTCCGACGTTGTATTTACTGACGTATGGGCATCCATGGGTCAAGAAGAAGAAAAAGCAGTCCGCGAAAAGGTGTTCAAAGAATACCAGGTAAACGAAGGCTTTATGGCTCTTGCTCACAAGGACGCTATGGTTCAGCATTGCTTACCTGCTCACCGTGGAGAGGAAATCACCGCCGAAACCTTTGAAAAGCATGCCGACGAGATTTTTGACGAGGCAGAAAACCGCCTGCACGCCCAAAAAGCCGTTATGGTGCTCACCATGGGCGAGAAAAAATAATTTTGGATATGCTAAAACCCCACCGCAAAACAATTTTGCAGTGGGGTTTTGTTGTTTATATTAAATTCAACTAGATAATAAAGCATCCTCATTGCACTGACGCACCTGAACTTCGTCGCTTTTCTATCTTTTTTTGTATCGGTCTTCTTCGCTGAAGATACAACCGCAATATTTTTGCATATAAAGTCCTTGCTCTCTTGCTTTTTCCTGTCCCTCTTTAAAATAGGGCCTGAAATCACGGTACAAAAACTCAACACCAAATGTTTCGGCGGCTTCATTTGCTATTTCTTTCATGAGTTCATGATTTTGGTACGGACTTATGAATAAAGTAGAGGTAAAGGCATCAAAACCATTAGTTTTAGCAAATTCGGCAGTTTTAAACAAACGGTCACGATAGCAGAAAGAACATCTGCCGTCAAAATCGGGATAAACGCCCTCGATAAAATGCCTTAGACCGTACTCGTGCTCATATAAAACCTTAACTCCCACGCTCGCCGCATATTCGGTAAGCGTGTTTTTGCGCATTCTGTATTCTTTCACAGGATGTATGTTAGGGTTGTACCAATACAGCACAGGTTTTATGTCCTCATTTTTAAGTGTTTCTATACACATAACTGAACACGGTGCACAGCAGGTATGTAAAAGCAGTTTCATAAACCTCTTCCTTTCAAAATTATTATACCGCACAACTCCCCTTTGTCAACCCGCGGTTGTTCGTAACAGTTTCTTCGCATTCTCTCAAAATGACATTTTTGAGTACAATGAACCCCTGCAAATTCACTGATAATATATAAAATTTCCCTTAGCAAGTAGAAATTTTATTTCCGCATGAGTTCAAGATATGTAACCGGTGGTTTTTGTTTGCGTTCGATAATGATACAGTCGGTTACTGAAATAACCTGCATTTTTTCACCGGGATTTGCATTTAAAACTTTCAAAAAGCGTTCGGGGATTTTCAAACTTCCGTCTTCATTAACATAAAGAAATGCGGCTTCAACAAAATCATAATCAAGTTTCATGTTTACACTCCTGAATTTTTTGAAAATAAAAAAGCGTGCCCCGAAGAGCACGCCGAAAAAGTGTTTCCCTCGGTTTCGCTACCACACTACACCGATTTTTCTTCCACAAAAGAGAATAGAGAGAACACCTTTTACCAAGGTATTTTCTCAAATGTGGAAGATAATAATTCTCATAATAAACTGTAGTGTGGTATGTTTGTATAATATCACATTAAAATAAAAATTGCAACAAAAATAAAAAAGCGTGCCCCGAAGAGCACGCCGAAAAAGTGTTCTCCGTTTGTTACCACGCAAACATTCCGAAGCAAAGCATAGGGAATATAGGAGAGACACCTTTTACCAAGGTATCTTTCCCTAAATACTTTGCTCCAAAAAATTGTTCGCGTGGTAAGTTCATGATATCACAAACCCGAAAAATTTTCAACAGATATTTTGCTAAAATGCACTGTCACTCTGAAGGCACCTCCCTTGTCTAAAGGGAGTGCGACCAACCGTCAGGTTGGTGGAGGGATTCTGCGACCGAATAATATATTATACAATACGCTAAAAGACGTTCCTTGCGGAACGTCTTCAAAAATTATCCTCTGCGACAACGGCAGAAACGGGCTACGCCCAAAATGACGAGTGCCACAAAAAATACTATTGCCAGCACAACAACAGCAGCAAGATTTTCTATTATTGTTGATACGAATACAGTGCCTATAATGACACCAATGGCGGCGGCAAGAAGTGCGACCAAAATACCGGGGATAACCGCATAACAAAAACCGCGGCAAGAGTTACATCCGTAAAAATCGTTATTATTCATGCTTTTACCTTCCATTATTTTACTATTCGGTCAAACCAAGAGACAACCTCGGTCAACCTTCTATATAATATGAAAGTACAAGCCGTTTTGACATTACAGGGATTAAATTTCTTTAAGTCTTGCCATCATTTCGGCAACCTGTTCTTTGACCCTTACAGGTGCTGGTCCGCCGTAAACGGTACGGTCAGCAACACATTTGTCGAGGTTTATGGCGGTATAAACACCGTCGTCAAACAAATCGCAAACTGCTTTATATTCTTGCATCGGCAATTCTTCAAGCGTGGTATTAAGTTCAATACACCTTGCAACCAACTCACCCGTTGCCTTATACGCATCTCTGAACGGAAGTCCCTTGCCTACAAGGAAGTCGGCGCAGTCGGTAGCGTTAATGAATCCACCCGATGCCGCTTTTCTCATGTTCTGTTTATTTACCTTCATGGTGCCAAGCATGGGGATAAACGCGGTGAGGCACTTTTCTACGGTATCAACAGCATCAAAAATTGCCTCTTTATCCTCCTGCATATCCTTATTATATGCAAGCGGAATACCTTTCATTGCAGTCAGCAATGTCATTGTATCGCCAAACACACGTCCTGATTTTCCTCTTACCAGTTCGGCAATGTCAGGATTTTTCTTCTGCGGCATAATAGAGGAGCCGGTTGAAAAAGCATCGTCAAGTTCTACAAACTTAAACTCGCCCGAACACCAAAGAATTATCTCCTCAGCAAAACGCGAAAGATGTACCATAACAATCGACAACGCAGCCGATAATTCCATACAAAAATCGCGGTCGGAAACGCCGTCAAGACTGTTTCGGGTTACACCGTTCATATTAAGTTTTTCGGCTACCAGTTGTCTATCAAGCGGATAGGTCGTACCTGCAAGTGCGCAGGAGCCCAACGGTGACACGTTCATACGCTTTCTGCAGTCTTTTATACGGTCGATATCACGCATAGCCATTTCTGCATACGCCAACAACTGATGCCCAAAAACAATGGGTTGTGCACGTTGAAGATGAGTATAGCCCGGCATTACGGTGTCGGAATATTCTTCGGCTTTCAGGGCTATGGTTTCTACAAATGACTTGAGCAAAGAAACCAGTTCGTCGCACTCATCACGCAAGTAAAGACGGATATCAAGTGCAACCTGGTCGTTACGGCTGCGGGCAGTGTGCAAACGCTTGCCTGCATCACCGATTCTTGCGGTGAGTTCAGCCTCTACAAAGGTATGAATATCCTCGGTAACGTCGTCGAACTGCAGTTCACCCGATTCAATATCGGCAAGAATACCCTTTAAGCCTTCGACTATCTTTGTCATATCGTCTTTGGGGATAATACCCATAGCGCCCAGCATTTCGGCATGGGCAACCGAGCCTTCAATGTCCTGACGGTACATACGGCTGTCAAACGGCAACGAACGGTTGAAATCGTTGGTTCTAGGGTCTAATTCCTTTTTAAATCT
This sequence comes from Acutalibacteraceae bacterium, assembly GCA_045592985.1. Classification (GTDB taxonomy): domain Bacteria; phylum Bacillota; class Clostridia; order Oscillospirales; family Acutalibacteraceae; genus UMGS172. The sequence continues at coordinate 19,760 of JAZNVU010000009.1, read as the reverse complement.
TCCTGTCCAGAGTTTCATTTTAAAGACTCCTGTATTTTATATAAAAGTTACAAGGCGCGACGGAACCAAAATCCCGTCGCGTCGTTTTTATTATTTGCCTAATTTTTTATTAAGTTTTGCCTGGACTTTTAAGGGCAAACCAAAGAGATTAATAAATCCTGCCGAATCGGTTTGGTCATATGCACCCTCGTCATCACCAAAGGAAGCAATCTCGTCATCATAGAGTGAATACTCAGAAGTAATACCGGCGTTGATGATATTTCCTTTGTAAAGTTTGAGTTTTACGTCACCCGTTACATTCTGCTGGGTAGAATCGACAAAAGCCGAAAGAGCCTCTCTTAAAGGTGTGAACCACTGACCAAAGTATACAAGTTCGCCGAATTTCTGAGAAACAAGTTTCTTGTAGTGAGATGTATCACGGTCAAGAGTAAGCATTTCCAGTAACTCGTGGGCTTTGTAAAGAATAGCACCGCCGGGAGTCTCGTAAACACCACGGCTCTTCATACCTACAAGACGGTTTTCTACAATATCAAGCAATCCGATACCGTTTTTGCCACCGATTTCATTCAAGGTCTCAACAATTTTGAGAGCGCTCATTTCCTTGCCGTCAACAGCAGTAGGAACACCCTTTTCGAAATGAATGGTAACATATGTAGGCACATCGGGAGCCTGCTCGGGGCTTACACCCAGTTCAAGGAAGCCTTCCTTATTATAAAGCGGCTCGTTGGCGGGATTCTCAAGGTCCATACCCTCATGAGAAAGGTGCCATACGTTTTTATCCTTTGAATAGTTGGTCTCGCGGTTGATTTTGAGAGGAATGTTGTGTGCCTCCGCATACTCAATCTCTTCTTCACGGGATTTAATATCCCACTCTCTCCAAGGAGCGATGATATGAAGGTCGGGAGCGAAAGCCTTAATAGTAAGTTCGAAACGGACCTGGTCATTACCCTTACCGGTACAACCATGGCAAATAGCATCGGCACCCTCTTTAAGGGCTATATCAACAAGACCTTTTGCTATGCAAGGACGTGCATGTGAAGTGCCAAGCAAATATGTCTCATAATCAGCACCTGCTTTGAGACAAGGCCAGATGTAATCTTCAACATATTCATCCTTAAGGTCAAGAATATAAAGTTTGGAAGCGCCTGTTTTAATAGCCTTTTCTTCAAGACCGTCAAGTTCGGTTCCCTGACCGACGTCACCCGATACGGCAATAACTTCGCAGTTATTGTAGTTTTCTTTAAGCCACGGAATGATTATTGATGTATCAAGTCCGCCCGAATAGGCAAGAACAACTTTTTTTATTTCTTTCATAGTAAAAATCCTCCGAAAATTTAATCAATATACACATTATACACTCTTTATTAGAAAAATCAAGCCCTATTTACAAATTTATTAATTTTTATGCAAAAATACAGTTATTTAATAAATATTTATACATTTTTGGCTAATATTTGCCAATTATATGCATATTCTTTACATATTGTTTTTTCGCAACTGCTGGTTGCTGCTTTTGGTGCTTGTTTTAGTCGGTTTTTTGTTGTAAAGAAAAGTTTACCTTTTACATTGGTAACAGCGCCATGATTTGTCGTATTATGCGTCTTTATTGATTAATGTTCACAAATTTAGCAACCACAGGTTTCAAAAAATTCAATGAAAACTTGGTGGTTATGGTAAAAAGTATTTGATATTATTATAATAACGTGCTACAATGTATATAATAGTAGCATCAAAGCATCCCAAATAATTTTTAAGGAGTTTTGACATGACTATTGGTGAAAAAATTACTAACCTGCGTGTTGCCGCAAATATTTCTCAGGAACAATTGGCTGAAAAGATGGATGTATCACGTCAGTCGGTATCAAAATGGGAAATGGGTCAGGCATTGCCGCAGATCGATAAAGTACTGCAACTTTGTGAACTTTTTGGTATTACCACCGACGAACTTTTAAGGGATAGTATCGTTATCGACCGCAACACAATTGATGGCGACTATAAAAACAAATACTTCGGAACCGACGGTTTCAGAGGCGAAGCCAACCGCGGACTCACTTCAATGCAAGCATATAAAGTAGGTAGGTTTCTTGGTTGGTACTACTCTTCCCCTATCTCGGGTTGTGCTAAGACCGGTTACCGTCCCAAAATAGTTATCGGAAAAGACACCCGTCGTTCGAGTTACATGCTTGAATATTCCATTGTCGCCGGTATCACTGCTTCGGGTGCCGACGCTTACATGCTTCACGTTACCACAACACCCAGTGTTTCGTTTGTCACTCGACAGGATGATTTTGACTGTGGAATCATGATAACCGCTTCACACAACCCTTTCTATGACAACGGCATTAAGGTTATAAACCGTTTTGGTGAAAAACTTGACGATAAGACCACCGCACTTATTGAGGCTTATATTGACGGTAACATGGGAGCGTTGGGTATTGAAGACAACGACTTACCCTTAGCAACAAGAGAGCGTATTGGCTGTATTGTTGACTATGCTTCGGGCAGAAACCGTTATGTTGCATACCTTATTTCTTTGGCATCACATTCTTATAAAAACCTTAAAATTGGTCTTGATTGTGCCAACGGTGCTTCGTGGATGATAGCACGTCAAGTATTTGGTGCTTTGGGCGCGCAGACGGTTGTTATCGGTGACCAGCCTGACGGTCTTAATGTCAACCGCGACTGCGGTTCGACCCACATTGAAAATCTTTGTAAATTAGTAAAAGAACAACACCTTGATTTCGGTTTTGCTTTTGACGGAGACTGTGACCGTTGTATCGCGGTAGACGGCAACGGTAACGAGGTCGACGGTGACAAGATGCTCTACGTTCTCGGCAAACGTCTCAAATCACGCGGAATGCTTAATAACAACACGGTTGTTGCTACCGTTATGTCCAACAGTGGATTTGTAGCAAGTTTAGAGGCAGCCGGTATGAACTGCGTTCAGACTGCCGTAGGCGACCGATTTGTTTATGAATGCATGCAAGACAATGAATATGGCTTGGGCGGTGAACAGTCAGGTCATATCATACTAAAAAAATACGCTACTACAGGCGACGGCCTTCTCACCGCTATTATGATAACCGAGGAGATTTGCGATACAAAATCGACCCTTGCAGAACTTACCGAACAAGTAAAACTTTATCCTCAGGTTACCAAAAACGTTCGTGTTAAGGATAAAAACGCCGCCACCACCGACGCAGATGTGTTAGCAGAAAAGGAAGAAGTCGAAAAACTTATAAACGGCAAAGGCAGAGCCTTGCTTCGCCAAAGCGGAACCGAACCGGTGGTTCGCGTAATGGTTGAAAGTGAAGAGCACTGTGAAGAATATGTTGACCGAATTGTAGCAAAAATAATTGCAAAAGGTCACAAAATAGATTAAAGGAGAAAAGTATATGAAGTTTATCACCGTTAAAACCTATGAAGAGTTGAGTGCCAAAGCAGCCGATATTATTGCTGCTCAGGTCATTATGAAACCTGATTGCGTTTTAGGTCTTGCCACAGGTTCCACACCTGTAGGTACCTACAAAAAACTCGCTGAGAAAAACGCCGCCGGCGAAATTGATTTTTCGTCTGTCACATCGGTTAATCTTGATGAGTATGCCGGTCTCGACGGCACCCATGACCAGAGTTACCGTTATTTTATGAACAAAAACCTTTTCGATAGCATCAATATCGACAAGGCAAAAACTTTTGTCCCCAACGGAACAGCCGCAGATTTGGAAAAAGAGGGTCATGAATATGACGCACTTATCAAATCTTTGGGTGGTATTGACCTTCAACTCTTAGGCATCGGCGTTGACGGTCACATTGGATTTAATGAACCTGATGAGTTCTTCACCGCCGCAACCCATCCTGTTGTACTCGACCCCTCGACTATTGAGGCTAACGCACGTTTCTTTGCTTCTAAGGACGATGTTCCCAAGAAGGCAATCACCATGGGTATGATGTCGATTATGCAGGCTAAGAAGATTTTGCTTGTTGCCAACGGCAAAAACAAGTATGATATTTTAAAAGCCTCTATGGAAGGCCCTGTAGACCCGAAGGTGCCCGCATCTATTCTCCAACTCCACCCCGACGTAACCGTAATTTACAGCGAGGTTTAATAGAACAAGTAAGACCGTCACTCTTAATTCGTGACGGTCTTTTTTTATGTCTTAAAGAGATTCCGGGTGACATTGTTCCGGCTCGGGTTCAGGGGTAAAAAGTAAATAATCCGATGTACACCTAAGTGCTTCACATATATCGCAAAACACTTCCAACGATGGATTTGTATCGGTCTCATATCGGGCGTACGTATTCCTTTTGATACCTATTACAGCACTAAATTGTTCCTGCGTATATCCTTTTTCCTTTCTTAAAGTTTTTAGTTTTCTGTTAAATTCTTTCTTGTCAAACATGTTTGGCTATCCTCCAAAAACAAAAAGTGTGTGCAACCGAAGGTTACACACACCGAAAAACGTATAACCCCGATTTTGTCGCCAAACAAACACAAGAGATAATGGTCTGGATACCCATTCCACAACACAACTTGCCGAAGCATACGTTTTTACCAGAATATATCGTCATGTTGAGAAAAAGGTATAAATAGTCCTTGGAATATTAAACCATTATCTTTCTTATTATGTTTGTTTGGCATGTATAGTTTATCACACTTTAAACGGTTTTACAACCTTTTTGTTGTTTTGTCAATCAAAATCATAACCACCGGCACTGCTGGTGGTTTTTTCTACAAAAAAAGCACCGTACATCGGAAGATGTGCGGTGCTTGGTGTTTAAAAATTATTTAATTTCCTTAATCCAGCCGGTCGGTGCGGGAAGTCTGCCCATTTGAATACCGGTAAGAGTATCGTAAAGTTTTTTGGTAACGGGACCCATCTCGGTCATGCCTGCAGGGAAGCAAATTTCCTTGCCGTGGTCAACCACTTTGCCAACAGGCGAGATAACTGCGGCAGTACCGCAAAGTCCGCACTCAGCAAAGTTTTCGAGTTCGTCAACACGAACAGGTCTTTCCTCAACCTCAAGACCAAGATAGTCTTTAGCAACTATCATGAGCGAACGGCGGGTAATCGAAGGTAAAATAGTGTTGGACTTAGGAGTTACAACCTTACCGTCCTTGGTCACAAAGATGATATTGGCACCACCGGTCTCCTCAACATAGGTGCGGGTCGCCGAATCAACATACATATTCTCGTCAAAACCGTTGTCATGAGCATCAACAATGTTGTAAAGGCTCATTGCATAGTTAAGACCTGCCTTGATGTGACCTGTACCCATAGGTGCAGCACGGTCAAGGTCGGAAATACGAAGGGTAAGAGGCTTAACACCACCCTTGAAGTAAGGACCAACGGGTGTTGCAAAAATTCTGAACTGGTATTCGGTAGCAGGTTTTACGCCGATAACTGCGTTGCTGCCGAACATGTAAGGGCGCAAGTAAAGGGTTGCTCCCGATCCGTAAGGCGGAACAAAATCAGCATTGGCGGCTACTACCTTTTCTACTGCCTCTACAAATTTTTCAACAGGGAAAACAGGCATCTTAAGTCTTTCACAGGAATCAGCCATACGCTGTGCGTTAAGGTCAGGACGGAAGCAAACAATCTTACCATCCTCGGTGGTATAAGCCTTAAGACCCTCAAAACAGGTTTGTGCGTACTGCAAAACACCTGCACACTCGTTTATAACAATGTTTTCATCGGTAACAAGGGCTCCGTCATCCCATTTTTCGTCTTTAAAATTGGCAACAAAACGGTAATCGGTCTTAACGTAACCGAAACCGAGTTCGCCCCAGTTTATATCTTTTTTGGGCATAAAATGACCTCCTTAATAATCGCCTTAAATTCCGGCGGTAATTTACCATAAAATTTTATCACTGTCAGCGCAAATTGTCAATCAGTTTGTTTGAAAACTACAAAACAATTTACAAATTCAATAATAGCCATTTTAAGCCCCTATAAATTCTCCGCCACTGCCTGCGCAGTGTAAAGCTCATAATATCTTCCCTTTTGGGCAAGCAACTCTTCGTGGGTTCCGCTTTCGGCAATTTCACCGTCGGCAATAAACATAATTGTATCGCATTTTTGAATGGTCGACAATCGGTGTGCAACGATAAAACTGGTTCTGCCTTCCATAAGGCGGTCAACCGCCTGCTGTAAAATCTGCTCGGTACGAGCATCAACACTCGAGGTCGCCTCGTCAAGCACAAGTATTCTCGGATTGCTTATGAGCGTTCTTGCCAAAGAAATAAGTTGTTTCTGACCTTGCGACAAACCGCTTCCTCTCTCTTTTACCACCGTTTTGTAACCGTTTGGCATTTCTGATATAAAATCGTGTGCACAAACCGCTTTTGCCGCGGCGATTATCTCTTCCTCGGTGGCATCAAGTTTACCGTAACGTATGTTATCCTCCACCGTTCCCGAGAAGATGAACGGGTCCTGAAGCATTATGCCCATCTGCCCTCTGAGCGAACTTATAGTAACGTCGCTGACTGAATGTCCGTCAATAGAAACCTCGCCTGAATCGATATCGTAAAAACGGCTGATAAGGTTTACAATGGTCGACTTGCCTGCTCCCGTAGGGCCGACAAGCGCTATCGACTGCCCTGCCTTAACCTTAAAACTGACACCTTTAAGTATCTTAATATCGGGGTCATACCCAAATACAACGTCTTTGAACTCCACATCACCTTTAATTGGCGGAAGTTCCTTGGCATCGGGTTTATCGTCAATATCTATAGGCGTATCCATAGTCTCAAAAATTCTTTCGAGGTATGCCATGGCGGTTATAAGCGTGTTATAAATAGACGTTAGGTTGGAAATCGGCCCCCAGAAACGCGATGCATAACTTGCCATGGCAATAACAACGCCGACACCGACGTTTTCAGGTCTTATCAAAAAGAACGCCACAGCATAAACGCCCATTTGCGCCCACGTTGTAATATTTTCGGTCGAAAGCGTAATTATTGCCGAAATACGCACTGAGTTTATCCACGCGTTTGAACTTTCTCTGGTGAGTGTGCGATAGATTGTCTGGTTTTTCTCCTCGCGGTCAAACATCTCGGTAACCCTCACGCCTTCAATGTTTTCACAGGTATAAGCAGTGAGGTTGGATTTTTTATTCGAATAAACCTGGTACGACTTGCGTTGTGCGGGTTTAAGTATAAATAGCAACAGTATGAGTATAGGTAATCCGCAAAGTGCAGGGATTGTCAGCGTGACGCTGGTCGAAAGCATGAACGCAAATATTACTATAAGCGTTATAACGTCAATTATCGCATTTACAATACCGCTTGAAAGCAGGTTGGAAACTTGAGCGACGTATGAAGTGACACGCACAAGTATCTTGCCTTGCGGACGTGAATCGTAATACGAAAACGGCAGTTTTTGCAAATGGTGGAAAAGGTCACGCCTTATATCGAGAACGATTTTTTGACCAACTCTTGCGACAATTAAAACTCGCCACGCCGTCACCACCGCCGAAACGGTAATGCACAAAAGATAAAGACCGCCAAGAGTGAAAATGTACGAGAGGTCTCCGTAACGGCTGCCGCCCTCGGTCATGCCGTTATCTATGGCGGCACTGACTATCTGCGGGCCGAAAAGCGTGACAACCGTGGCAATTAGCGCGAGAACCAAAGCCAATATAAGTTCCCACATGTATTTTTTTACGTAAACAAGACTTCGTTTTAAGTGCGAAGCGTCAAACTCTTTTTCCAGTGTTTCGTCAACGCCGTATGTATTGCGCTCTATTTTTTTCCTCTGTTTACTTTCTGCCATCACTTACCGCCTCCTTCTCTTCAGCAATCTCGGGTAGGTCGGGAATGTTTTGCAGTTTACATATCTCACGGTAGTAACCGGGACGTGATACAAGTTCGTCATGTGTTCCAATCTCAAGTTTTCCGCCGTTGAGAATAAAAATCCTGTCAGCACGGCGAACCGACGATATACGCTGAGCAACGATTATCTTTGTACAGGAAAAATCAAGGCTTAAAAGTTCATCCTGAATATGCTTTTCGGTCTCCATGTCGACCGCCGAAGTCGTATCATCAAGAATAAGTATCGGCGGTTGAACAGCCAAAGCACGTGCGAGCGAAATTCTTTGCCTCTGACCTCCCGAAAGACCAACACCTCGTTCACCGACTACCGTGTCGTACTGTTCGTCAAGTTTTTTGATAAATCCGTCGGCATCGGCAACCTTGGAATAGGTCTCAACCTGTTTGTTTGGCATTTCTGGGTTTCCGTAGGCTATATTTTCCTTAATGGTATCGGAAAACAGGAAAACATCCTGCATGGCAACACCTATGGAACTGTGCAATTTTGACAGTTTCCACATATGCACGTCAATGCCGTCGACATATATATGGCCGGAATCAGGCTCATACATTCGGCACAAGAGATTTATTAGTGAAGTTTTGCCCGAACCTGTGGGTCCCATTATCGCAACGGTTTCGTCAGGCTTTATTTCAAAACTGATGTTCTCGAACACCTTTTTATCTTTAAACGAAAAAGAAACATTGTCAAATTTTATCGAACCTTTGATACGCTCTTTTGTGTCATAGCAGTCGTTACGGTCGGCAATAAGCGGAGCGTCATAATACATCTCCATAACCTTATCGGCAGAAGCCACAAACTGTTGATAACTGTTGGCTGCGTTGGAAACAGTCTGCAACGGTGTCGCAAGCATATATCTCATGCTTGAAAATGCGGCTAATTCACCAAGGGTCAGTTGAAAAACACCCGAGTTATCTTTGGTGGTGATAACGTAATATCCACCAATGACGATGAGTATAACACCCAAAAGGTCGGTCACAAAACCGATTATTCGGGCAAAAAGCTGTTGCTTTTCGGCAACTTTTATGTTGCATTCGGCATACTCCTCGCAACACTCTTTAAAACGTTCTTCCTCAAATTCTTCCTTCGAAAAAGCCTTTACAACTCGGTTGCCCGAAATATTTTCTTGGGCTACGGTGTTGATTTTAGCAGAATAATTACGAAGTTCAACATATTTAGGTCTTATGTACTTGGAGTATTGCATGGTCAGAATAAAGATTATAGGGCAGATTATCATCATTGCCACAGTAAGTCCTATATGCATGGTGCCAAGTAAGACAAGCGCACTCGCAAACAGCACAACCGCATCGGTAACATCTTTGGTAACACCGGCAATAACGTGACGTATGTGGTCTAAGTCACCCGTTGCCCTTGTTATTATATCACCCGTTCGATTGCGGTCAAAAAACTCATGGTCTTGGGTGACGAGTTTTGCAAAAAGGCTTCTCTCAATAGTGACAAGTACCTTTTGAGAAGAAATTTCAAAAAAACAGATCACCACGAAGCGCAAAGCAGTGCGCAGAAGTTTGACCAAAACAACGGCAATTATAATGTTTATAAAAAACATTGCGGTGCCGCCACCGTTCCAAACTTCATCGATAATGACCTGTGTTAGTTTGGGCGTTACTATCTGCATTGCGGTCACTATGACACAAAGAATCATACCGACAACGAAATACCTTCGTTTGCCCTTCATATTTTTCCATACCCACTTTAACTGAAGCATAAAATGCACCCCGTTTTTGTGTCAACCTTTGCCAAAACAGGCAAAAGTACATGGTTTTTACTGTCAATTAAATTATACCTTCTAATTCAAAAAAGTACACCCTTTCACTCAAAAAAACTTTGCTTAATTTAACCCTGCTTTTTTGGAAGGAATATACAATATTTCGTCATTTTTAACAATATCCCACTTTTTTAATTGACATCAAAAAGTTGCGTTGGTATAATGCTTGTTTATTTGTCAAAAAATATGTTAAATGTTGCGATTTCGGAGTGGTTTTCATAAAAAGTCATTATATCAGAAAAATCGTGGGCGGTGCAGGTTGCGGTTTTGTCAATGCATTGCTAGGCGCAGGCGGCGGTATGATTGCCGTACCTATTTTATCGGGGCTTAAACTCGACCGACACAAAGCGCATGCCAACTCAGTTGCAGTTATTATGCCATTGTCAATAATTTCCGCTTCACTTTATTTAAATTCCGGTAACGTATCCTTTTTGGATGTTGCACCTCTTTTGCCCACAGGGCTGCTTGGCGCCTGGGTAGGAACAAGTTTACTCGGCAGGTTAAACGAAAAACTTTTAAGGAAAATATTCGCCCTTTTTATGATATGGGCAGGAATGAGGTTGATTTTAAAATGACCGTTTCGCTGATTTCCGGTTTTTTGGCAGGTGTTTTGGGCGCTATGGGAATGGGTGGCGGAGGAGTGTTACTGATTTTTCTAACTGCATTTGCCTCGGTCGAACAACTGACTGCACAAGGTATGAATCTGTTGTTTTTTCTGCCGGTAGGATTGCTTGCCGTAATAACCTATGCTGTAAAAAAACAGATTGAGTGGAAAACGGTGCTTCTTATGTGGGCAGGCGGTATTGTGGGTGCGGTTGTGGGATACTTCTGCGCTGGATATATTGGTTCCCGCTACCTGTCGCGGCTTTTCGCATCGTTTTTAATCATTTTTGGGATTTCGCAATTTCTTGGCAAAGACAAAACAAAGGAGCAAAAAGATGTCGAGTGACCTTACGGGGTTTATATCGTTGTTGCGCAAAAAAGGACTTTTATCCGAAATTAACGTCCCTGTTGACAGCGTTTACGAGGCTGGCGAAATTGCCTCACAGGTGGTTGCAAAAGGCGGTAACGCCCTGCTTTTTTCAAATATAAAAGGCTCCGATTTTCCCCTTTTTATGAATGCTTTTGGAACTGCCGAACTGATGTGCCATGCATTAGGTGTAGACAGTATAAGCGATTTGGCAAAACTGGGTGAACACATTTTTGACCCCTACACTTTATGTGGAAAAACTCCGTTTAGCAGTGCTTTTTCTGTCAAAAAATACCTTGGCGTGTTCCCAAATGTTATCCCCGAACCCAAAAAGCTTATTGCAGAACATCCCAACTTTTCAAAACTGCCTGCACTTAAAACCTACCCGTTAGACGGCGGAAAGTTTATAACCACCGCTATAACAGTGCTAAAAGACCCCGAAACCAACGTACAGAATAAAGGGCTTTACCGCCTGCAGATTTTTTCCGACGGCAGGTTGGGATTGCACTTTCACAAAAACAAAGACGGCGCAAAAATACTTCAAAAATACAGAAACCGAAATAAAAAAATGCCTGTTTCGATAGCCGTAGGTGTCGACCCGTTGCTTTTATATTGTGCTTCGGCTCCGTTGCCGATGTTTTTCGACGAATTTCGATTTGCAGGACTTATCAAAGGCGCACCAATAAAACTACGCAAAAGCCGTTTGTCCGACCTATTAGTACCGGCACACTCCCACTTTGTGTTTGAAGGTTACTGCGACCCCAACGAAACACGTCTTGAGGGACCGTTCGGCGACCACACGGGATATTATTCGGAAGTAAGTGAACATGCCGTGTTTACTCCCCTGCTTACTGTCCGTCAGAAACACCCGATTTTTACCGCAACCGTCACCGGCGCTCCGCTTAAAGAAGACTATTTTTTAGGGTTTGCCACCGAAAGATTGTTTTTGCCTACACTTAAACTTATGTGCAACGAAATTAACGACATCCACTTTTTCCCCGAGGGCGTTTTTCATGGGGCGCTCACTGTCAGCGTCAATGACACCTCGTTTTCGGCGGTGAGAAAGGTATTTAATTTTATATGGGGTTCAGGACAACTTTGTACCTCGAAATTTATTGTAGCAGTCGACAAGGATGTTGATATTTTTGACCGCACCGCCGTTTTGTGGCGGATTTTCAACAACGTTGATTATGAGAAGGATATCGTCATATCAAAGGGTGCTTTAGATGACCTTGACACTTCATCCGGTGTTGCAACCGATTTTGGCAAAATGGGTGCGAGAATAGGCATCGACGCAACCTCCAAACGCAGAGGCACTGCTCAAGTAAAAGCCGAGGTGCCACCCGCTATAAAACAATTGGTACGCAATAGGTGGAATGACTACGGGATATTTTAAAAAAGCATTTGCATCCTTTTCTGAACTCGTTATGTTACCGCATAGCCTTTTTTCGTTGCCCTACGGCATTGTAGCGATTTTGTTTTCGGGCAGCCGTAACCCTTGGCTAATTTTGGCTGTTTTAGTGGCTCTTTTTTCGGCAAGAAGTGCCGCCAACGCATTTAACCGCCTCTGCGACCGAAAGTTCGACCTGCTTAACCATCGGACGGCTGACCGCATACTGCCGTCCGGCAGAATCAACACTGGTTTTGCTGTTGTATCGGTTATTATGAGCGTCGCAGTGCTGTTTTTATCGGTACTGTTCACCCGACCGATATGCGTACTTCTTCTTCCGTTTGCTATTATCTTTTGCCTTTTTTACTCGTTCCAAAAACGGTTTTGCGCGCTTTGCCATTTTTATTTGGGTGCAGCTTGCGGCCTTTCGGTTTTAGGTCCCTTTATTGCACTTACAAACACCCTCAACCTACCAATAATTCTACTTTTTTTAGCGCTTTTGTTACAGGTTGCGGGATTCGATATACTTTATTCTGTTAGTGATATTGAATTTGACCGCAAATACGGTCTTTGCTCTGTTCCTGCACGTTACGGCGAAGTTAAAGCACGCCAAATTGCAGCATATACTTTTTTGGGGTCTAATCTCTTCCTTGCTTTATTTGTTCTTTTTTCTTCGGCGGGACCCTTTACCGCCTTGGCTGTAGCATTTATTTCGATAATTATGCAGACCGCCGTCAAAAGTGCGTCCTCCTTAAACCTTAACGGCATTTGCTCGGTTCTATTTTTAGTGCTGTTCTGCATAGATTTAATTTAAAACAATTTTGGAGTGTAAGTTTTGAAAATCACCTTAGGAATAAGCGGTGCTTCGGGTACCGTGTTGGCAAAAATGGCAATAGACCATCTTTCGGAAAATCACGAACTGTTCGTAATAGCAAGTGACTGCGGTGCGCAAATTTTTGAACAGGAGTGTGGCATACGGCTATATGATTACCTCAGGCGTAAGCAGAAGGTAACGAGATTTAACAATGATAACCTGTTTGCGCCTTTATCTTCAGGAACAAACACTGCCGACTGCATGCTAATCCTTCCCTGCTCGGCAAGTACCGTCGGACGCATAGCCTCAGGATGCGGCGAAACATTGCTTATCCGCGCTGCTGATGTAATGCTGAAAGAACGAAAAAAACTTGTAATCGGACTCAGGGAATCTCCGTTAAGCGCAATCACACTTAAAAACCTTGAGACCTTGTCGCTCTGTGGTGCCATTGTTTCGCCTCTTGTCCCGCCGTTTTACAAGTCGCCTCAGTCACTTGAAGATCTTTATCGGGTTACGTTGGGTAGGTTTCTGCTGACAGCAGGCATTGAAAATAATCTTATCTCGAGATGGAACGGTAAATCGGCAAAATGAAACCGAAGATTTTTATAATATTGGGATGTGCCTTGGCAGCGATTACTGTCATTATCGCCGCCGTTTTAAGCCGAAAACCTGTGCTTAAAATAGGTGTTATGCCAGACGTTGACTCGGTACAGGTGGCAGTGGCGGCAAGCCTTTGCGAAAATACCGAAATAATACTTTTTACCGATGCTTTTTCTCGCACTTCAGCATTCAGAAACGGTTCGGTTGATGTCTGTATCTCAGACATGCTGACCGTCTCGCGCGAGATATCCGGTGGCCGAAAAGACATGATACTGACCGCAACAAGCGGTGATTATTGCCTTGTATCACGTCACAACACCTTGTCACAAGCAGCTCGGTCGGTGGGTGTCAGCACCGGTACCGTTATAGAATTTGCAGCACACCGAATATTCGATAAAACGCAGTTTAACAAAGTGCCCGTGCAAAGCATTACGGCACGGTATTCGGCTTTAATCTCCGGTTCGGTTGATTCCTGTATTCTGCCTGAACCTTATGCATCTATGTGCGCCGAACAAGGTTATAACATCCTATCCCGCCTTGGCCAAAACGACCTCGGTGTTTTGGTTTTAAACCAAAAATCAGTAAAAAACAAACCACAGATAGAAAACTTTATGCGATGCTTCAATGAAGCGGCCGACATTTGTAATTTAAATCCAAACGGCACTGAGGTCTCGCGAGCATTGAGTTTGTTGTCATTGCCCTCCGACACAAAACTGCCAACCTACAAAAAGGCGATTCTCCCCTCAGGCGAAACGGTTGAGGCAGTGGCTACATACCTCTTAATTACTGACAATACTGAAATTGACTGCAATGGGGTGAAAAAATCATTTTGGAACTATTGACCCATGCGCTTGCCAGTTTTTTAAGAGTTACGTCGTCGATGGCGCTCGCGTTGCCGTTATCGGTGCTTTTAGGATATTACTGTTCTAAAAAGCCCGGCATAGACCGCTTGTTTTGCGCTTTCATGCCCATTCCAAAACTTGCTTTTTTGCCCGTTATAATGCTGATTTTCGGCGTTGGTGAAGTATCAAAAATAATTTTTTTGTTGTTTTTTGGAGTCTTTTTGCTAACCGACGCCTTAAAAAACGCCTTAAAAAATGTCGACATTAACACTTGGTTTTTGCTGAAAAAAGGCGGTGCCGATGCAGAATTTTTGTTCTTTGAACTATATTTTCCTGCTATTCTACCTACGATTCTTTCAGCAACGGGTTCTTTGTTTTCTCAATGCTTTGCTGTACTTGTGTTGGCAGAAGGTTACGGTTCTTGTTTGGGACTCGGCTTTTTTATGATTGATTCGTTTTTAAAATTTCGGTATACCCACGCTATTTTTGCTGTGGTAATATCGTCATTTTTGGGGTGTATTGGTCCGATTTTGTCTAAACTTGCCGTTCGCAAACTATGTCCATGGATTTAAAACCCACAGAATAAAAACGCTCGCAGAGGGCAAACTGATTTTAGCAGTAAAGCCTTTGAAAGGAGCGTTTTTTGTGAAAAGTTGTATGTGTTTTATCCGTGGAATGAGTGCCGGTATAATCGCCGGAATGGGAATTACCTTGGCGCTTAAATGCCTTTGTTCAAACAACAAAGAAATATGCCGTAAAACCGGGAAAGCAACCAAAGCCATGAGTGATATTATGAACGATATCAAAGAAATGCTTTGTTGATAACCCGACAAAAAAAGAGTCCAAACGTTCGGTTTGGACTCTTTTGTGCAATTAGAAGAAAACAGCCTTTGCCTGCTCCTTGACTTCTTTCGAAGCAACAAAAGGAATTCTTGTGGTATAACCATTTTTAGCAGCAACAATTTTCTTGGTAGGCCAAGCAAAAATGTCTTTATTCCACTCGTTGATAGTGTCATTATAAAGTTCTCTTGCTGCGGTTATCTCGCGCTGTAAGTACATATTCTGTTGCATTGCATCGGCAATTTCGCGATGAGCTTGAAGGTCGGGATAGTTTTCAACAGCGACATTAATATCTCTTGACATTGTTTCGATTTGACCGCCGATTTCGTTACGTGCTGCATCGGCATCACCAACGTTGCCCGACCTGAATTTGGCTATGTTTTCAAAGGTACTCTTGTCAAGGTCAATAGCCTTATCCAAAAGACGAGCACAGTTTTGAAGCACCATAACTCTCTGTTCAAGATAATTGTCAATCTGTGATGCGTTTCTCTGAATTTTTTGCTGTAATTGGTCAAAATGTTTCTGGGCGCTTATTTTCATAAACAAGAAAATCAACCCCGGAATTATACCGCAAATCCACAAAATAACTTCGAAGATTTTAGAACCCACACCAACTTCAGCAGGGATTTTTTTGACTATAACGTTTGTTTCAAGCCCTTCTTCTCTTACTTCGGGATTAAGTTCATCTAATTGATTTGCCATTTTAATTTCTCCTTTTTTGTTCTAAGAATTAAATATACACAAGCCGTTTCGACTTGCTATAACCGATTTGTTCTGCGCTATTTCTTGAGTAGAAATGCAGAAATGGTTGCTGGCTTCAAGCGGCAGATATTCGTCCCATTCGACCGGCACGTTGTGATAACGACCATCTCCACCGTACATAGGTACCAGGTCTATCCGTTTTTCTATGTCATAAGAATATGCCGTAATACACGTCGTGTCAACCTTATCGCGGGAACTGACAAACGATGCTTTTAAAATCGCCCGAGTCTTTGTATTTGGATGCACAACATAACTGTAATCAACCGCGTTCGCCAACACTTCGCTTTCTTTAAGCGAATACACCTGCGAATACTCAGGTATCGGTTTGAGCGAATGCACAGGTCTCTCCTGATATATGGGAATTGCCAGAAGAGGTGCAAAATCAAAGTAAACCGCTTTGAAAAATTCTGTGTTTTTTGTAACAAAATTTTCTTTAATTATATCGAAAGAATATGACACATAGTCCCCGGGAAGCAGATTTATAACCCTGCCCTGACTGTGGTTGGTTATGATTCGATTGGTTCTCTTTGATTTTATAAAATTAAAATCATCACCGTAACCGACTTTTGAACGAATCAGGTCAACCATGTTGGTTTGTGCAAGCGGTGTGAACAGTGTTCTGAACTGAACCTCGTTAGTTCTGTCGAGCGCATCAAACATAACCTCAAAATCCGAATTCGACATGCTGGTAAAGTCACTGTTTTGACGGATTGCTTTATCGGTCTTTTTCTTTAACGTCTTTTCTCCGCGCTTAACAATCTTTTCGATTTCCCTGTCACTCTTTTGTTCAAGATGCGATGCATCTCGGCTGAACTCCAAATCGGGACCGCCTTGCGCACAATAATTAAGCACAACCTGAGAAGTATAATACGGCTTTGGTTTTGTGACGGTTGCGTGAAGGGTTTGCGACCTTGTCCTGGTTCTCATTCTGCCGTCACTGTCGCGGTATGTTTCTGTCCAATAGATGGTTTTATAACCGTGATAAACCTCCGTACCCATTGTATGTATCAGTTTGTTTTCAAACAAAAACGGGTTTTCGTTATAATTTCCCGCTAAAACATCTACTGTCGACTGCTCATCGTCATTATATTCACAAAAATCATAATTGATTTTCATATCGGCTTCCTGTTTTATAGAAAAACACTTGTCGAACGAAATCAACGGAATGACCGACTCGATAATATTCAAGGCATCGCGGTCGGTAAACAGTTGGTTGAGAGGCAGCATCTGACGGTTGGCTTCTGCCAAAAGTTCTTCACACTTCATGGCAGCATTTTCGATTTCTGCCCTTAACTCTTTGATTCTCGGCGTTGTCTTTAAAATCACAAGCGGTATCAAAATAAGAGTAATGCACATTAACACCCTCAAAAATTTCATCCAACCGAGTTTTTTCCTGATTTTTGCCAGGTTTTCTTTATATTCATTGTAAAGCCTGACTGTTTCTTGATTTTTTGCAACATCAACACCTGATTGCTTAACCAAGTCTTCAAAAAAGTTGTGAGTTTTTTGGGCATGTGCGTCTTTAAACTTGCTTTCATACTCCTCTAACGGATTATATATTACCGAATTCATGCTATACCCCCTCATTCGACATTATACAACATTATTTTCACATTGTAAAGGAGCAACATATACCAAATAAAAAAAGATGCTAGACGAAGCACTCATTAAACAAGGACTTCGAAAAGCATCTTTCTGATTTGAAATTACCGTATTGCTTATGGCTATACGCATAGCGAGCAGTTATTCAAAATCTTGCATCTGGCTAAACTCTTTAAGTTCGAGTCCGGGGTTTTTGTCAAGCGCCCAGTTGATTTCGTAGTCAGCCGTAAAGAGCAAAAGGTTTCTGCCCTTAACATCCTGCACCCACTTGGTTGCCTGCATGAGGTTTAAAGATTTTATATCAATATCCTCATTGCCAATAAAACGCACCAAACTGTGTGCCGTATCCTGCTTGTGGTATTTAACGCCGTATTCCGACTCCATTCTGAACTGCAAAACGTCAAACTGCAATACGCCGACAACACCTACATATACACGCTCCATACCACTGCCCGGCAGGAAAAACATCTGAATGGCACCCTCTTGTGCAATCTGGGTAATACCCTTTGCAAACTGCTTGCGTTTAAGCGAATCTATCTGCTCAACAATAGCAAAATGTTCAGGTGCAAAGGTAGGTATTCCGCCATACTGAACCTTGAAATCTTTGTCGCAAATTGTGTCACCAATCGAAAATACACCGGGGTCAAACACACCGATAATATCACCTGCATAAGCCTCGTCGATAACCTCGCGTTCTTCTGCCATCATCTGCTGAGGACGTGAAAGTTTAATAGGTTTATTTGCCTGAACGTGAAAATATTCCTTCGAACGCTCAAACTTGCCTGAACAAATTCGCATAAACGCAATTCGGTCGCGGTGAGCCTTGTTCATGTTGGCTTGGATTTTGAAAACGAATGCCGAAAATTTTTCCTCGGTGGGCGCAATCATGTCTTCGCCCGAACGGTGAGGAAGCGGTTCGGTTGTTAATTTTAGGAAGTTTTCCAAGAAAGGCTCGATACCGAAGTTGTTAAGAGCCGAACCGAAGAAAACGGGAGTGAGTTCACCGTGACGAACCTTTTCCAAATCAAAATCAAAACTTGCTCCGTCCAAAAGTTCAATCTGGTCAACCAAATCGGCTCTTGAATATTCGCCAATCAGTTCGTCTAACTTGGCGGTGTCAGTAAGTTCGCATTTTATGGCTTCAAGACGGTTGCTACCGCCGTGAAACTCAGAAAAAGTGAGAATTTTTTGCTCTTTTCGGTCAAAAACGCCCTTGAAATCCTGACCGCAGCCAATCGGCCAGTTCATGGGGTAGGTTCCAATGCCAAACTCTTTTTCAAGTTCGTCCAAGAGTTCAAACGGGTCTCTTGCCTCGCGGTCGAGTTTGTTGATAAACGTAAAAATCGGTATGTGACGCATTGCACAGACCTTAAACAACTTTCTTGTCTGCGGTTCGATACCTTTTGCAGCATCGATAACCATAACAACACTGTCGGCAGCGGTTAAGGTACGGTAGGTGTCTTCCGAGAAGTCCTGATGTCCGGGTGTGTCAAGAATATTGATACAATAACCCTCATATTCAAACTGCAAAACCGAAGAGGTAATCGAAATACCTCTTTTTTTCTCAATTTCCATCCAGTCAGAAACGGCATGCTTATCGTTCTGCTTGCCCTTAACCGAGCCTGCGCTCTGAATGGCTCTTCCGTAAAGCAACAACTTTTCGGTCAAAGTAGTTTTACCCGCGTCGGGGTGGGAAATAATGGCAAACGTGCGTCGCCTTGAAATCTCATTTTTAATATCAGACATAACTTTCCCCTTGAATAATAATTTACAACTCAATATATTATCATATTATCTGTAAATTTACAACGGTTATTTTCTTTTTTACCCTACAAACGTAAAAAAGACGGCAACTGAAGTGAACCCCAAAGTTTAGACAAAATTAAATATTAAATTGTTAGCGAATGAGTTCGGTATTGTACCGGGCTCATTCCTTTTAATTTTAAGGAAATTCTTTCGTTGTTGTAGTAATGTATGTATTTCTTTAATTCATCAATGAAAGCGTTAACGCTTTCGAATTTTTCGCCGTAGAACATTTCGACTTTTAATCTACCGAAAAAGTTTTCCATAGCGCCATTATCCATACAGTTACCTTTGCGAGACATGCTCTGAGTAATGTTATGTTCAGCGAGCAATCGTTGGTATTCAGCATGTTGGTATTGCCATCCTTGGTCAGAATGGAATATTGGTGTTGCATCAGCAGGCAGTTTTGCAAATAAACCATCTAACATTTCTCGTATTTGCCATAAATTAGGACTTGTCGAAATGGAATAAGATACAATCTCATTGTTGAATAAATCTAAAACTGGCGAAAGATATACTTTTTCG
>JAZNVU010000008.1:0-84383 GCA_045592985.1 Acutalibacteraceae bacterium | reverse complement strand
CGATTTTATTGATAACGGGCAAAATTTCAAGCCCGTGGTCAACCGCCAGATAGGTGTTGGCAAGGGTCTGAGCCTCTATTCCCTGCGAAGCATCGACTATTAAAACGGCACCCTCGCAGGCGGCAAGCGACCGAGACACCTCGTATCCAAAGTCGACGTGACCGGGGGTGTCGATAAGATTAAATTCATACTCCAAGCCGTCCTTAGCCTCGTAATAAAGCGTTACGGCGTGGGATTTTATAGTTATTCCGCGCTCCCTTTCGAGGTCCATACTGTCAAGCAGTTGATCCTCCATATCACGCTCGGCAACCGTTTTGGTATGCTCCAAAAGGCGGTCGGCAAGGGTAGATTTGCCATGGTCAATATGCGCAACTATGCAAAAATTTCTTATTCTTTCCTGAGGTATTGCCATTTTTACTCCGTTCTTTGCTCTTCAGCAATATCTTGATTTTCTGTGGGGTTATCTAACCCTTCGGCAGGCTCCATAAACGACGTTTGCCCAAGGGAATACATATTTTCTCTTTTTTTATCTTTATATTTTTCTCTCGTTTTGTCGATTTTTGCGGCGATTTTCGGCACCGACACGGTTATTAAACCCAGCGCCACCATGAACACCACCCAAACGACAATGAATTTTATATATTCTTCCATAAATCCTTTTATTTCGTAATCAGTTCGCAAACCTTATCGCAGAAACCAACAGCGTCTTCTACGGGGAGTCCTGCAATAAGCCTTGCGCTGTCACCGAGGATTTTTGCTATGTTTTCTGCCTTTTGTTTGTCGTTGTTGAACGCGTCCTCCAGTGCTTTGAACACGGCATGGTCGGGATTAAGTTCAAGCACCTTTTCGGCTTTGGGTTTGTGGTCGTCACCCGGTACTGCGGCAAAATATTTTTCCATTTCCAGGGTTATCTGACCTTTTGCCGAAATGAACACAGGGTGGCTTTTAAGTTTATCCGAAATAACGCACTCGGCGATTTGGTCACCCAAGGTTTCTTTTACAAAATCGCAAAGTTCCTTGTATTTTTCGCGTTTTTCCTCGGTTTCTTTCTTTTCCTCTTCGGATTTAAGACCCGCATCTTCGGCGGCAACCGATTTAAACTCTTTCTCGTCAAAATTGTTTAACGACTGAACAACAAACTCGTCGACGTCTTCGGTAAGATACAGCATTTCGTATCCCTTATCGAGGCAAAGTTCGGTCTGAGGTAAAGCCGCAATGCTCTCAACCGAGTCACCGCAAGCGTAGTAGATAAACTGCTGACCCTCTTTCATACGGGCAACGTAGTCTTTAAGCGTAGTTAAAGCACCTGTTTCAGACGAATGGAAAACAAGCAGGTTCTTAACTGCATCTTTGTGCATGCCAAAGTCGCTGACTGCACCGTATTTTACCTGAACACCGAAATTGCGCCAGAATGCGGCATATTTTTCGGGGTCGTTGTTAAGAATTTTCAAAAGTTCGGTTTTTATCTTCTTTTCGATGTTGGCGGCTATGGTTTTGAGTTGACGGTCGTGCTGTAAAATCTCACGCGAGATATTAAGCGACAAATCGGGGCTGTCCACAACACCTTTGACAAAACGGAAATGGTCGGGCAATAATTCCTCGCACTTATCCATAATCAACACGCCGTTGGAATAAAGTTGAAGTCCTTTTTCAAAGTCCTTGGTGAAATAGCCGTAAGGCAACGTAGACGGAACGAAAAGCATAGCCTTATATGATACAAGCCCTTCGGCAGATACACGAATGGTACATACAGGGTCGGAAAAATCCATAAACTTTTCCTTATAATACTCGTTGCACTCCTCGTCCGACACTTCCGACTTTGAACGTTGCCAGATAGGTACCATGCTGTTTAAAGTCTCACGTTTTACAACCATTTCGTACTTGGGTTCTTCACCCTCTTTAGCAACATTTTCGGTACGTTCCATATCCATACATATCGGATAACGAATATAGTCGGAATACTGTCTTATAAGGCTGCTTATTTTAAACTGCTCTAAGTATTCGCTGTACTTTTCGTCGGCGGTATCCTCTTTTATGTGCATAATTATATCTGTGCCGCGGAAATCTTTTGCACACTCCTCAATAGTGTAACCGTCACAGCCTTCGCTTGTCCATCTAAAAGCAACATCAGAATCATACTTTTTGGTTATAACAGTAACCTTATCGGCAACCATAAAAGCCGAATAGAAACCAACACCGAACTGACCTATAATTTCAGCCGCATTGTCGGTATCCTCAGCCTTTATCTGCTCTTTAAACTTCAAAGAACCGCTTTTGGCAATGGTGCCTAGATTTTCTTCCAACTCCTCAGCAGTCATACCGATACCGTTATCCGAAACGGTTATGGTTCGCTCGTTTTTATCGAGTGTTACGGTAATGCCGAGTTCGGCAGTATCGCTTCTTAAACTTTCGTCGGTAAGCGACAGATAGTGCAATTTATCGACGGCATCGCTTGCGTTTGAAATGATTTCTCTAAGGAAAATATCCTTGTTTGTATAGATTGAGTTAATCATCAAATCAAGCAAACGTTTTGATTCGGCTTTAAAATTTTTCTTTCTCATAATAATCACCATATCTTTCCGAGACACAAAATGCGATATAAAATCACGGATATGGTGATTATTATAACGCATGTATTTCGGTTGCCGAGTAATCGGCGAGAAATACGCGTCTCTATATTTGTTTAGCGTGATTTTTCACGCTATAACCTCTTTTCAAACAACTACTGCACTCCGCGGTAGTATAATCCTCTTGTATATTCACAGTCGGGTGATTTGTTTTGCTTTGCGGCTTCTATAATTTCGGCGCAACGGGATTTGGTCTCATCGGTAAAATAAAGCACCTCAAAGTCGAGTCCCATATCGCGTTTGCGGTCAAAGTTCCACAAAACTCTTGAATTAAACATCTCGGAAAATTCGCCTCGGCACATAACGGGGAACTCTATTCCCTTGCGGTCTTTAAGTGTTGTTTTGCCTTGGCAGGACACACAACCTACTCCGTTTTTGCCGGGACAATTTTTAAAAATCATAAGCGGCAGTCTGCCGTAAGTAACAGCGCCTATGGGCAACCTTCCACCCAACTTCCTTAATTCGTCGGCAGTCAGTTCGAACGACGCAACCGCAGCGCAAACACCCATGTTTTGCAACGCGGTTATTGAATGTGAATTAAACACGTTCATGCCAACGCTTGCTATAATGGGTACTCCTACTTCTTTTGCCAAAGTAATGCCCGCAAGATTGCCAACCGTTACTGCTTTTACACCGTTTGCTACGGCTTCCTCTAATTTTGACTTGTACCTTTCAGTCAAGTGCATACTGCCTCTTGGGATATCGGCAATGAGTGTTACACTTTCCGGCACCGAAACGTTCGAAAAGTCGGTTTCCACCGGTAGCACAACCGCCTTTATTCCCGACAGATTATCGGGTATCTGAGTTTCACTCCTGAAAAAAGCCACAACGTTCTCAGCGACAACTTTTCGAGGTGTGATTTCGGGTACAACCGGTTGAGCAGTTGCTTTTTGGGTAACCTTTGCACGTTCGATATCAAGCCTCTCGGCAGCATCACGTCTTAATGCGTTTAAGTCGGCACCACCCAAAAACAGTCCATCGTCTATCTCGGCAGTAAACTCGCGAAGATAGTAACAAGTACCGCCGAGTTTAGACAGTTTTTCTTTTACAACGTCTTCGGTAAGCGGTACGTTTTGGGCATTTTCGGGAATTTTGCCAAAAACCATCACAGAATTACCGTCGCCATCACATAAAACAAGACTTGCTTTTTCGCCTTTTTTGAGTTTCAACGTCATATCGACCGCAACACTCTGTCGGTCGCGTCTATAAAGTTCGTGCGCGGTGTTGATAAGGTCTTTCGACAGTTTTTCGTCACCATCAGTACGCACACCGAACATATTTTTATAATCGGCGGTAAAATAACCGTCGGTATGACCGCTACGAGAAAAAATACCCGAAAGAAGTTGTTTTATATCGTTGGAAACCTCACAGCCGTCAACCTTTGCCCTTGCAACGGCTGTTGCGGCGGCAACATATTCAGGTCGTTTCATTCTGCCCTCTATTTTTAGCGAACAGACACCCATCTCCCGCAGTTCGTCGACGTGTTCCAAAACACTCATGTCTTTAAGGCTCAAATCATGACCTGTACCACCGTCCACTGCAAATTCAAGGCGGCAAGGTTGTGCACAAAGACCACGGTTACCGCTTCGTCCGCCAAGCATTGCACTCAAGTAGCATTGACCCGACAAGCACATGCAAAGTGCTCCGTGAACAAAAACTTCAACCTCAATCCTTAGTTTCTCTGCCTCGGCGCAAAAGATTTCAAGCGATGCTTTGTCCATCTCCCTGGCGGGTACAACACGGCAAAAGCCCAAACTTTTAAGTAAAGGTAACGCCTCGTACGAATGAACCGACAACTGGGTCGATGCGTGGAGTGGCAAAAGAGGTAAGTTTTTGTGCAAAAGTTCTGCCAATCCTAAATCCTGCACTATAACAGCATCAATTCCCGCATTAAAGGCAAACTGCGCCTCTTTGAGTGCGTCTTCCATCTCGCGGTCGGAAACTAAGGTGTTAAGAGTAAGATAGGTCTTTACTCCCCTTACTTTACAAAAGGCTATTGCCTCGGTCATTTTCTCGCGGGTAAAATTGTGCGCGTTACGTCTTGCGTTAAAACCGGGCGCACCGAAATACACCGCATCAGCACCCGAACGAACGGCGGCTATAACCGTCTCGGGACCGCCTGCAGGCGCCAAAACTTCAATTATTTTACTTCTTTTAAAAACGGAAAGCGCGTCGGAAGAGTTAACCGAATCACCTTCGGCTAATATCCCGACGCTGTTGGCTTTCAATATCATAATGCGCTTTTGTCAAGTCTTAGTTGACGGTTTTCACGGTTAAGGCGTTCGATTTCACGGCGCGCTCCGTCTATCTCCAACCTTGCACAAGCCAGTTCCTCGGCAATGTTTTTGAAGTTAGCTTTAACCTCATCACACTCCATGTTGGCTTTTTTGGCATTGTCGCAATAATCAAGTGCAACCATTACCGCGGCCATGGTGGTCGAGAGATACGGATTTTGCTTTGCCATGGCATCCAACTTTGCGTTGAGTTCATCACCTATTCGGCGAACATAAGTCTCATCGTCTTCGGAAGCGATGATATAATCGATTCCACCGACCGTAATTCGGAATTTATTTGCCATATTCATTCCACCTTTTTTTAAATTACAATTATTCAAATTAATTATACTATATTTTTTATAATTAATAAAGACTTTTTGTAAATATTTTTACACATGTTTATATATTGTTATTATACCTCTTTTTGCTATATTTTGTCAACTCTTTGACCAGCATGGGAATGGTGTTGGCGTAAATTCATTCGTATTTTTAAAATTTTTAGTTCGTTTACAACATATTTACAAAAAAAGGTACGCAGCCAAATTGGTTGCATACCTTTTTATTTACTGCTGTTTGCCTACCACGGCAGGTATTTTGCCTATAAAGAAAGCGCCGACGGCAGTTATGATTATTTCGGGTATCATATAAAGACCGTTGTAGAACACCGAATAAATCAAAGACAGTGAGAATCCCGAGTATGACGACAAAACAGCCGAACCGAATTCACCTGCCATAACATCGGTAAACCACCACTGGGCCCATGTGCCGAAAAAGATTGCACCCGACAGAATATGCACCAGATATCTTGCCGTAAGCGCAATGATAGAACCCAAGCACAAGGCAGTCGAAGGACTGCTTTTACCTCTGAAAAGACCGCCTAAAAACATGCAGGTGTACGCAATAATGTAGTCAAGCAAAACAATGAGAATGGCTTTCCACCATACCTGATAGTTGTCACCCGGCAAAAAGAACGCACTTACGGTCGAGAAGCCTAAAAACATCTGTATAACCGAATAAATAAAAGCAGATGCCACGCCCCAAAGCATACCATAACGGTAACTCAATATCACTATTGGGAGCATGGACATTATTGTGATTCCCCCTCCCATGGGCAAGGCAAACGGTTGCAAAACCGACAGCACCGATGCCAACGCTATAAAAACAGCGCTAACCACCAGACGTTCGATGTTTTGTTTTTTGATTGGTTTTTGTGTTTGTTCCATATTACTTTCCTCCAAAAATTAATGGTCGCAACCTCATCTTTCCGGACAGATGAAATCACTAAATCTCGCAGAAAAGTATTTGTTTGCGAAAGACACTCCCCGTTATGATTTCGCTCGCCGAATTTTCCCACTATCTTTGCATTCGTTTTAACAAGGCGACAGCCTTGCCGCAAACTCATGCTTCGATAATATAAAAAATTGGGCGGCAGAAATTCTTCGACCTGCTTTTAGACTTTGTTGTAAGTCTTGTTTTCATTATGCAGGCATAACGCGGCTGCCTTACGCAAACAAAAAACTCCATCGGCGCCGATGGAGTTTTGGTCTTTTTTAAAAGAAAAATTTCCTACGTCGGCATTATCCGCATCAGGTCAACGGTCAGAACGAAACACGCTCTATCTCAGCCGGGTCAATTCCCAGCACCCTTTTCTGTTCAATTTGAGGTTATTATACCACTTTTTTCGCATTTGTCAAGACATTCTATTTACCGTTACTTAACAACTCCTTGTAAATCTCATTTTTACGGAAGCCTGTTAGTGCGGCGGCTTCTTTGGCGGCGGATGTGGGCGACATTCCGTTTTTTATCAGTTCTTTTGCAGTTGTTACTGCATCCTCTATGGTTGCCGCGGTTTCATTTTCTGCCTTAACAGCGCCGTTTACAATCAGCACAAACTCACCTTTTGGCGGTTCGGCAGAATATTTTTCGACTGCTGCCGAAAGCGTTGTGCGTTCGCAGTTTTCATGCAGTTTTGTGAGTTCTTTTATGAGTGCTATCTCGCGGTCGCCAAAGTATTTTAACATATCTTTCAAGGTTGCCAACAGTTTGTGTGGCGCCTCGTAAAAAATCATTGTACGGGTTTCTGATTTTACGGCTTCCAAATGCTCAAAACGGCTTTGTTTTGTCACCGATAAAAAACCCTCAAAACAAAATCTTCCCGACGGCATACCCGATATTGCAAGTGCGGTTATAAGTGCCGACGGACCGGGTACCGATTCAACCTCCAAGCCTTGTTCTCGGCAGTAACGCACCAAATCTTCGCCGGGGTCGGAAATTGCAGGCATACCTGCATCGGTGACTATGGCACAGGTTTCACCCTTTGCAATTCGTTCGGCAATAGCCTCGTGGCGCGACAGTTTGTTATGTTCGTGATAACTCACCATAGGGGTTTTTATGCCAAGGTGGTTGAGTAGTTTCACCGTAACCCTTGTATCCTCAGCGGCGATAAAATCTACCTTTTCCAACGTTTCGGCGGCTCTTGGCGACAAATCACCCAAATTGCCGATGGGAGTACCCACAACATATAATTTTCCTGCCATAAATACTCCCTCCTTAAATATTCCTGCCGTGACCCTCTTTGTAGTCACCGTAAATTTCAATCATTTCGTCGGTCAAAACACCGTCTTTTTCGACGTAAAGAGGCGGTAAAATCTGCATACCGCTTTTGCCTCCAAGTCTGCCCTCAACAAGCACCAACCACGGCTCTTTGCCGTCTTTTTGGATAACCTCACGCAAAACCTTAGGCTCGATTTTCCTTTCTCGCATGAAACAAAAAATATCGGCAAGCCTTTCGGGACGGTGGCAGATACAAAGCCTTCCGCCAAACTTCAAAAGATAAGCGGCAGCATCTATTACGTCACTCAACGTACAACAAACCTCGTGACGGGCAATTCGCTCGGCTTCGGTCAAGTTTTTACTGCCTGCTCCGTCGGCTTTGTATGGGGGGTTGCAGGTTACAAGGTCAAACTCGCCAGACGGCAGATGCTCCCTTATGTTTTTAAGGTCGGCATTAATAATCTGCATTCTGCCACCCAAATGATTGAGTTGAGTATTGCTTTGGGCAATTTCTGCGGCAGGTGTTTGAATTTCAACCCCAAAAGAAAATTTTGCCTCGGTGTTTTTTAGCACCAACAACGGTATAATACCGCAACCCGTACCCAAATCGCAGTGTTTTGTCACTTTATATCGGCAACCAAAATCGGCAAGCAACACAGCATCGGTACCAAAGGTGTGGTCAGAACTGACGTTAATGGAAAACCTACCCAAAGGCTCAGTTTTTATACTGCTCACTGTCTGCTCCATTTTACGCCCTGAGGAGTATCTTCAAGCACGATGCCCATAGCCTTTAATTGGTCGCGAATAGCGTCGGCTGTGGCAAAATCCTTGTTTTTTCTAGCGATGGTACGTTTT
This sequence comes from Acutalibacteraceae bacterium, assembly GCA_045592985.1. Lineage (GTDB taxonomy): Bacteria > Bacillota > Clostridia > Oscillospirales > Acutalibacteraceae > UMGS172. The sequence continues at coordinate 76,072 of JAZNVU010000008.1, read as the reverse complement.
GCAATAAGTTCTTCAACCTCAGCATCCAAAGAATCGTCTTTCTTGTTGTAAAGAAGACCCAAAACCTCGCAAAGTTCGTCAAATACGCTAAGGCAAGCCTCCAAAGCCACCTTGCCCTTGTTCTCGGAAACAGTAATGTTAATATCTCTTACAAGCATAAAGAGTGCGCCCAAAGCGTCTGCAGTGTTGAGGTCGTCATCCATAGCCTCAATAAACTGATTTTTATACTTTTCGAGGAACTCAGGTGCTTCACCGCCATTTTCGGCATGCGAAATAGCAAAGGCAAGACCCTCACGGCACTTATAAAGACGGTCAAGCGAGTTTTTAGCCTGCTCGATAATCTCAACGCTGTAGTTAATAGGGCTTCTGTAATGCGAAGAAATCATGATGTAACGAATAGGCTCATATCCAAACTTCTCGGCAACTTCACGCACGGTGAAGAAGTTGTTCAAGGATTTTGACATCTTGCGGTTATCAACGTTGATGTAACCATTGTGCATCCAATAGTGCGAGAAATCGCAACCGTTAGCGCACTCGGACTGTGCAATTTCGTTTTCGTGGTGAGGGAAAATAAGGTCCTGACCACCGCAGTGTATGTCGATAGTTTTGCCCAAATATCTTCCTGCCATAGCCGAACATTCAATATGCCAACCGGGTCTTCCTTTACCCCAAGGCGACTCCCAGAATGGCTCGCCGGGTTTAGCACCTTTCCAAAGACAGAAATCCATCGGGTCTTCTTTAATATCTGCACCGCCGTCAACACGGTTAGAGGCGCCCTCAGCCAACTCGTCAAGCGGTTGATGTGAAAGTTTGCCGTACTCGTTAAACTTCTTGGCACGGAAGTAAACGTCGTTCTCGGATTGGTAAGCAAAGCCCTTTTCGACAAGGTTTTCGATAATTCCTATAATAGCATCGATATTCTCGGTTGCTCTGGGATGAACAGATGCCTTGCGAATGTTAAGACCGTTGGCATCGGTCCAGAACTCTTTTATATAACGCTCGGCAACCTCAGGTACAGTAATGCCCTCTTCGTTGGCCTTTTTGATAAGTTTATCGTCGATATCGGTAAAGTTCTGAACAAACTTTACGTTGTTACCTCTCCATTCGAGATAACGGCGAAGCACGTCAAAAACACAAAGAGGACGTGCATTACCGATGTGAATAAAGTTATAAACAGTAGGACCGCAGGCATAAATTTTTATTTCATCCTTGTCTACGGGAACAAGTTCCTGCTTAGTTCTTGAAAGTGTGTTGTAAATTTTCATAATTTTTCTCCCTCAAAATCTCATTTAGATATATCATCGAGTTTTTGTGTCAACTCGTTTACTTTATTGCTCAGTTCGTTTAACTGCTGCCATACTGGGTCGGGAATGTGAATCTGGTCAAGCGGTGCAATTTTTTGCCCGTCCTGACGTACTACCTTAGCAGGAATACCAACAACGGTGGAGTTGGGCGGTACTTCCTCAAGTACAACGGCACCTGCGGCAATTCGTGAATTGTCACCGACCTTAAAAGGACCCAAAACCTTGGCGCCGCTGCACACCATAACGTTGTTGCCAATGGTTGGGTGACGTTTGCCCATGTCTTTACCTGTACCTCCCAAAGTTACGCCCTGATAAATCAGCACGTCGTCACCGATTTCGGCGGTTTCGCCAATAACAACACCGTGACCGTGGTCGATAACAAGACGGCGTCCGATGGTGGCACCGGGGTGAATTTCGATACCCGTCTTTCTTGCGGCACGTTGCGATATCCAACGCGCGATAAACTTCATATCCCGCTTATAAAACCAATGCGCCCTGCGGTACATTCTGATAGCCTTTACACCGGGGTAAAGAAAAAATATTTCAATAGAACTTCTTGCGGCAGGGTCTCGGTCCTTTACCGCCTTTATATCTTCCCTTATTCTGTCAAACAAACTACTTCCTCCTAAATCAAGTTGTGACAAGAATTTAATACGCCCTCCTTGTGTAAAGGAGGGTGGCAGCCGTAGGCTGACGGGAGGATTGTTTTAATTTTACAATCCCTCCGTCAAAACCTTTGGTTTTGCCAGCTCCCTTTACACAAGGGAGCCTTATTCTAAGCAGAACACCAAAACAAAAAAACCTCCGTTGGCAATAAACCAACGGAGGCGTAAAAACGCGGTTCCACTCCTGCTTGTAACTCATAAAACCTTTAACGGAGTAACCCGTGCAGGAATACTAAAATTTCCTCCTGCCGACTAGTAGGTGCATTCGCCGAAAGTTTTCACAAAAAACCGTCTCAGTCTCTGCGGTTTTATCCCTGTTGCTATGCGTTTCGGGTACTTATCCTCATCAAAGTCTTTAAATTTACTAACATTATAATAAATTTTTTCAGTTTTGTCTACTGTTTTTTATTATGATTTGGCTTTTTCCAATATAAGTTTTAACCAACTGTAATATTTGAGCGACAAAAAGGCATACACCGTCAGGTAAATCCCACATTATTTGCAAATCATATTATCTGCCTTTACTTATTGAGTTTAAGAATAAAAAGACATTTCAAATTCATCAAAGCATTTGGCAAATAAAAGGTATAATGCACCGTTCAAACCGTAACTTAAAAGCGAAGCTATTGCAACAGCAAACCCTACCAGTGGGATAAGTGAAAACATACCTATTACTGAAATTGCTGCGATTGCTATATTGATAATGCCCAATGCTTTAAACCATTTTTTAACGGTGTCCATCTTGTCAAACATTGAATACCCTGTCTCACACGAGCGCACAAAAGACTCGGCACATTTTCGACAGTTTCCGATAAAATAAACATTATATAGCGCCAAAAGCACCGCTATTATTATCATGAGTACGCCCAACCACGACGCACCGGAAAGGAAAAGTTCTATAATTTCGGCTTCAACGCCGTATGCAACATCATCAAACAGCGATACACTTGAAAGAAAATCTGCCGAAACCAAAGTTATAAACGCAACCAAAGTCACGAGGCCTACTGCTACCCAAACCAGAACATAACAAACAGTGGTTACAACGTTAAGCACTTTAAAACTCTTGACAATTTCTGTCGGAGGTTTTTGTTTGAACGCGTTATCACGGAGAATCCACATGAACACAACAACCAATATAGACACAAGGTCTACTCCGCTTGATGATACAATATTTATGGCGCTTATCACCGTGTATACCACACATAGTGCAAAAAACGTACTGCTCGTAAGCAGTTTATTAATCAACATATGTACCTTTGTTATGGGTTGAACAGGCATACCGTATGGTGCTGTGGGTGGCGGATAATATGCGCCTTGCTGCCCGGTATAGGGTTGCTGTGAGTTTGGCTGACTGCCATACTGCGGCGGTGGAGGAGTGCTCGGCTGACTGTAGGTCGACTGATTATTAGGAGCACTATAATAACTATTGTTTGGTTGCTGTGCACTATCTGCTGTACTTAACTCATTTCCGCAAAAGTCACAAAATTTTGCCTGCTCTGAGACTTGTTTACCACATTTACTGCAAAACATAAAATCACCTTATTTCGTAGGGTCGATAAACTCGAAACTGTCTTTCATATAAATAATTCCCGATATAACTGCGGCTACAGCCGATGCCCACAAAAGCACGTTGAAAACAATATAAAGTATATTGTTTACGAGCATAGATGTTGAGGGGTGAATCTCGGTAGTCACCGTCATTACAAGTAATCCGAAAATTATGGCAGACATCTGGGTTACGGTCTTGAGTTTGCCATAGATATTGGCGGCTATAACCTTGGATTTATCCGAAGAAACCACCACAAGACGCAAAGAGGAAATCATAAACTCGCGGAAAAGCACGATGAAAAGTACCCATACAATACCAACACCAAAACCTTTTGCCAAAAAGCCAATAAAAGCGGCGGTGGTAAGCATTTTATCAGCCAGCGGGTCTAAAAATTTGCCGAAATTTGTAACAAGGTTGCGCGCACGGGCAATTTTTCCGTCGAGCATATCGGTAAAAGAAGCGGCAGCAAAAAGCACCAATGCCACAAGATAATGGAACGGAAAATCTATTAGCATTGCCGCCATGAAAAGCGGTGTCATAATAATTCTTGCAACGGTTAATTTGTTAGGTAAATTCATAATGATTTCTCCTTTAACGGACCGCCTCCCCCCCACTTATTATTTTAGGAAAGATTCTTCGGTCGTAATGTTCTGTTAAATGGCCCCCTTGCCTAAAGGGGGCTGTCATCGCAACGCGATGACTGGGGGATATCCCTCCACCGCTAACGCGGTCCCCCTCCCTCTAGGCGAGGGAGGCTATGATATTTATTCATCCACAAGTTCGCCCAAAAGGTCGTATTCCAAGCAATCGTTTATCTGCACATCTGCAAACTCACCGATAACAAGTGGCCTCGGTGACATAAAGAACACCTTGCCGTCAATCTCGGGGGCATCGCTCTTACTTCTGCCGAAATAACATTTTATGTAATCGTCATAACCTTCTATCAACACTTTTTGAACTGTGCCGAATTTTGCCTCATTTTTTTCCAAGGTTACGGTTAGTTGGTCGTTCATTATAATCTCGCTTCGGTCGGCACGAAGTTGCTTGTCAACCTGGTCGGGGAAATCGGCGGCAGGTGTGCCCTCCTCCTCCGAATAAGCAAAGCAACCAAGACGGTCAAACCTTGCGTCTTTGACAAACTCACAAAGTTCACAAAACTGCTCTTCGGTTTCACCGGGGAAACCGGTTATAAGCGTAGTTCTAAGTGTTACGTCGGGCAATTTTTGTCTTATCTTGTCGATTAACTTTTTAAGAGTCTCCCTATCGCCTTGACGGTTCATTCGCCTTAAAATCTCGCCGTTACAATGCTGAATGGGAATATCAAGATAATTTACAACCTTTTCCTCGCTTGCCATAACGTCCAAAAGTTCGTCGGTTATGCGTTCGGGGTAGGTGTAAAGCATCCTTATCCACTCTAAGCCATCGATTTTGCAGAGGCTTTTAAGCAGTTTGGGTAATTCCGACTTGCCGTAAAGATCCATTCCGTAACGGGTAGTATCCTGCGCCACAAGGATTATTTCTTTAACACCGTTTGCAACTAATTTTTCCGCTTCGGTCAGAACACTTTCTATTGTACGGCTGCGGAAACGACCTCTTATTTGGGGTATAGCGCAGTATGTACAACAGTTGTCACAACCCTCGGCAATTTTAAGATATGCCGTATATTTAGGTGTTGTGAGCATGCGGTCGCCCTCGATTATAAGGTCTTCCTTGTTGCCGTAGTAGTCGGTTTTGTCGCCGTTTAATGCGTTTTCGACCACTTTTACGATATCATTATTACCCGCAAGCCCCACAACAGTGTCAACCTCGGGCATTTCTTCTTTGATATCTGCCATATACCTCTCGGCAAGGCAACCTGTGACAATAAGTGCTTTCAACTTTCCGTCTTTTTTAAAGTGTGAAACCTCTAAAATATTTTCAATCGACTCTGCCTTGGCATCCTCGATAAAACCGCAGGTGTTAATGATAATAGCCTCGGCTTCGGATTCGTCGGGGGTTATTTCATAACCTGCATTTTTAAGTTTTTCGAGCATTATTTCGGCATCGACCTGGTTTTTTGGGCATCCTAAAGACACCATTCCGATTTTTGTCATTCTATTTCCTCTGTGTAAACTATTTCGGTATCAATTCTTTGCAAGGCGCTTCTTATCTCGCTGTAAGAGTAGCCTTTACGCAACAATGCCGACATCATTTTATCGACATCTTTTTGTGTGCTTAATTTGTTCTTATACTTGCGCTCTATAATGTTATCCAAACTATCCTCGGCGCTGTATTCCACGCTCTCTGCCGCAATATCGACCGTTTCGCGGTCAACACCTTCGGCACAAAGCAGTTGTTTTGCCATTTTTAAGGATACTTTCTTGTCCTCCAAAATACGTTGCAGTCGCCTCTCGGCATACCGCAAATCATCGATTAAACCCAACTCTTCCATTCGGTCAGCGGCATTGACTGCAGCATATTCCGGAAAAGAAACAAGCAGTTTTTTTATAAGCCCTTTTTTGGGGTGGTCACTTTGCGATAAATACCACAACGCCCTTGAGTTTGCCCTTTTGATGTGCGACTGTTCGATAAGCGACACTAAATCGTCATCCGAAAGTTCTGTGCCAACAGACAGATGTTCCATTTCGCAAAGTTCACAATCGAGCGCAAGCCACCCTGCGGCGTCCGCCTCAGCACCCCAAAGTTTTGGGTCAACCTCTGTATCGAACAAAATGCCGCAGACGTGTTTCCTGCGAGGTTTTATTTCAACTATTTTCATTACTCAACGTCAACGTCGATATTGATTTTAGACTTTTTCTTAGGTGCCTCTGTTTCAGTTTCGGCAACCAAAGTATCGGCAGTTTTAAGTGCGGCGGCTTTACCGGGAGTTACGGGTTGTGCTGCCAACTTTTCTCTGATTTTAGCCTCAATTTCAGCGGCAAAATCGGGATGCTCCATCACATAAACCTTAGCATTGTCTCTACCCTGTGCAATTTTCTCATCGTTGTAAGAAATCCATGCACCCGAACGCTTGATAATATCAAGTTTTATACCGAGGTCGATAATTTCACCGGCACGCGAAATGCCTTTGCCGTACATAATGTCAAACTCAGCCTCTTTAAAGGGAGGTGCGACCTTATTCTTAACAACCTTGGCACGAGTGTGGTTACCAATCAATTCTCCGCCAACCTTAATACTTTCGATTCTGCGGATATCAAGACGTACCGATGCATAGAAACGGAGTGCGCGGCCGCCTGTGGTGGTTTCACTGCTGCCGAACATAACGCCAACCTTGTCACGCAACTGGTTGATGAAAATAACAATACAGTTAGACTTGGAGATAGCACCTGCAAGTTTACGAAGTGCCTGCGACATAAGACGAGCATGAAGACCCATATGAGAATCGCCCATGTCACCCTCAATTTCAGCTTTGGGAACAAGTGCTGCAACCGAGTCGACAACTACAACCTCAATAGCGCCCGAACGTACAAGCGCTTCGGTAATTTCAAGTGCCTGCTCACCGGTATCGGGCTGTGCTACCAACATGGAGTCGATATCAACACCCAGATTTGCGGCATAAACAGGGTCGAGCGCATGCTCAACGTCGATAAAAGCAACCTCGCCGCCGTTTTTCTGTGCTTCGGCAATAACGTGGAGTGCTATAGTGGTTTTACCCGAAGATTCAGGTCCGTAAATTTCAACAATTCTGCCCTTAGGAAGTCCGCCGATACCCAAAGCGGCATCAAGACCTATTGAACCTGTCGAGATATGCTCAACATTCATGTGGGTGTTTTCGCCCAACTTCATAATTGTACCCTTGCCGTATGCTTTTTCAATCTGTTCAAGGGCTGTTGCTAATGCTTTTGCCTTATCATCTGCCATATTCATTAACTCCTTTTAAGCGGTTGCCCGCATTGTTTATTTATATGTTTTTACCGTATACCACACGGTTGTTTCCACCTAAATCTTTTTTGACCGTAACGCAAGAAAAACCTTCGTTTTCCATAATTTGTTTAACTTCATCCGCTTGGTCAAAACCTATTTCAAACACCAAATAGCCGTCCTTTTTTATTACATGTTTCCATTTGCTTGCGATAAACCTATAAAATATAAGTCCGTCCTCACCACCGTCAAGCGCCATTTTAGGCTCTCGGTGTACTTCTTTTGACAAGGTCGGCACAACGTCAGACCTTATGTAAGGCGGGTTGCTTATTATCATATCAGCGGTGTTGTAAAGACGCTTTTCTGGTGCTATCAACACGTCCGTATTAATAATTTCACCGTTTGTTGCGGTGGTTTCGATATTTTTTGCAAGATATTTTATTGCGTCAAGGCTTTTTTCAAAGAATTTCACCTTTGCCCCCGAATGTTTTGCAACGGCAATTCCAATACAACCGCTACCTGCACAAAGGTCGTACACTATCGCCTCTTTTTTGCCCTTTAGCAACGATAATGCCGTATCAACCGCTGTTTCGGTATCAGGTCTTGGAATCAGCACGCCGTCACCCACCGAAAGTGTTATGCCGTAGAACTCCCATTCGCCCAAAATGTACTGCAACGGTTCACCGCCAAGTCTTCTTTTAAGCGTTTCGTCCCGCTTTTCGGGGTCTGTAAACTCAGCCAACTGACCCGCTTCGAAAAGTGCCGATTCGACACCTGCTTTTGCAAGGTTTTCATAAAAGAACCGCTTTAATTCCTGCTTGGTCATTTTATTTCGTCGGCTCCGTCAGGCGGAATAACCTCTTTAACCGAGGCAATCGCAATTTCTATCATACCGTCGTCAGGCTCTTTTGTGGTAAGACGCTGCACCCAAAGACCGGGCGCGGCAATGATTTTGGTTAAGATATTATCATATTTTCCGCAAATTTTGATAAGTTCAAATCCCAAACCACAGGTAAGCGGCAAAATAAGTATCTTGAGCGGCACCCAAATGTAAAGTTTATCAACTATAAACGAGGGCAAAACCACCGTCAGCACAGTACTGATAAGTATACCCACCGCTATCATGAGGAACATAAACGATGTTCCGCACCTTGGGTGAAAACGAGTTTGTTTACGCACGTTTTCAACGGTCAGTTCCAGCCCTTTTTCATAACAAAAAATGGTCTTGTGCTCGGCGCCATGGTACATAAATACACGTTTTATGTCTTTTTCAAGTGCAACAACGGCAATGTATCCGACAAAAAGTATGATTTTGATAACGCCCTCAACAAGCCCGCGATACATTGAAATATCAGCCGATACAAGTTTGGTTATTCCTTTAAAAGCAAGGCTCGGTAGATACATAAACAGCCCCACTGCAAGCGCAATACCCAAAACCGTGCCCAAAACCATCGCACCGCCTACTAGCAGGTCGTTGGACTTTTTGTCATTTTCTTTTAATTCTTTACCGTCGACGGTGGCTTTTTTCTGTTCCTCCTCAATGTCGGTAAACCCTGAAATATCAGCCGATTTCATAAGTGCCTTATAGCCGATTATCATAGATTCGATAAGATTGACCATACCACGAACCAGCGGAAAGCCAAAAAACTTCCACTTATCACGCAGATGTTTTTCTTCCACATCGCTTATGTCAATTTCTCCGTCTTTTTTGCGGACCGCCATGACGGTTTTATACGGTCCTTTCATCATAATGCCTTCTATCAGCGCCTGACCGCCGATAGATGTTTTTTTATTAGCCATAGTTATCCTTTCTCTGTGGGTGGGAAGATTATCTCGGTAACTTCGTCGGGAGTCTGGTCAACGGTAGGCAATACCACCGTAACGGTTGTTCCCTCACCCTCGGTACTTTCGACAAACAAAAGTCCGTTATGCTGTTTTATTATTTCATCAGCGACCGCAAGTCCTATACCCGAGCCACGGACGTTGTTGTTAGCCTTATAAAACTTTTCTTTTATATGGTTTAAATCCTTTGCGGGAATACCGCAACCTGTATCGCTAATAGTCACACGCAAACAGGCTTCCTCGTTAAATGCCGAAACCACAATATGGTCGCCCTGATTAGAATATTTTATGGCATTGTCAACAATGTTGATAAAAACCTGCTTTATTCGGTCGCGGTCAGCCATGATTTTCTTTGAAGGCTCTGGTGTAACAAAAACAAGCGATATTTTTTGCTGACGAGCAATCTCCTCGTACATATCAACCACCGCTGAAACAATCTCCAACGGGTCGCACAGCGACAAAGTGACAGTAAGTTTGCCCGACTCAATACGTGAAAAGTCCAGCAACTCCTCAACAAGGCCCGACAGTCGGTCGGCTTCACCCAACATAACGTTAATACCGTGCTGTACCAGTTCGTCATTTTGGTCGGCAGAAAGTTTAACCGTTTCGCCCCAACCTTTAATGGCGGTAAGCGGCGTTCTCAGTTCATGCGAGACTGAGGATATAAAGTCATTCTTCTGCTTTTCGGCATTCTGCAATTCCGTTGCCATGTAGTTAATGGTATCGCAAAGTTCGCCTATTTCGTCGTTATGTTTAACCGTGAGTCTCGCCTCAAAATCACCGCCTGCTATTTTTCTTGCGGCAGCGGTAACTTCGCGCACAGGACGAACAATGGCGTTTATGAAAAAGACCGCCGTAGCAACGGCAAAACACAAAGCAAAAATGCCTACCACTATTGCCAGTACCATTATTGCAAAATACCCGTCCATAACATCTTCCATCGAAACCAGGACGCGGTAGGCACCGTTCACACCGTAACCAAGATCAGGCAGAACAGTGGTGAAAGCAAGTACCCTTTCGCCGTTGGCATTTTTGCCATACCAAGACGCTTCTCCTCCGGACATAACGGCATCGCGGTAGTCAGTTGCTTTTTCATAAACACTGCCCGATGCAAAACCGTTGGTTGTAATAATTATATCGCCTTCCGCGTCGAAAATCTGCACTTCGACTTTATCGCGATATGCGAACTCCTGCGCGTATTGTCTGGCAGCCTTGTTAAAACCGTCTTTATTGGTTAAAGCCAAAACGTTAATATCGCGGACATATTCCGAGGCGGCATCCGTGGCAAGATTTTTGTAATATGTGAAGAGCGCTACACCGACACACATCTCACCGACAATAATAACAAGCAAAACTATCGGCAAAAGAGTGTACAGCCATTTTTTGGTTATGCTGTGCAGTTTTAAATCAAAATCCACGGTCTCACCACCTTTTGTTTTTGTGTTTTAAATCACTTTAGGATTCGGTGCTCCACTTATATCCCATGCCCCACACGGTAAGCAGATGTTTGGGATTAGAAGGCTCGTCCTCAATCTTTATACGAAGTCGGCGGATGTTTACGTCGACAATCTTTTCCTCGCCAAAATAAGACTCGCCCCAGACGCGGGTAAGAATATCGTTTCTGTCAAGCGGTGTATCGGGATTGGTAAAAAGATATTCGATTATCTGAAACTCTACCTGTGTAAGTTCAATATTGCGGTCGTTTTTCGACAAAGTACGGCGGCGAACGTTCAGCACAAAATCACCATGGCGAATTTCTTCCGATATCTCACGCTCGGCGGCACCAAGCAATTCAATTCGGCGATAGAGCGAGTCAACCCTTGCGTTAAGTTCTGTCGGGCTGAACGGCTTGGTTATATAGTCGTCGGCACCAAGCATGAGACCGCTTACTTTATCCATTTCCTGCGTCCGTGCAGTCAGCATAATAATGCCGAGTTCTGGTGAACGGGCTCTGAGTTCCTTGCAAAGTTGAAAACCGTCCATCCCGGGCATTGAGATATCAAGCAACGCAATATCAAATCCTTTTGGGTCACTGTCATAAATCTGCAAAGCCTCTTCGCCTGAGCCGGCTTCAACAGTATCGTAACCTACACGCCTCAAATTGATAACCTCAAACTCTCGGATATTCTGTTCGTCCTCAACAATAAGAATTCGTTTCATTTTCTTACCTTCTTTCAGTCTATTCGGCTTTTTCGCCGATAAGGTGGAAATTGGCTTTAAGTACCTGCTCACCGGGGTTCAATGCACTGTTGCCCAATTTTACAATGTACGCGTATTCAAGCGAATGTCCAAGTTCTGAATAATCCTCATAATTCTCCGGAGCATCGTTCCAGTCTTTGAGTTTAACGGTCTGGATTCTCAGCACCTCTTCACCCACTGTAGCAGTATCTGGATTCCAACGGACTATAAGCCTCTGCCTAGTGTCAGGCTTACGTATTACGGTAAATGCACCCAGCCACTTTTCAGGCACTTCGATATAATACCCGTCGGTAAAATTGATAACTGTATGGGCTATAGTGTTGAAAACGTGGCCGTCAAAACTACTCCACACGGTCATATATACCGCATCACTCTCAAGTGCGCCCTCTTCACTCGGGAGTTTTTCGGCAAGCGGTATATCAATCGAACCGTCGCCGTCATAGTCATCCGACCGGACGCTGGACGCTCTAAGAGTTTTAATATTCTCAGCAGCCGGCTGCTGACCCGAAGCAAAGGCGTTGGTAAACACACCGTCTTTTAAATACAGCACCTCGGTTATCATGCCGGTGGGTTTGACCGCGTCTATAAACAAAGCCGGCGTTCCGTCGGTGAACTTTGAAACCTTCGGTTCTTGGTACGATGTAACTAAACCGTCAAGAAAACAAGTTCCTTTTTGCTGAAAACCGTCTTCGGTCAAAGATAACAGTTTTGCGGTAGATACCCCTGATTCGGCATCATGATAAATAGCAGCAATCTCATTTATTCCGTCGTTATTAAAATCCGTTACGGCACTCACCGTGTAATCTGCCGATGTAACCTCGACCAAGGAGCCTGAGTTTATATCATACACCGAAACCTGCTTATTTGCCGCAGAAAACTTAGTCCAGTTGACGACAATTTTTGGCACACCGCTATAATCCATTGTTGCAAATTCAAGCGACTCAACGCCTGAACCGTTTACCTCAATATCGGAAACACTTTTCCAACCCGACTCGGTCCAGCGAATATAATTTATGTGCATGACGGTGATTTTATCATCGGTCTCGGTTCTATAGAACGAAAAGACCTCGTATTTATCGTCACCGTCGATATCACGGGTAATAATAGCCGAACGGTAATGCCCTGCAGATGGGTAAACAAGTTTAATCTGACCGCCTACATACTCTTCAAGAGCCTGCTGTATCTCGTGCAATTCGCCCGACGGCTTTGGCGGAGAAAGACTTTCAGAAATATTGACACCAAGCCCTTTGCACGAACACATAGTAACCGCGCAAAAGACCGTTAAAAGACTTAAAAGTAACCTTTTCATGAAGCCCTCTCCTTTCACATACTTATTCACATTGATTATAACACATATGTTCTTTTTCCGCAACAAAAATTGAGCAGCAATTGTAAACTTTTTTGACAAAATTACGTTTCTTTTTAAAGGAAATAAAAATTTCGCGATGTGCCAATACTCACCGCGAAATTATCATAAATTTTATTTTGTTTTATTTGAACTTATAACCGTTTCTGATAAGACCTGCCGAAAGTTCAGTATATGTCATGCCGAGTTTGTAAAAATCTATAATCTGCTGTTCTTTGAAGTATTTTTGTGCCTCAATGCTACGCAAATCAAGTACCTTTATTGTGGCTCTGACCTCATCGCTGTTTGAATAAACCTCGGTCGTAATATAGCGTTCGTCAAGATTTTTTCTATCAAACAAACCTGTATAATACTTGACCCATGCATCCAACTGACCTTGTGTAAACAACTCACCGTTGAGGTGCTTACTGGCGTTGGTACCTATACTGTGGTCGATGGAAATTATCTCCTCACCCTCGCGGTAAATCACAAATTTACGGTAATAATCTTCACTGTCCCACTTAATGAAGGTCACAACAGGCGACACAGTCTGGTCACCTCCAGACGAAACGCTTTCTTGGTTATAGGAAACAGTGTTTCCCACTTTACCCTTGTTGTTGTTGTGGCGTATCGTCAGCACAATTAAAGCGCTTGCGATTATAATAACCGCCGCCAAGGCACCCGATATAATGGCAATACCTTTCTTTTTGTTCTTGCCGTTCTTCTTTTCGTCAGGAACGATTACTTCCATAGCGCTTGTGGAATATTCCAAACGTGCTGTTACTTGTTTAGTTGTGCCTTCGGTGGGTTGCTGTTCGGTCATAATCATTGCTCCGCAAATGGTACAAACAGTTGCGTTACTCGGCAACTCACCTTTGCATTTTGGACAAAGCATTTAAACACTCCTAATACGTTTTGATCAAAACCTTGCCGATGAGAATACCTTCGGCATAATCGCCTTCGGTCACCGTTAAGGTATTATTGCTGTATTCAAAAGCAAAATACGTTTCTCTTGTTACGTCCTTGTCGGTCACAAAAGTGAGAGTATCGCCGTCAAGTTCGTATTCCGTCTGCTTTTGGGGGTCGGTCAAGTATATGTATCCGTCCTCGGTCATGGATTTTTCTTGCCACAATTCCCCGTTTTCTATTTGCGACTTTAAGTCTTCTTCTATATTTTGGGCTATAAGTTCAGGCGTCGTACTGTATTCTTCCATCATATTGTCGACCTGTTCTCTTGTATAGCCCCCATTCAACTCGTAAACCTCGTAAATACCGCCGTTTTTAAGATATTCGGCATAATCGTGCGCCATGGCAAGATAGGTGCTTTTATAGTCTTCGGCTTTATAGAGAACGTGAACCGTCTTATCTTCGGTAAAGCGCAACACCATCGGCAACTGAGCCGTTGTATTAAAACTCTCGGGCACACCGTCTGCAAGCGAAATCATACTGCTTGCCGGCATGTCAAATCCCCAATCACCCACAAGATATTTCGACGTGATTTTGCTTGGTGCATCTTCAGGAGCAACCGATGTCACATCCGACGAAGCGTCGGAAGAAACATCTTCGTTTTGGCTTACATGCGAACTCGTTTCACTGTCGGTCTGTGCGTCGTTATCTTGAGCATTTAAAAAAGCAAAAATCCCAAACCCTGCGGCTGTGCAAAGCACCAAACAAAGAGTGATTATCAAAACAACCGTTGTGATTTTTTTGGTTTTAGGTGCCTTTGGCACGGTCACGCTGTATACCTTGACCGTAGGGTCTTGAGTGTCGATTTCGGGTTCTGCCTTAGGCTCTGTTTTAGATTGCAGTTCGGGTTCTGACGACATATCGAAAAGTGCCTCAATCACAGTCTGAGACTCGGCAGTTTCAGTCGGTTTCACATACTGACCGCAATTCATGCAAAAAGCAGCATCATCTGCACATCTAAATCCACATTTAGGACAAAGCACTGTTCTCACTCCTTAAAATCGGTTATTCTAAATATTAATAATATACCAACTCTTCAAATTTTGCAACAATTTTCATTTTAATACTAACTTATTTTTGTTTTGATGTCTTTGTGCAGTGAACCACCCACGTTTTTGCAAAAGAGTAAGAAAAACTCTCTTATATGCAGAACGAATCAGTGAGACAGCAAAATTTAAAATATTCATAGATGCAAAAAAAGTTTCTCCCTTTTTACGAGAGAAACTTTCTTGTTTTATTCAGCCTCAAACAGGGCTTTTACTGCGAGATAGGTCATATAAACGTCGAATTTGGAGACCACTTCAAACGGTGCGTGCATGGAAAGTACCGGCACGCCGAGGTCTACAACGTCTACACCCAGATTGGCAATATACATTGCAACGGTACCGCCGCCGCCAAGGTCAACCTTACCAAGTTCACCCGTCTGCCAGACAACACCTGCATCGTTGAGAATCTTTCTTATCCAACCGACAAACTCAGCCGAAGCATCCGAAGTGCCACCTTTACCGCGCGAACCTGTGTATTTGGTAATAACCGCGCCGTAGTTTACCTTTGCGGCATTGCGTCTTTCCATAACATCGGGGAATGTTGGGTCAAAAGCCGCGTTAACATCGGCAGAAAGACATTTTGAGTTTTCGAGTGCCAACGAAACACGTCCGCCCTGCATTTCGGCAAGGTAACCGATAAAATGCTTCAAAAACGCCGAGTTCATACCGGTGTTGCCGTCAGAACCGGTTTCTTCCTTATCGGCAAGAATTGAAACAACGGTGTGCTTGGGAGTTTTACTCTCCAATGCCGCAACAAGGCAAGGATAGGCGCAAACACGGTCATCGTGACCGTAGGAGCCTAAAAGCGAACGGTCGAAACCGACATCACGAGGTTTACCTGCAGGAACACACTCCAATTCAGCCGACAAGAAATCTACCTCGCAAATTCCGTATTTTTCGTTAAGAAGTTTTAAGATGTTTAGTTTTACAAGTTCGCTGCCCTCATCATCTTTAAAAGGACGGCTGCCGACCAAAATATTGAGTTCTTCACCTCTTATAAGTTCACTGACGGGACGCTTATATTGGTCCTGTGCAAGATGCGGAAGAAGGTCGGTCACAACAAAGCATGGCTCGTCTTCGTTTTCACCAAGAGATACCTCAACCGATGTACCGTCTTTTTTTACAATAACACCGTGAAGAGCAAGCGGCACGGTGGTCCACTGATACTTTTTGATACCGCCGTAATAATGGGTTTTGAAAAGGGCAAGTTCGTTATCCTCATACAAAGGATTGGGTTTTAAGTCAAGTCGCGGAGAATCGATATGTGCGGCGGCAATTCTCACACCGTTTTCAACCGGCTCGGTGCCAATTACGGCAAGTGCCAAGGATTTTTTGCGGTTGTTGACGTATACTTTATCACCTGCAACATACTTTTTGTTGGGGTCAAAAGGTACAAAACCCGCTTTTTCAGCCATTTCTACCGCCTTTTTAACGCTTAAGCGCTCGGTCTTAGCGGCACCTAAAAACTCGGCATAACCTTTGCAAAAGTTTTCAACGGCGGTTTCGTCATATTTTTCCGACAAAAGACCGTTTTTGGGTTGATGAAACAATTTTTCTTTGAGTTCTTTTGAGCAAGACATAAAGACTTCTCCTTTCAATTATACAACTCTTTATAGTATTTTTGAGCCTTTTGAACTTTATTTACATACTCTTTGGTTTCACTAAACTCTATTTCAGACACCTGCAACACGTCGTCGCCTTTCCAAGTGCCGACACGACCAAGCCCCGCATTGTAGGCGGCTATAACAGCAGTTTGGTCGCCGTCAAACAACCCATAAAGATACTTTAAATACCTTGTGCCGTATTTAATGTTAACCTCTGGGTCGACCGCGTGCGTCTTGAAATCGGTTTTTTCGTTAAGCATTTTGCCGATATCCAAAAAAGTTGCCTCGGTCAATTGCATGAGCCCGACGGCACCTGCTTCGGAATGTGATTTAGGGTCAAAATTACTTTCACACTTTATGACCGCGTAAACCAAATCAGAATCAATTCCGTATTCTCGGCTATATTTTTCAACGTATTCGGAATAGTCTTTCGGGTATAAATGCAGCATCACCCGGTTATACCCGTACAAACACACAACTACAATAGCCAATGCTATGGCTGTGCGAAAAAGCAGTTTTAAAAATTTCATATCGTCAAAATATCCTCAAGTAATGTCGAAATTGCCTTTTTAAATTCCTCCACACCTTGGTTATTGTAAATGATATGCTTTGTTTTTGATGTGTAGAAATTGTCCGGCTTAGAGGCGTTAAGACGAACATCTGCCTGTTTCTCAGTAAGATTGTCTCGGACAATTATACGTTCTTTTCGTGTTTTTTCATCACACAATACGGCAATAACACCGTCGCACAGCACGTCGGCACCACTTTCATAAAGTGTGGGTGCATCGAGCAAAACTTTATCGACACCGTTTTCGTTAAAAGACGATATTCTTTGTTTTATTATTTCCAAAATAAACGGCAATAACGTTTTGTTTAAAATTTCTGTTTTCTCGGGTGTCTTAAAGGCAATTTCTGCCAATTTTTTGCGGTCAAGCGTGCCGTCGGCAAGCAAAATTTCATTACCGAAAACTTGGGTCAATGCTTTTAAGCCCGCACTTCCCTTTTCGGTGGCATTTCTTGCCTCTTTATCGCAATCTATAACCTCAAACCCATTTTCACAGAAAATTTGAGCAACGGTAGATTTTCCACTTCCCGTAGGGCCCGTAAGACCTATTACTGTCATAACTCAATCACCTCGAAAGCCGCCGCACGAATAAGACGATTATAAACTGCAAGACCAACACCCATTTTTTGAGGCACACGGGCATAACACACCCTGCAACCGCGACGGTCAAGTTCACGCAAAGCATCAAAAAGCACCGCTGCCTGCTCCGAAAAATCATCTTTTTTACCAAAACTTAAAGTGGGTACCGAGAACAGCGATTCCTCCCCTTCATACACAAGGGCAAACACACCGTCTCCTGCTTTTTGGTTTACATAATCTGCAAATTTATCAATATCACCGTCCAGCATAACAACCTTTGCTTTAGGTGAATAGTGCTTATATTTCATGCCCGGAGATGCTACGGGTTTGCCTTTTTCAGGCTCTGCCAATACGGCTTTATCAACCACGATATCGGGTAAAATTTCTCTCAACTGTTCAACCGTTACGCCACCCGGTCTTAAAAGCCTGGGCGGATTGGTGCAAAGTGTTACAACGGTCGATTCGACACCGACATCAGCCCTTTGAGATACTACAACGGCATCGATTTTACCGTCAAGGTCAAAAAGCACGTGCTCCGCCGTAGTGGGACTGGGCGAACCCGAAAGATTTGCCGACGGTGCCGCAAGCGGCAGACCGCTTTTGGCAATTATTTCTCTTGCAACCTCGTTTGAAGGCATACGGACAGCAACGGTATTAAGCCCTGCGCTGACCGATGCAGGCACCTTTTCGCCACGCGGTAAAACCATGGTTAAAGGACCCGGCCAAAATTTTTCACCTAATTCCATTGCCTTTTCGGGCAACTCTTTTGCCACTTGTCGCAACATTTCATAGTCCGACACGTGAACTATAAGCGGGTTATCCTGAGGTCTTCCTTTGGCTTTAAAAATATTAGCAACGGCATCTTCATCAAAAGCATTGGCAGCAAGACCGTATACCGTTTCGGTAGGAATAGCAACAAGCCCGCCCTGCTTTAAAATTTCGCAGGCAGTTTTAACCGCTTGGCTATCCTTTTTTACATCGAAAACGTTAAGTCTTGCTGTTTGCATTTAAAAATTTACTCCTCTGCTTGTGCTTTAAGCATTTCGGCGCGGTAGTGAGTGATAATCGGGTCAATCAGTTCGTCTAAATCGCCGTTCATAATAGTATCGATTTTATAAAGTGTAAGACCGATTCTATGGTCGGTCACTCTTCCCTGGGGGAAGTTGTAGGTTCTGATTCTCTCACTGCGGTCGCCTGTACCAACCTGTGCACGACGGTCGCTTGCAATAGCCTCGTTTTGTTCGGCAACCATGCGCTCGTAAAGACGCGAACGCAAAACCTTCATGGCTTTATCCTTGTTTTTATATTGGCTGCGCTCGTCCTGACATTCAACAATCGTACCGGTGGGCAAATGGGTTATACGAATAGCCGATTCGGTCTTGTTAACGTGCTGACCGCCTGCACCACCTGCGCGGTAGGTATCAATCTGCAAATCGGCAGGGTTTATTTCAAACTCAACCTCTTCTGCCTCGGGCAAAACGGCAACGGTAGCCGTAGAAGTATGAATTCTGCCTTGAGTTTCTGTCTCGGGTACGCGCTGAACACGGTGCACACCGCTTTCGTATTTAAGCCTTGAATACGCGCCGTCGCCCTCAATCATGAAACTAACTTCCTTATAACCGCCAAGTTCGGTCTCGTTAGCGCCCAAGGGTTCAACCTTCCAGCGTCTCGCTTCGGCATACATGGTGTACATTCTTTTAAGGCTTGCAGCAAAAAGAGCCGATTCCTCACCGCCTGCACCGCCGCGAATTTCAACAATAACGTTACGGTCATCGTTGGGGTCACGGGGCAAAAGCAAAATTTTAAGTTCGTCCGAAAGAAATGCCAACTTTTCCTTATTTTCCTCATACTCTAGTTCGGCGAGTTCTTTCATTTCCTTGTCAAGTCCACCTGCTTCAAGCATCTCAGCAGCACCGTTCATGTCGTTTTTGGCGGTTTTATATTCGCGGTACTTTTCGACAATCGGTTCTAACTTTCGATGCTCTTTCATGAGTTCAGTAAGTTGAACAGTATCGGCAATTACGGTAGGGTCGGTCATTTTAAGACCGATTTCCTCAAAACGGCTTTCGACCGCATCTAATTTATCAAACATCTGTCTGTTCCTTTATAAGTTTTTTTATGCTTTTTTCTACTGTCTTTCTGGGTGCCATGACTTCCCGTGCACAGGTATCGCATTTTATTTTAAAATCCATACCGACACGCAAAACCGAAAAGGTGTTGCCACCGCAAGGATGCGGTTTTTTCATGATGATTTTATCACCAACCGAAACGTCCATAAAAGCACCTCAAATTCAATCAGATTCCTAAAAAGACAAAACGGATATGGCAACCCCTAAACAAAGTCGCCATATCCCCGAATTAACTGTTATCCAAGTTTTCCGTAAAGTTTTGTGCCGTCGGTCTCCTTCGGCTTAGAAGTCTCTGCAGGTGCAGTTGTCTTAGGTGCAGACTGTCTGCCCTGACCACGGTTACTTCTGCCACCGTTTCGTCCGTTTCCACGTCCGTTAGAGGGGCGGAACGGCTTGCCCTCGGGGCTAATGACAACGCGGCGGTTAGAACCGTCGCCGATAGAGGTAGAGGTTACACCCTCAATACCCTGAACGGTGGTGTGAATAATTCTGCGCTCGTAAGGATTCATAGGTTCCAAAGAACGGCTGCGGTCGTTACGCAAAACCTGTGCGGCAGTTCTTTTTGCAAGTGCCTCGAGAGTGCTTTCGCGTTTTTCGCGATAGTTGCCGATATCAATAACTATTCTGTAATAGCCCGAACCTCTTTCGTTGGCTACAAGCGATGCCAAGTACTGCAATGCATCCAAAGTCTCGCCGCGGCGACCGATGATAACACCCAATTTATCACTGCCTTCGAGTGTTATTTTAGAACCGCCCTCAACCTCAGAAATAACAGCGCCGGCGGTTTCACAACCGAGTTTTTGGAGAACATCCGAAAGATATTTAAACGCCTTACCAGCAGGAGAATTGGGGTCAACCTGCTCGGCAGGAATACCTTCTGGCTGCTTTTCCTCTGCGGGTTTGACTTCTTTTGCTTCTTCTTTTACTTTAACTAACTCTTTTTTGGTGTTCTTTTTATCGTTTTTATTTTGTGCAGGTTTCTTTTTCTTTTGGGGCTCGTCGGGGCCTTCGATGAAAGCACGCACCTTAGCGTCGCTTCCGCCAAAAATACCTAAAACCTTCTTTTTGGCAAGTGCCAAAGTCTCGTATTGAACTTCGTCTTCAAGTTTTGCACCAAGTTTATTAAGAGCGTCTTCTCTTGCAGCTTCAATAGTGCTGCCAACGCCTATTGCTTCCTTAATAATCAACTTTTAATCCTCCTTATAGGATTGTTTTTCGTCATTAATCGTTGTTGGTTTCGCCATCTGATACAGCCGAAATCTTAGCCTGTTCAACCTTTGCGCGTTTGATAATATTTGCCGACTGTTCTCTTGCAAGCATAACGTTCGGACCGTATATAGCCTGGGTTATATACTGCAATCCGCTTGCAACAAGGTTGGAGCAAGTCCAGTAGAAACCTACTGCACCGGGAACCTTAAATGCGATATAAAGTGAGAAAAGCGGCATCATGAGCATCATAAATGCCATGCTGGGCGCATCAGGATTGGCTTTTTTCTGCATTCTCATGGAAATAACGCTGGTAATCATTGCAACAGCAAACGAGGAAAGCGGGATCAACCAAATAACCTCGAAATTAGAAAAATTCCACGAGAAATTAGGTGTGTCGGTAAGGTCTATTCCAAGAAACATGAAATTAATCTTATCCAGGTCGTCGATGCTGCCGCCATTGGATGTATACTCATCCTTGATGGTCATATAGTGGCCGTTTGCATCTTTACCTGTAAGATATGAAACAAGGTCGATTTCCTGAGTTATCGCGTTAGCCTTAACTGCTTTAACTATCTCCTCATCGTCCGAATACCAACCGTCCTCAACGATGCTGAGTTTTGCATAGAATTCAAGGTCTTCCGAGTTATAGAGTGCCGCACGGTCAATTACTTCACTATCAGCCATTCTTTCGGCAAGAAGTTCTTCGTCCCACGAAATGCTGTCAGCCTCAACCGTTTTTACAAACTGGGTCTGAATTTTGGCATTTTCAATAGCAGCGGTATCAATACGCTGAACGTAGGTTAAAGGACTTATAACAGCCCAGTAAACGCCAAGCATAACAAAAAGTCGCACTATCATGGGCAAGCAGCCGCCCGACATGGAAACTCCCTCTTTTGAATAGAGTTCGCTCATTGCCTGACTGTATTTTTGCTTGTCGTTGCCGTACTTTTTCTTCAACGCATCAAGTTTGGGTTTGAGTTTTGCCTGCTTGGCGGTTGATTTCTGTGTTTTGATAGTCAAAGGCAACATCAAAAGGTTTACAATGAGTGTAAACACAAAAACGGATGCTGCAAAATTATCACCCAGCAGAGTACTCAACTGTGCAAGAAGCCAACCCATGGCGTTACTTATATAACTCATAATAAATATCCTTACCTCCGACCATTTGCTTTGTCGGATAAAAATAGTATATCTTTTATAACATCGACCCTTTTCCTTTTACGTTCCTTTTTTGGTGGAACGGGGTCGTACCCGCCCTTACATGCGGGATTACATCTCAGAATACGCCAAACCGTAAGACCGAGTCCCCGCAAAGTACCGTGCCTTAAGAAGGCCTCGACTGAATAAGCCGAACAACTGGGTGTAAAACGGCAGCAGGGCGTCTTGTGCGGTGAGATGAATTTTTGATAGAATTTTACCAGATAAACAAACAAGTATCTCATTTGTCACTTTGCGGAATTAATCGTTCCGCTAACAGATGCTTACGCATCACCGCGGCTACGTCGCCGCTTTTACAGGCGGGTGTCTTCGTGCGTGCTACGAATACAATATCCACCCCGTCACAATCAATTTCCTTCATGCATTCATGCATGGCGGCTTCTATAACACGTCTTGCGCGGTTTCGCTCGACCGCACACCCTATCTTCTTAGAGACAGTAATACCATAGCGCACTACTTTTCGTTTGGTGCGCATGACGTAGGTTACGAGCAATGGGTGCGCCTGAGAGTGACCCCTGCCGTAAAGACGCCTGAAATCCTTATTCATATTGAGTTTCAAGGATTCCATAACTGTCCTCCGTTTCGAAAAAAAGTCTTTATCTTTGTCGAAGAAAAGCGAAGCCGTTTTTGCCACAATATTAAGAAAGGTCACAAAAGTGACCTTTCATTAATAAGTGAGGCTCTTTCTGCCCTTTGCTCTGCGACGTGCAAGCACCTTGCGGCCGTTAGCAGTAGACATTCTCTTGCGGAATCCATGCTCCTTCATGCGATGGATTTTCTTGGGCTGATAAGTTCTTTTCATTTTGGTTTACCTCCTTTATCCGTGCGTTGGTTATGCCACAGGAACAGGCAGCCTACGGAATGCTGCCGTAAAAAGACAATAATATTAGACATAACCTATCAATTTAGAATTATATCGCAACAGGGTGGGTAATGTCAACAAAAATTTATCGTTTGGTTTGTTAATTTTTTTGTTTTATAGGTTGACCACACTATATTGTGGTGGCGACAATCACCAACCCCTTTTTTGTTGCTTTTCTATCATTACTTTGGTTGCCACTTCTATCGCGTCAAGCAATTTTTCGCGATCTTCCATGCTCATCGGAACACCGTTAAGCATTATATCGTCGCAATTAAGAATCCTGTCACGCATTTCGGTAATTATGTCGGTTGCCTCGTTGGACAACTCGCGTACACCGAGAAGGCTATCTACCGATACGGCAAATACCCTACCTAATTTTATAAGCATTTCGTTGTCGGGCTTTCTTTGGCCGCGCTCATACATTCCCACCGTGCTGGTCGACACTCCGAGTTCGGTCGCCAACTGAGATTGCGTCATTTTTTTTGCCAAGCGAAGTTTTTTGATTTTTTCTCCAATGCCGATCATAATACAACTCCTAAACAACTGTACTTTTTAAAGTTTAACACACTTCGTGCAATATTTCAATATTCGCTATGCCCATTTTTTAATAAAAGTTGCATCAACTTTTATGCAACTTTTGTCATTTAGCACGAATTGTGCGTGTTTTTGTTTTCTAAACTTGCATTTTCGCACGTTCTGTGTTATTATAGTCGATGCAGAAAATTTTATCATAAATTCAAACCGCACACTTTGTACTCAGAGGTGCCAACGTTAACCGTTAAATGACTGTTTTATAAAAACCAAGGAGGTTGTTTTTTTGGAATTATACGAACTTGGAAAACAATACTTACAACGTGCTGATATATTAAGTAAACGGATTCACGAATTAAACGCATATCTCAAAAACGCTGATTCTAATGACAAACTAAAGTTGAAACACCGTATATCGGCACTTTACGTCGATGCCGCAGAATGCCGCCGACTTGCCGAAATTTTGATGAAATATCGGAGGGATGAAACAAAATGAACAGAAACACCTTCAGCCTTGAGGTTTTTGGCGACCGCCTGCCTGTAAACGACCTTTATGGCGGTCAGACCAACCACGCACAGATAGAGCGTATGCGCTCGGCACTTTTAAAAGCTATAAATACGGAACTGACCGAAAGGCAGAAATACATACTTACCGAATACTACTTCAACCGTCGGACCATGACCGATATTGCAACCGAACTGGGAATCACCAAGTCAACGGTATCCCGGCACATATCCAGAGCACGCGACCGCCTTAAAACCTCGCTTCATTACGGAATGTACATGCTGTGGGAAAAATAAAACGGGTGCCAAAGCACCCGTAAATTACAGCAGGTAAAGACCCGATTTAAGGATTACAAACTCCTTATTAGCGAGTTTCATGTATTTATACACCGGTTCTTCGAAGGTTGCATGCTCAACAACCGCGTAGGACTTCATATTGACAAGAAGTATGTTTTTACCCTCGGCATTGCAAACCACAAGCCTTCCAGAAGATTCGTCAACCCAGATACCCTTTGGCTTTGAAAAGGCCGAGTCTGCCGAACCGCCAATACGCAATTCTTCACGCATGGTGCGGAGATTAAACCTTATAAGTGCATTTTGCTCAGTAAAAGATGCCCACAGTGTGTGCCCGTAGTTGGCAATTGAGGCAGGTCCTGAGTCCTTATACCTTATAGTTCCTTCCCACTCAATTTTTCCTTCTGCGCTTACAATAACTGCTTCGCCTTCGACCGATACAGCAAAAACTCTGCCGTCTTCAAGTTTAACGCAATTATTGGTTATGAAGTTACCTGACTTAAAATCTATAACGCCCGCATGGTCTCCGTATTTAATAAAATCATAGTCGGTTTTGGTTCTTTGGGTAACCAATCCGTTTTCGAGCGAGACCGATTTATAAGAAACGATTACCTTATCGTCAGCCTCTGCCTTCTTATATACAACAATAAACCCGTTTTCAACCGGAAGAATGTCAAAAACCTGCTCCTTAAAGAGTTGCTTCACATTTATCCTCTTCTCTTATTATCAAAATCTGTTAAAACACAAAAAGCACATATATAGTATTATTGTAGCCTAAACCGCAAACAATTTCAATCATGTTTTTAAAAATTTATCGAATTTTGTTAAATTATGTAAAATATACCGTTTGATGTTAAAACAAGACAAACTGTGTCGACTTTTTTTAGCCTGCATAAAATATAAAGAAAGAAATTTTGACTAAAAATTTCCCTCACCGGTAAAAATATAATTGAACAATCAAATTCGGAGAGTGAAACCATAATGACAGTAAAAAGAGGAGACATCTATTATGCCGACCTAAGTCCGGTCATAGGCTCGGAGCAAGGCGGAATGCGACCGGTACTTATCGTGCAGAACGACATCGGCAACAAATACAGTCCCACCGTTATAGCAGCGGCAATAACCAGCCAGCAGGACAAAACCAACCTTCCCACACATATAAGGGTTGATGCCGACGGCTGTGGGTTGTCCAAAAACTCGATAGTTTTGCTTGAGCAGGTGCGCACCATTGACAAACAACGTTTAAAAGAAAAAATGGGCAGTCTCGACAACGGTGCAATGGACAAAATCAACCGTGCCTTGTCGGTGAGTTTCGGCCTCGGTGGACCGGTCTGAGCGATTTGCACAGAGATTAACATTAAAAAAGACTGAGGTACTGCCTCAGTCTTTTAATTTTATCTTATTCCGTAATTTTCAATTACGTAGTCCATATCCTTGTCGCCGCGACCCGAAAGGTTTATAAGAATCGAACCGTGGTCCATGGTCTTGGCAAGTTTCATACCGTATGCAACAGCATGCGAACTCTCAATAGCAGGAATAATACCCTCCATTTTAGAAAGTTTGAAGAAAGCGTCAATGGTTTCTTCATCGTCGATAACATCGTACTTAACACGACCGATATCCTGCAAGAATGCGTGTTCGGGGCCCGAAGACGGATAGTCGAGACCGCTTGCTACCGAGTAAACCGGTGCAGGGTCGCCATTTTCGTCTTTAAGCATTATGCTGTTAAAGCCGTGCATGATACCCTCGGTGCCGTATTTAAGACTTGCGGCATGGTCACCGAGTTTAGGACCTCTGCCCAAAGGCTCGATACCGTAGATATCAACGGGGTCATTAAGGAAACCTGCGAAAAGACCTGCTGCGTTACTTCCGCCACCGACACAAGCAACGATAGAGGTTGGCAAGTGACCTGTCATGTCAACAAACTGCTCTCTTGCCTCAATACCGACAACACTCTGGAAGTCGCGCACCATCATGGGGAACGGATGAGGGCCCAAAACCGAGCCTATGCAATAAATACAGTCGTTATATTCCTTGCTGTAAGCATCAAAAGCGGCGTCTACAGCCTCTTTAAGAGTGGCAAGACCGTGAGTAACCTCAATAACGTTAGCACCCAAAATCTTCATACGTGCAACGTTGGGAGCCTGCTTTTTAATGTCAACACTGCCCATGTAAATGTCACATTGGAGTCCAAAGTAAGCGGCGGCGGTAGCAAGTGCTACACCGTGCTGACCTGCTCCGGTTTCGGCAATAACCTTTTTCTTGCCCATATACTTTGCAAGCAAAGCCTCGCCCATACAATGGTTGAGTTTGTGTGCGCCTGAATGGTTAAGGTCTTCGCGCTTAGCGTAAAGTTGAACCTTACCGCCCAAATAATCGGAAAGTCTTTCCAAATGAGTTACGGGCGTGGGTCTGCCCTGAAATTCCTTGCGGATTCTACGAAGTTCGGCAATGAACTTTCTCGATTGGCAGATAGAAAAATAGGCTTCGGTAATCTCGGCCATGGCGTTTTTGAGTTTATCGTCAATATAAGCGCCGCCGTATTTTCCAAAGTAGCCCTCTTTATCGGGATAATTGTTAAAGTAAGTATCAAAATCAACGTTGTTAAGTTTCATTTTTTATTCCTCCAAAATATACGTTATTATACCTCATTTATATTAAGTTGTCAATTACAGGCTTGCGCCATCGTTTAGTAAAAAGCATAGCATAACTCCTTAAAAACAAAAAATCTTGCCCCTATAAAAGGGACAAGATGTAAAAATCCTGCGGTACCACCCAAATTGGCAAAACGCCCACTCTTTCCTTGTGCAAAACACAAGTTGCGCTGTAACGGTCGCACTCCGTCGGCTTCTACTAAGGTTGCCCTTTTCGGCCGCCCTCAAAGGTCCATTCACCCAAATTTCTGCTACCGTCATTCCACCGCCGACGGCTCTCTTTGAACAGATAAAGAAGGTTACTACTCCTCATCTTCGGTTTCTCTTTTTTTGAATAATAACACCGTCTGCCAAAAATGTCAAGGTTTTTTATATTTATGTCAAATAATTGAAAATCAGATACATAACCCCATAAATAATCGGTTGGTGGAGCATATAAATTATGAGCGTGTGCCGACCGATAAACCCTAACGGCGGTATGAGGTTTAATTTAAACACCGACGGCGCTTTGCCCTCTTTAAAAAAGCGACCCAAAAAAGCACCTGCCAAAAACATAAAAAGCCATGGCATTAAAGGATAGTAATCCGCCGAAAAAATAGGAACATCAAAACCTAAAAGAAACAAAAACAGATTGTGCGGCACCTTTAAGGCAGGAATTTTCCATACGTCTAAAAATCCCACAAATCCATATGCCAACCTATAGGTAAACGCAAACAGAAGCAGGCAAACGGGCAATCCTATTACCAACGGAACTTTTTCAATTGTTTTGCCAAACACACCATAAAGCAGCATGGCAATGCCGAAAAAGTGCAATATGCCAAAGATAATTACGTTACTCGGCATCACCGCCGCAGTAACCACAGTAATAACCATTCCGCACAAAAATGTTTTTACTCCGCGTTTTATATTACTTCGACTGAAACTGCAGGAAATACCCGCAAGCAACACCAAAACCGACACAAAACAATCGCGGAAAGTATCCATTCCGTATGACCTGAAAAAGGCATAATTTCCGCCAAACTCCTCACTCAAATTATAAAGCACGTGGTAAAGCACAACGAGGATAATACACACACCGCGTATGTTATCAAGCAAGTACCAACGTTGGTCGTCTTTAGTCTTAACGTTTTCGTTGTATATCATAAAAGAACCGCCTCTCCTAACATAATAAGTTTATCATTTTAAAGACTTGCCGTAAAGTGCTTTATCATAAATTTTGTTCAAAAATTATTCTGTTTTGACATTGATGTGTGCCGATAATCTATGCTATAATGTAAAAAACAGAAAAAAGAAAGGCTGTTAGTATGATTTATACCGTTACTTTTAACCCCGCGATAGATTATATTTTAAATGTTCCGTGCCTTTTGCAAGGTGAAATCAACCGTGCTTTAAGCGAAGAATATTTTATAGGCGGAAAAGGTATTAACGTTTCACTTGTTTTGCACCAACTCACAGTAGAATCAACGGCACTTGGCTTTGTTGCAGGATTTACGGGTGACAAGGTGTTAGAAGAACTTAAAAAATCCGGCATTCGCGCCGATTTTGTAAAACTTTGCAGTGGTAACACCCGCATTAACGTAAAACTGCGCTGTGACCACGAGACCGATATAAATGCGGTTGGTCCCGATATAAATACTGCCGATTTGAAAGAGTTTTTGAATAAACTTGACCGTCTTGAAAGCGGAGATTTTCTTGTGTTGGCCGGCAGTGTTCCCAAAAGTCTACCGCAAAATGTTTACGAAACGGTTATGCAAAAAATATGCCCAAAAGGTGTAAAAGTCGTAATAGATGCCGAAGGCAGCCTGCTTACCAGCACTTTGAAATATAAACCATTTTTGATAAAACCCAACCATCACGAGTTATCTGCCATTTGCGGCACCCCTGTAAACACGGTGGAAGACGCTTTTTGCTGCGCACAAAAATTAAAAGACCAAGGCGCTGGAAACGTCATGGTCTCAATGGCTGAAAAAGGTGCTGTTTTGCTTTGTGAAAACGGCGAACGTTATTTTACAAATGCACCCGAAGGTCAACTTATAAACTCGGTTGGTGCCGGTGACTCGGCTGTAGCAGGATTTATTGCAGGAACAATAGCCAACATGCCTTATTATGACACACTGCGGCTTGCCGTTGCATGCGGAAGTGCTACTGCTTTTTCAAAAGGACTTGCCAATAGGCAAAAAATAGACGATGTTTTACAGAACTTTAAGGACAACAACAGGCGTTAGAACTAATCAAAACTATAAAACACGCTGTGTATCGGTTGATACACAGCGTCTTTTTTTGTTATCAATTAAAGTTTAACCGAATCGGCATAGTCACAAGCGGCTATGGCAGCAACCGCACCGTCTCCCGAGGCAGTTGCAACCTGACGGATAGACTTTGTACGGCAGTCACCTGCTACGAAAAAGCCTTCTCTCGAAGTTTTGCAGTCCTCGCCTGCAATTATGTATCCTCTCTCATCGATATCGACAAGACCCGACACAATCTCGTTTTGCGGAATAAGACCTATAGCAACAAACATACCGTCAAGGTCAATTTGTGTAGTTTCGCCTGCAGTATTTTTTACTACAATACCTTTGAGTTCATCGTCACCGATAAGGCTTTCAACCGTGGTGCTAAGAACTATCTCGACATTTGACTTTTCTTTTAATTTTTCCTGCAACTTGGCTTCGCCTGTGAGGAAATCAAGATTTTGGATAACAATAACTTTTTTGGCTAAGTCGGAAAGCAAAATTGCCTCCTGCAAAGCCGAGTTACCTCCGCCGATAACAGCAACGGTCTTGCCATCGTAAAAAGCACCGTCACAAACAGCACAAAACGAAATACCGTTACCTACAAGGTTTTCTTCATTAGGAAGACCCAAAAGGCGGTGTTTTGCACCGGTGGCTATTATGACAGCCTTGCCCTGGAAATCACCCGAATCGGTATGGACAGTTTTTATCTTACCGTCGGTAATCGACAAAACCTCGGCACACTCGACCTCAGCCTCTTGGCCCAAAACCTGCTCGACCAATTTCTCGGCAAACTCGTTGCCCGTAACCTCGGCAAAACCGGGAATGTTCTCAACTTTGGGCGAATAGGTTATCTGTCCACCGAAGCTGCCCTTTTCAATAACAAGTGCAGATTTATTTGCCCTCTTAGCATAGAGGGCGGCGACGAGCCCTGCAGGACCGCCGCCGACAACTATAATATCATACATTAAACTTATGCTCCCAACATTTTCTTGATGTCTGAAACACCTGCAAACTTGGAAACAACTCCGTCCTTAACAACTACAAGGGTGGGAGCCTGCTTAACACCGAACGAGGTTGCCATGTCGGCATGCTCGTTAGCAAGCAACTTCTCATACTTAAATCCGGCTTTATCGAGCAAAGCACATGCTATTTTACAGTTGGGGCAGGTTGCGGTGGTGAAGAGCCATACACCGTCGTTTGCCTTGTTTTCACAAGCACAATTCTCTTCTGCCTTTACGACACCGTCGTGAGTAAGTTTGGAATTAGCAATATCGTAAACCTTACGGTCTTTGTACTCCTGAGCCTTGCCGTCGTTCCAGTTCTGAACAGGACGGTAGTAACCGGTGATACGGCTGTAAACCTCGGTCTTTTCGCCACAGTCGGGGCAGGTGTAAGCCTCGCCTGCGATATATCCGTGGTTCTTACATACCGAGTAGGTAGGCGACATGGTGTAGTAAGGAAGTTTGTAGTTTTCGGCAATCTTTCTGACAAGGTTTGCGGCTGCCTTCCAATCAGGCAACTTCTCGCCAAGGAAAGCGTGGAAAACAGTACCCGAAGTGTAAAGGGTCTGCAACTCATCCTGAACGTCAAGTGCCGAGAAGATATCCTCGGTGTAACCAACGGGCAAGTGAGAACTGTTGGTGTAGTAAGGAGTCTCGCCTTCGCCTCTGCCGGCAGTAATAATGTCGGGATAATGCTTAAGGTCATGCTTAGCAAGACGGAAAGCAGTCGACTCTGCAGGAGTTGCTTCAAGGTTATAAAGGTCGCCGTACTCAACCTGATAGTCCGAAAGTCTTTCGCGCATGTGGTTAAGAACGTCCTTAGTGAACTGCTGGGTCTTCTTATCGGTAAGGTCTTTGCCTAACCATTTAGCATTAAGACCAACCTCGTTCATACCAACAAGACCGATGGTCGAGAAGTGGTTGTTGAAGGTGCCGAGATATCTCTTGGTGTAGGGATAAAGACCTGCATCAAGAAGTTTGGTGATAACGGTACGCTTAACTTTGAGCGAACGTGCCGAAATATCCATCATCTTGTCGAGTCTTGCGTAGAAATCAGCCTCATTCTTAGCAAGATATGCAATTCTGGGCATATTGATGGTTACAACACCCACAGAACCGGTCGACTCACCGCTACCGAAGAAACCACCCGATTTCTTGCGGAGTTCACGAAGGTCAAGACGAAGTCTGCAGCACATGGAACGAACGTCCGAAGGCTCCATATCGCTGTTGATGTAGTTGGAGAAATAAGGTGTGCCGTATTTTGCGGTCATTTCGAAGAGAAGTTTGTTATTCTCGGTCTCAGACCAGTCAAAATCGCGGGTAATCGAATAGGTAGGAATAGGATACTGGAAGCCGCGGCCGTTGGCGTCGCCTTCAATCATAATTTCGATAAACGCACGGTTTACCATATCCATTTCTGCTTTACAATCTTTATATTTGAAATCCATTTCCTTGCCGCCAACAATACAGTTGAGTTCTGCAAGGTCGTTAGGAACGGTCCAGTCAAGAGTGATGTTGGTGAACGGAGACTGAGTACCCCAACGTGAAGGAGTATTTACACCGTAAATGAAACTCTGGATGCACTGCTTAACCTCTCTGTAAGTAAGGTTATCAACCTTAACAAACGGAGCAAGGTAGGTATCGAAAGACGAGAAAGCCTGAGCGCCTGCCCATTCGTTCTGCATAATACCGAGGAAGTTAACCATCTGGTTGCAAAGTGTGGACAAGTGGCTTGCGGGTGCCGAGGTAATTTTTCCGGGTACACCGCCAAGACCTTCCTGAATAAGTTGTTTTAATGACCAACCTGCGCAGTAACCGGTGAGCATCGAAAGGTCATGAATGTGAATATCAGCGTTGCGGTGAGCGTTGCCGATTTCGTCATCATAAATTTCCGACAACCAGTAGTTAGCAGTAACAGCACCTGAGTTTGAAAGGATAAGTCCGCCAACCGAATAGGTAACGGTGGAGTTTTCCTTAACACGCCAGTCGTTTACGTTAAGGTAGTTGTCAATGATTGCCTTGTAGTCAACCATTGTAGCGGTAAGGTTACGAACCTTTTCTCTCTGACGGCGGTAGATAATGTATGCCTTGGCAACATCGTCATAGCCTGCTTTGATAAGAACAGATTCAACACTATCCTGAATATTTTCAACCGTAATGGCCTGATCCTCTACCTTGGGTTCAAAGGCTGCGGTTACCTTTAATGCCAAAAAGTCGATAACATCGTCGTTGTACTGTTTGTTACATGCTTCAAAAGCCTGTTTGATGGCTCCGCTGATTTTTGTAAGATCGAAAGAAGCAATCTTACCGTCACGTTTAATTACGTTATACATTCCGTATCCTCCTTAATATTTCTTAATTTCCCCGCAAACACAATATATTGCGGTTTTTTTGTGTGTCCGTGCTCTATTATACGGAATATATTGTGTTCTGTCAACACCTTTTTTTCAATATCTTGTGTTTTTTTCTAAATTCCGCGAATTTTGGCACTTTCGACAAATTCCGAAGCAGAATTGCACATTTGTGTCATAACTTCGGCTGAAACAGCACTCATATCCTTGCCGATAAGGTCACCCGAATCGACAAAACTCTGCAGAAAATACCGTTTTGCACCCTTTATGCGTTGTGCCAATGCCTTTATGTCATCCACATTATGTAGTTCGGCAACCACCGTTGTTCTGAACTCATAATCCACCTTGTCGGACAAAAGGAAGTCAATACTCTCCTCTATATATTCTGTATCAAAATCTTCAACACCTACACATTTGCCATAATTTTGCATAGAGCCTTTTACGTCCATGGCAACGTAGTCCACAAGACCTTTTTCGACCAAGGCTTTGAGTTTTTCGGGAAAACTTCCGTTAGTGTCAAGTTTTACCGAGTAGCCGAGCGCCTTAACCTTGCCTAAAAATTCCTCAATCCCGTTTTGCAAAAGCGGTTCACCACCGGTCACACAAACACCGTCAAGCAAACCTTGTCTTTTCTTCAGAAAATCAAGTATGTCCTCCTCAGAATATGTCTCATAATTTTCAATATGTGTCACCAAAGAGGCGTTGTGGCAAAACGGACAGCGAAAATTACACCCTGCCAAAAAAAGAGTGCAAGCCGTTTTTTCGGGGTAGTCGAGCAATGTGAGTTTTTGAAAACCGTTAAAAATCATAATTTTACCTCTCTGCGTTTTTAATACATTATAAATATACCATTTAGTCACACGGTTTTCAAGGCAAGAATCCCAACTGTAAAAAATTAATAAAAACAAAAACTTGTTTTAATACACATTTTATAATATAATAATTTTATGAGGGTTATTAAGAGGAGAAAAATATATGGACGTAAACTATAAAAACAAAAAGCACTACAACACAGCAAAATATCCCATTCGACAACCGAGATTTTTCACGTGGCTTATATTTATATTAAGCAAGATATTGCTGATGGGTGAAAAATACAAAATTGAAAAAATTAATATGGAAAACTTGAAACCGCCCTATATCTTGCTTTCTAACCATCAGTATTTTATTGATTTTGAACTTTGTGCTGTCGGCACATATCCGCACCGCATAAACAACATTGCCAATGTTGACGGATACTACCGCCGTCCGTGGCTTATGGAACTTATCGGTTGCATCTGCAAACGCAAATTTACCAACGACCTGCACCTCATAAAGGCAATCCGCAAAGTGCTTAAAAGAGGTGACGTGCTTGGAATGTATCCCGAAGCACGTTATTCGCCTATCGGTACCACCGCAATTTTACCCGAAGCATTGGGCAAACTCATTAAATCCAACAAGGTGCCCGTTGTTGTGGTTCTGCACCACGGCAACTACTTAAGAACACCTTTCTGGAACTTCAGAAAAAAGCGCAAGGTTCCGCTTTATACCACAATAGAGCAGGTTTTGTCTGCCGAAGATGTTGAAACAATGACGGTTGACGAAATAAACGACTTTGTGCGAAAAGCCATGCAGTATGACGAATATAAATGGCAGAAAGAACAGGGTATCGTCATAGACGAGCCGTTCAGAGCCGAGGGCTTGCACAAAGTTTTGTATCAATGTCCCGCCTGTAAAAAGGAACATGTAATGTCATCAAAGGGTACCGAAATTTTTTGCACCGAGTGCGGTAAACGTTGGACCATGAATGTTGACGGCACTCTGACGGCGCAAAACGGTGAAACCGAGTTTTCGCATATTCCTGATTGGTTTGAGTGGGAACGAAGCGAAGTCCGTAAACAGATTGAAAACGGTGAGTACAAGTTTGAAGATGAGGTTGATGTTTACTCGTTGCCAAGATGCTGGAAGTTCGAGCATTTAGGTCCTGCCACACTCACCCACGACCCCGAAAACGGATTTGTGCTTAAAGGTCACTACCGCGGTCAGGACTACCTTGTACAACGCAAACCGCTTGGAATGTACGGTCTGCACGTTGAGTATGATTATTGCTATATAAAACCGTTTGACTGCGTTGATATTTCGACCGATAAAGACTCGTTCTACTGCTACCCCAAAAAGCAGAATGTTGTTACAAAACTTTCCTTTGCAACTGAGGAAATTTACAAAATTCAGCAGGCAGAAGCCTCAAAGAAAAAAGAAATGGCGTAAACTAAAAGAGTTGGACTGACTTTTGTCAGTCTGACTCTTTTTCATTTAGTAACACTATTGGCTCTCTGCCTTCAAGGTCAAAATCGTTCATGTTGATTTGTTTTAATGACAAGCTGTCATAAGTGCAGTAAGCATATATTCCTTTATCCGCATTACAGCATGATGTGTACGCGGTATATTCAAGTCTTTCTTCGTCGGTAACAGTCAGTCCCTTTGGTTGAAAACACGTATTTATAACGCGTAAAAAATCCGCCTCGGGACAAGTACTGCCTACAATATTATATTTATAATATACCGCACGAACAAAACGTGACATAGAAGAAAGGTCTCCCGGCAATCCCAAAGCACCCAAGCCGTAACTGTAATTTTTTAGTTGCAAGTCTTTGGAAAATGTGTTATCAGGCATACGCGGTGACAACGACGAGTAGTTGTTAAGGTTGAACATCTGAAAATTAAAACTCGGGCTGTTGGTAAGCACGCCGACCTCGTTTTTATACACCCTCATTCCGTCATGTGTGGTTTCAACCGTAAGTGAACCGAATTTGTCGGAGATTATCCAATGAAGCGGAGTTACAGGTAACTGTGGGTTGAAATCGGCATTGACAATGCAAGTGTTTTGCAGTAAAACTTCCGCTTGCGATACGTCTTCACATTGAGAGAGTACAAACGGAATAAACTCAAACGGAGCGACGCTTGTTGCTTGCCGTTTATCGACAATCGGACAGTAAAACTCAAGAAATCTCAAACCCGCCATGCAAAGTCCTTTTTCATTGAGAGCGTCAAAATATAGCGGATAACCCGAGACTTCCTTTGCCATGCCTATTATTGCGAATTTTGTCTTTGCACGCGGTGCAGAACGAAACTGGTAGTCAAAATTTCTGGGAGTCAACACCACTTTTTGTCCGTAATCGCGGTCAACGTCCAATGTTCTGCCAAAATAAAAATCGCCAAGATTAATGCCTAATGCCGTACACATAAAACCAACCCTTTTTTATGTATTTTACTCGGAAAAATAAAAATTATAAAAATTTGAAATTTACTATTGATTTTTCAGAACTCTTGTGATAATATATTATGGCAGTTTAAAAAACGCATGCGTTGTTAGCTCAGCTGGATAGAGTGACTGGCTACGAACCAGTAGGTCAGGGGTTCGAGTCCCTTACAGCGCACCATGAAAATAGAACTCAACCTTTTGGTTGGGTTCTGTTTTTTTATATCGTTCTTAAAACAGGGCTCGAATATCAAATCATCGCTTCGGGGAAGCGATGGGGCAAGATTTATCTTGCCTTACATTTCTTTTCCGCAGGAAAAAGCCGAGTCCCTTACAGCGCACCATGAAAAAGAACTCATCCAAAGGATGAGTTCTTTTTTTGTACATTTCCGTTTTTATATATTTTTATAGTTCGCTCCAATATTTTCGGTCTAAACTTCTGAATTGAATGGCTTGGGCAATGTGACCCGATGATATTTTGTCCGAACGGTCAATATCGGCAACGGTGCGGGCAATTTTTAAAATTCGGTCATACGACCTTGCCGACATGCCCATTCGCTCAAACGCAACCTTTAAAATTGCGTCGGCATCGTCGGTCAATTGACAATACTCTCGTATAAGCGACGAATTAAGTCTTGCGTTGCAGGTAATCCCTGTTCCCTCATAGCGGTCATTTTGTATCTTTCGTGCCGCTTCAACTCGTTTTCGTATTTCTGCCGAGGTCTCCCCACTACTTTTGGCGGTAAGTTCGGTGTATTCTACGGGGGCCACCTCAACATGAATGTCAAGTCGGTCGAGCATAGGACCCGAAATTTTACCCAAATAACTTTTAACGGCACCGCTTGAACAAATACACTTGCGTTTGGGGTGACCGAAGTATCCGCAAGGACATGGGTTCATGGCGGCAACCAACGAAAACTCACACGGATATGTAAACCTGCCGCTTGCTCTTGATATGGTAATTTTACCGTCTTCAATGGGTGCGCGCAAGGTTTCCATCGACTGACGTGTAAACTCGGGAAACTCATCTAAGAAGAGCACGCCGTTGTGGCTTAACGAGACCTCACCCGGTCTTGGTACCATGCCACCACCCGAAAGACCTACCGCCGAAACAGTGTGATGCGGAGCGCGGAACGGACGCTGGGTTATAAGCGGTGTGTCGGGTTGTAAAAGCCCTGCCACTGAATGAATTTTGGTGGTTTCTATCGACTCTTTAAAGGTCATCGACGGCAAAATAGACGGCAGACGTTTGGCAAGCATGCTTTTACCCGAACCCGGAGGACCAATCATAAGCACATTATGTCCACCACTGGCGGCTATTTCAAGCGCTTTTTTGGCGGCAACCTGACCCTTTACATCGGCAAAATCGTTATCATAACGGTTTAATTTTTCGCTGAATTCCGGTTGTGGCATAGGTTTTAACTCAGCAAAACCTGTAAGGTGGTCGCAAAGTTGCTTTACCGATTTTACGGGGTAGATTTCCAATCCGTCAACCACCGAAGCCTCGTATGCGTTATCTTCGGGCAAAAAGAACCGTTTTATACCTTTTCTGGAGGCTTCTATTGCCATGGAAAGCATACCGTTTATGCTTCTTAAAGTTCCGTCAAGTGCCAACTCGCCGATAAACGCGCAATCTTCTATTCCGCCTTCAGGGTTCAACTGACCCGAAGACAAAAGGATAGCCAAAAGTGACGGCAAATCGTACATTGAGCCTGCCTTTTTGACATCGGCAGGCGCTAAATTTACAACTATTCGGGTATTGGGAAACGTAAAACCACTGTTTTTAAGCGCTGCCCTTACCCTGTCGCGCGATTCTTTGACGGCGGTATCGGGCAGACCTACAATGTCGAAAGATGAAAAACCGGGAGCAACATCCGCCTCGACTTGTACCATATAAGCATCAATACCCATAATGCCTGTACTGTTAAGTCCGGTATACATGTTACTCCCACCTCTTTTGCTTAGTTTATCTGCTGTTGTTTGAACCCACTGTAACGGTAGTTACATAGTATCTTCCGTTGCGGTATATCTTAACCGGAACCTTTGCACCCGGTTTGCACTTTTCAAGAGCCTCGATATAATCGGTATACTCCTCAATCGCTATGGAATTAAACTCTGTAATAATATCCCCAGGTTCAAGACGTGCGTTGTCGGCAGGACTGCCGCTTACAACACTCTTTATAGCCGCACCGTGAGGATAGCCGTATTTTTCAAGATATGCGCTGTTATATGTGTAGACTTCGATGCCAATATAAGGCGTCGGATTGTCTTTATTTTCAATTATGTCTCTGACAACATCTACCATGTGGTTGACAGGAATGGCAAATCCCATACCTTCAAAACTTTCGTCAACTAATTTTGATGAGTTAATGCCAATAAGTTTGCCCTTGGAATCAAGCAACGCACCGCCCGAATTACCGGGGTTTATGGCAGCATCGGTCTGTATAAGTTTCATTTCGCCAATAGAATCTATCGTGATACTGCGGTCAAGACCACTGACGATACCGTAGGATACCGAGCCCATAAACTCAAGTCCACCGGGACAACCTATGGCAATAGCATACTGCCCGACCTTTATGTTGTCGGAATTTCCAAGTTCTATTTTAGGAAGACCTGTTTTTTCAATCTTGATTACCGCAAGGTCAGCCGAGATGTTATAACCTATAACCGATGCTTCAACGGCAGTATTTGAGTCAGAAGGAAGAAAAACTTCTATCGAAGAACTCTCATTCTGCGCCTTGACAGCGTTTTCTATAACGTGGTAATTGGTAACGATATATCCGTCAGCCGAATAGATAACACCCGAGCCTTCACCTGTTTCGCTACCTCCGAAGATACCGTAAGAACGCGACGTTGCACGAATTCCCACAACCGATGGTGCCGATTTTTCGTAAACCGCCTCAATCGAGGTCGTGACATTACCGTTGCCGTCAACCTGAAGAATACCGCCGACATCACCGCCTGCGTTTTCGTCAGTTTCCTGAGATGCGGCTGAAGATGTGTCAGTTGAATCTACAGTATCGGTTTTTGCGTCTGACAGCAGGCGGAAAGCAACCGCCAAAGAGGCTGACGCGCTTAAAGCTACCGACAATACGATGCAGATTATCATTGCTCCAAGACCGAAAGTTTTCTTTTCTTTGCACGGTCTTTCGGGCGGGTTACTGGGAGAGATTGGCGGTTGTTGATATGAAGTGTGCCCTTGGTTTGGTGTGTAACTGTAGGTGCCGTTCGCATTGTCACCGTTTACGGAATAATTTCCACCCGCTGTGTTACCGTAGGGTATGGTGGGTTGACCGTTGTTTTGATTATAACCTTGGTTTGAATCGTTATTATTCGGATACATAGTCTTTCTCCGTTTCGTAAAAATTCTTTTTACTCATATTATCTGGAAAATATTAATTGTGAAAATATATTTTGTAAACAAATCCCAAATTTTACATAAAAGGTGCAAAAACGTTGAGTAATGCCTGCATTACACGTTGACCAATGGGTCGTTTAGACCATTTTTTGAGCAGAATTTCTTCACTCTCGTCTTGAATTTGCAAAAAATGTTGTTTAATATCGTCTACTGCATCAACACCGCAAAACCACACGCCACACTCAAAGTGGAAATAAAAACTTCGGTAGTCCATATTAATGGTACCGCAGGTTGCCACAGCATCGTCCGACACAAAGAGTTTGGAATGGATAAAGCCTGGCGTATACTCAAATATTCTGACTCCTGCCTCAAGCAACTCCTGATAATTGAAGCGTGTAACAGGATGGACATACCATTTATCCCTTATTTTCGGGGTTATTATACGCACATCGACACCTGCCTTTGCGGCCGAAGTCACAGCCGCTACCATAGTGTTATCCAAAATAAGATACGGCGATGTGATATAAACATAGTCTTTTGCCGTTCCCAAAATCTGCCTGTAAATACCTTCGCCCGGGTGGTGCACAGGGTCAAGTGGGTTATCTGCATAGGGCTGAACAAAGCCTTTGTTTACAGGAAAATTATATACTATATACTTTGCCGGGTCAAGCGTTTCACGGCTGAAGCAACTCCACATTTCGCAAAACGAGACCGTAAATGTGGCAGTTGCCGGTCCTTTCAGTATAACGGCACTGTCCAACCAGTATCCGTGCGGATGGGTTTTATTAATGTATTCGTCAGCAATGTTCATTCCGCCGGTCATAGAAACATAACCGTCTATCACGCATATCTTTCGGTGGTCACGGTTGTTCAAAAACAGGTCGATAGACGCCCTTACGCGGTTAAAAGCAATGACCTTTATCCCGTCGTTTCGAAGTCTTTTAATGAAATTTTTGTTCTGTCGCGAAATGGAACCAAAATCGTCGAAAATAACACGAACCTCTACGCCTGCGGCTGCCTTTTGCTTTAAAATTGCATATATTTCATTCCACATTTCACCGCGCGCAATTATAAAATACTCAAGGAAAATAAATTTTTCAGCATTACGCAACTCCTGAAGCATTCTGGGAAAAAACTTTTCACCCGGCGACAGATACTCCACCGAAGTGTCTGTGTAAACAGGGCAATCCGATTCGCGGTAAAGGTATTCCGACTGCCTTGCATGATGAATATCACGCTCTCGCAAAGCCTCGCTTACCGTGTGGTTCTGCAAGAGATATTTACGACTTATGCGGTGCCTTCGATTATACCTCTTCTTAAGAACAGGGCGCGCCTTTCCGTTACCCCACAGAAAGAATAGCACACCGCCCACAAACGGCATGATTATTATAAAAATTATCCACGCAAGTTTATAACTCGGATTATCACGCTTGCTTATAATAGCAACAACCAGCACCAGCGATAACACCTGGATACAACGATGCACCGCGGTTGCCCAAATGGAAATGGACATTCCGACCACGGCAAAAAAGGCAATTTGTACAAGGATAAGAAGGGCAGCCATGATTATACGTCCCGGTATCGGTATACCGCGTCGGTGTTCTTTTTTCATGTGCTTGCCCCCATTCTTTTATATTTTTATACGCAACATTACACTATGAAATGCTTAATATCAAAACTCTCAACCGTAAGATCGCCCTTAACGGAAAGGCTGACAACCAAAAGGTCCTTACCGATATCAGCACCTGTAATATACTGTGTACCGGCGTTTGACATCCCCTCAAGGTGGTTGGCTATCATACTTGCCGAAAAATATGACATCTTTCTTTCGGCTTCGTCAAACTTCAAGATTGCCGTAAAAGTAAACTTTTTGTTGGACTTTTTAGAAATATCAACGGCGTTTCCCTGACTGTCGACAGCGACATAGTACCCTCTTCCTATGCCGAAGTGATTTATAAAATCATCGCACTTATCACCGACACCTACACCGTTTGACAAGGTGTATTCTGTGTTAAGTTCACGCGATTCGTAACTTGTAGGGTCATATATCTTAGCCGAATTTGCCGTAACGGTTATCGCTAAATTACCCTTTATGTTCATTTCCTCACCTTCGCCTGAGGGAAGCATGCGGGTATATTTTTCGTCAAAAGTGGCTTCTACCGGCAATAGTACCGACGAGGTTTGCTCCGACTGGTTTTCGTAAGATGTGTTAACATCACTTGACGTATTATCCTTCTGACAACCTGAAAACGAGAAAATTACACCCATTATACAAATAGCACTTGCAAATTTTATTAAAAGTTCTTTCATACTAATCTCCTCAACTGACCGCGATATAAGAAAAACCGGTACGAACCTCGCACCGGCTGACGTTCGATGTTATTATACACCGAATTTATGAATTTTTCAACATTTGTATCAAAGAGTTTCGCAACTCACAAGATTAAACCCGAATTCCGACTTTTCATTTGGGACAAAAAGCGCTTTTACAAGACAGGTTGCATATTCCTCGCCACCGTCATAACTCTTCATGCAGGTCAACACCTCGTATCCGCTGTCATTTTTAGTCATTGAAACAAGGGTGTGCAGATTCTGGTCCATTCCCATCGGAGGAAGTGCCACATATCCTTTTGGTGACTCGGCTTCGTCATCTCGGATAAAGGTTGGTTTTACTCCGTAAAAACTCTTGGCAAAGCCTTCGATAAGACACTCGTGTACGCAAAGGCCGTAACCTGCCAAATCCTGCGCGTAATCCGAAAGGCTTACTGCCGAACATTTTACGAGCATTGTATCGTTTTCAAAAGCAGAATTGAAGGCGTTGTTGATGTTTAGCATAGAAATGAAACGTGCTTCCAACATATCGTCGCTCATTTCGACAGAAGTGTTGTTGACGGCAGTCACCCCTGAGGTAGGTTCGACGCTACTACCCTCCAAGCCTGATTCTTCGGCGTTCTGTGCAGTGGTGTGCGCTAAAACGGTGGTGCTGAAATCGGCAGAAATCGAGGTGTTGTTGTAAGTTTTAGGCAAATATGCGCAAAGTAGCAAAGTGATAATCGAAACAACACTCAAAATTTCCTTTATTTTCACCTTTTTCACGACAATCACCACCACATGTATAACTCATTAAATTCATTATACACAGTATATAGTAAAAAATCGTTTCAACTACATTACAGTTTAGTGTCAATTTTGTTACCTTTTAAAAGCGTCGGCTTTCTAATAAATCTTGACAAAGAAGAAATAATAATATATAATCAACTAAAACTAAAGGCGCTGTGGGAAAAAGTAGTCCTTTGCTGTGTTTACAGAGAGCCGTCACGGGTGGAAAACGGTAACAAAAGCAACCGATGAAAGACATCCCAATAGGTTTTACCGACCCGCCGGCGGAAGAAAAGGTAACACTTAGTAGACCCGCACGTGAGACAAGCGTTAATTTCATTAAAGTGAGCCTTATGGCTAATCAGGGTGGTACCGCGGAAGCTGTCTTTCGTCCCTTTTTGTAAGGGATAAAGACGGTTTTTGTTTTTTTAAAAAGGAGTAGAATATGCAGATTTCCGACGAACTTGTAAGCCGCATTGCCGAACTTTCAAAACTTAGTCTCGACAAAACTTCTGCCGAAAAAATGAAGCATGACCTAAGCAAAGTTGTTGAATATATGGACGTATTAAATCAGTTTGATACTGCCGGCGTTGAGCCGTTGTCACACATTGTCGATATCACCAACGTTTTGCGTGAGGACGAAGTAAAACCGTCCTATTCCAAAGAAGATATTTTAAAAAATGCTAAAGCAAGCACCGATACCGGGTTTGTTGTGCCTAAAACTGTGGAATGACGGAGGAAGTTATGGATATTACCGGGCAAAGTGCAGTTGAATTAGGTCTTGCAATAAAAGAAGGTAAAATTACTTCGACCGAACTTGTGCGGACAGTATTGCAAAAAATCGACGAGACCGACAAAAAAATCAATGCTTATATTACCGTAAACGGTGAACAGGCATTAAAAAAAGCCGCTATTATTGACAAGAAAATAGCCGATGGCGAAGTTCTTGGTCCTTTGGCAGGTGTACCTGTTGCTATAAAGGACAATATTTGCACCAAAGGCATAAAAACCACCTGCGCTTCTAAAATGTTGGAGGATTTTGTTCCGTTTTACGATGCAACGGTTGTTGAAAAATTAGAGCAACACGGTATGATAGTGTTGGGCAAAACCAATCTTGACGAGTTTGCCATGGGCAGCACTGGTGAGACTTCGTGTTTCGGTGCCGTAAACAACCCTTATGACGTAACCCGTGTTTCGGGCGGTTCATCAAGCGGCTCGGCAGCGGCTGTTGCTGTGAGCGAAGCCGTTATCTCTTTGGGTTCCGACACAGGCGGAAGTATTCGTCAGCCTGCTGCACTCTGTGGTGTTACCGGTTTTAAACCCACCTATGGCACCGTATCGCGCTACGGTCTCGTGGCACATGCGTCGTCACTTGACCAAATTGGACCCATTGCAAAGGACGTGCGTGACTGCGCCGCAATGATGGACATTATCGCAGGTATCGACCCGAAAGACAGTACCTCGCTTGATATTAACCCCACCTTTTTAAACTCGCTGACCGACGATATAAAAGGTCTTAAAATCGGTCTGCCGAAAGAATGTTTTGATGTTAAAGGTCTTGACCCCGAAATTAAAGACAGCGTAAACAAAGTTGCAACCGTTTTGCGTGATAAAGGCGCTATCGTAGAGGAAGTAAGTCT
This sequence comes from Acutalibacteraceae bacterium, assembly GCA_045592985.1. Taxonomy (GTDB): domain Bacteria; phylum Bacillota; class Clostridia; order Oscillospirales; family Acutalibacteraceae; genus UMGS172. The sequence goes on along the minus strand of JAZNVU010000008.1, from coordinate 32,225 downwards.
TCCCGTTATGGATTATGCAGTACCTGCTTATTACATTATTGCGTCGGCTGAGGCAAGTTCAAATCTATCACGATTTGACGGTATAAAATACGGTTCAAGAGTAGACGGTGAAAACCTTGCCGACATTTACAAAAACACCCGAACACAAATGTTTGGCGACGAGGTTAAACGCAGAATAATGCTTGGTACTTTTGTACTCTCAAGCGGATACTATGATGCTTATTACCGCAAAGCGCTTCAGGTAAAATCGGTAATCTCAAAAAAATTCAACGAAATTTTTGAGCAATACGATATTGTACTCTGTCCCGTAACACCCGTTGCGGCACCAAAATCGGGTGAACTTAAAGACCCGTTAAGTATGTACCTTTCGGATATTTTCACCGTTTCGGCAAACATTGCAGGGTTGCCTGCTTTGTCGGTGCCCTGCGGTTTTACCAAAAACGGGCTTCCTATAGGTGCTCAGTTTATAGGAAAAGCATTCCGAGACCAAACGGTGCTGAACGTAGGTTTTGCATATCAGACGGAGGTGAACCTCTAATGGAATGGGAAATTGTAATGGGACTTGAGGTCCACGTGGAACTTTCGACCAAAACCAAGGTTTTCTGTTCCTGCACAACCGAGTTTGGCGGTACGCCCAACACCCATTGTTGCCCTGTGTGTACCGGTTTCCCCGGAACACTGCCAACGCTCAACAAAAAAGTACTTGAATATGCCGTAATGGCAGGGTTGGCACTTGGTTGTAACATTAACAATTATAACAAATTTGACCGAAAAAATTATTTTTACCCTGATTTGCCCAAAGCCTATCAGATATCGCAACTTTATCTGCCATTCTGTAAAGACGGACACTTGGAAATTTCGGCAGACGGCGAAACAAAGCAGATAGGTATACATGAAATTCACATGGAAGAAGATGCGGGAAAACTTATACATTCCGACGACGGCAATGTTTCTTACATCGACTACAACCGATGCGGTGTACCGCTTATCGAAATTGTATCTGAACCCGACTTCAGAACGGCTGACGAGGTTATAGCCTACCTTGAAAATCTAAAATCGCGTCTTTTGTATTTAGGTGTTTCGGACTGCAAGATGCAGGAAGGCTCTCTCAGAGCCGACGTTAACCTTTCGGTGCGACCCAAAGGCTCGTCAGAGTTTGGCACCCGCACCGAAATGAAAAACATCAACAGTTTCAAGGCTATAAAACGTGCCATTGCATATGAATCGGCAAGGCAGATTAAGATTTTGGAGCAAGGTGGACAAGTCTTGCAGGAAACACGCCGTTGGGATGACACAAAAGGTCAAAGTTTTGCCATGCGCTCTAAGGAAAATGCTGAGGACTACCGTTATTTCCCTGAACCGGATATTCCACCTCTACTTTTGTCAGAAGAATATATTGACTCACTAAAAAACGCGTTGCCCGAGTTTGCCGACCAAAAAGTTCTGCGGTTTATGGAAAGTTATGGTTTGTCAAAAGCCGATGCCGAACTTCTTGCAGGTGACAAGTATCTCGCAACCTTGTTTGAGGACACTGTGGCCATATGCAACCAGCCAAAAGAAGTACGCTATTGGATGATAAGCCAATTGCTCTTCTTTATAAACGAAAAAAACATTGACCCTAAGGACATAAGTCTCGATGTTAATACCTTTGCATCGTTTATAAAACTTGTTTTGGACGGACGCGTAAGCAAACAAAACGGCAAGCAGGTGTTTGAGGCAATGCTGTTTTCGGACGGTGCATTTGATGCTGAAAAATACATCAAAGAAAACGGACTTGAACAGGTTGACGACAGCGAGGCTGTAAGAGAAGCGGTAAAACGTATAATTGCCGCAAATCAAGGACCGGTAGAGCAATATAAAGCAGGACAAACCAAGGTTGTCGGCTTCTTTGTGGGACAAGTAATGCGCGAAATGCGAGGCAAAGCAGCACCCGATACGGTCAACCGTATGGTGGCTGAAGAACTTGCTAAATTATAACATTTAATCACCTTAAAGGAGGACATAAAAATGGAATTTTTGAACACCGAAAAAAAATTAGACACCACTGACATTGCGTACGTTATCGACGGTTTTAAAAACGGAACCATCAAAGACGGCGACAAGGTAACGCTTAAAGGCACATTGCACCGCATCAGAGAAATGAGTGGTTTTGCCTTTGTTATCGTCAGAACCGCACGCATGGTTTTCCAGTGCATTTGGGAAGAAGGCATTTCTAACGTCGACATCAAAGATTTCTCGGTTGAGGAATGTGTTGTGATTGACGGTACTCTTATTGTTGAGGAGCGCAGCCGTTTGGGCTTCGACATCCGTATCAACGAAATGAAACGCATTTCGGGACGTGCCGAAATTCCACCCATTGAGATTGGCAACGATAAGAAAATTGACAAACTTAACCTCAACACCTTGCTTGATAACCGTATAATCTCGCTTCGCAACCCCAAGGTCAGAGCAATACTGAAAATTGCCGACGGCGTGCTTTATTCTTTCCGCGAGTTCTTGCGTCAGGAAGGCTTTACTGAGTTTATTCCGCCCAAAATGGTCACCGCAGGTGCCGAAGGCGGTGCCGATATGTTTGAGGTCGATTATTTCGGTCAGAAAGCATATCTTAACCAGAGCCCTCAGACCTACAAGCAGATAATGGTTGGCGTTTTCCAAAAAGTATTCACCGTAGGCCCCGTTTTCCGTGCCGAAAAATACAGCACCAACCGTCACATCAATGAATTCCAGGGTCTTGACCTTGAAATGGGCTTTATCGAATCCTTTGAAGATTTGATGGAACTTGAGGCAAGAATGTTCAAGTTTATGTTCAAAGTTCTCAACGAGCAGTATGCACCCGAACTTGAAATGTACCTTGGCAAGGATGCAAGGCTTCCCGAAATTGAAAACTTCCCCAAAATCAAATTTATGGATGCTAAGAAACTTTTTGCCGATGCACACCCAGGAAAGCAGGGCGAACTTGCTTTGGCAGAACCCGACTTTGCTCCCGAAGAGGAAAAATGGTTGGGTGAATACTTCCTTAAAGAGTATAACTCTCCCATAGTTTTCGTTACCCACTACCCCACCGTAAAACGTCCTTTCTATGCTATGGAAGACCCCGAGAATCCTGAGTACACCTTAAGTTTCGATATGTTGCTTAACGGTCTTGAGGTCACTACAGGCGGTCAGCGTATCCACGATTATGAGATGCAGGTAGCAAAAATGAAAGCAAGAGGCATGGATATAGAGGAGTTTGAAGACTACCTCACCATGCATAAGTACGGTATGCCTCCTCACGGCGGTATGGGTCTGGGTCTTGAGCGAATTGTTCAGAACATTTTAGGACTTGACAACATTAAGCAGGCAACAGCGTTCCCACGTGACCGCGACCGTTTGCGTCCGTAAAAACCAACACCACAAAAACGCTATGCACAAGATATTTGTGCATAGCGTTTTTTATGCAAAGAATCGGGCAAAGCCGATTTTAAAAAATCAACTCTGCCCGACAGAAAAATGTTGTGAAATTTTTACTCTTCGCGGTTAGTCTTGCTTGCCATGTAAACAGCACCCGTAAAAATTCCGCCGCTTACAAAGAGAACTGCTAACCACAGTGCTATGTTGCTGTAATCACCGGTAGGAGGACTCGGGATATATGGGTCGTTGTAGATATTTTCGAATTCTACAACAGGATTTGCTGTCGCTGTTCCGTTTACGGTGACGGTAGCAACCAATTTATTGTCAGAACCAAGCGATACGGTAACTGCAATGTTGTATACGGTATCGTCATAGGTGACGCAAGAACGGTTATCGTTAACCTCAGCAACTGTGTAGTTATAGGTCTTGCCTATATCGTCTTCGGTGAAGTTAAGTACAAATCCGGCATTGCCATCTTTGTCGGAAACAGCCTGATTTGGTGTTCCGCCTGCGAGGTTGGTCAGCACGAACTTAAATCCTTCGGGACCTATAACAGTTACGCCAATGTTTTCAACCTTCTTTTTGATGCCGATGTTTACGCTAAGGTCATCAGGTCTGGGAATATAAACGTTGTTGAATATGATGTCTGCATTATCATTAAGACCTGCTTCATTGACGGTTACGTTGGCAACCAACTGACCTTCACCGTTATCGGTAACATTTACAAGCACGTTGTATACCGTGGTATCATATGTTACACGGTCGGCTTCGGTATCGTTTTCAACGATAACATAACGGTACTGACCTGCGCGGTTAAACTCGATTGCACTAAAGATTATCTTACCGTCTGCGGCATTCTTAACAACTTCAATAGCCTCGCCCTGTGCTTCAAACTGAGCGTTTGCAGCATAAATTGCGAACTCAAATTCGCCTGCGGCTAAATCTCTGCCCTCAAGCGCCTTGGTACCTTCGAGCGTTACAGTGGTGGCAGCAGCTGTATAGGTGTTTACGAAACTGATGTTGGTCGAAGTGCTTCCGTTTACAAATACTGTGGCTTGAAGTTGACCTTCACCGTCATCAGTAACCTCTACCTTAACAAGGTACTGACGTGAATCGTAGGTAATACCGCCAACGTTACCTGACTTTTCAACAATAACATAATAATCTTCAGCAGTGTTTTCATACCTTATTGCGGTGAACACGATGTCGCCGTTAGCGGCGTTGCGAACAGTCTCGATAACTCCGCCAACCTTAAGTCCGTTAGCATCGGCTTTGTAAAGTTCAAACTCAAACTCGCCTTCAGCCAAATCGCGGCCGCTGACCGTCTTAACACCCGAGATTATAACCTGTGTTGCGGCTGCTTTATAGGTGTTGTTGAAGTTGATATCGGTATCTTCCGAACCGTTGACAAACACTTTTGCTGTAAGTTGACCTTCGCCGTTATCGACAACCTGCACATTGATGAGGTACTCGGCGGTATCATAGGTAACTCCGCCTCTTTCTCCGGCTTTTTCAACAATAATGTAGTTTTCTTCGGTTGCGGTGTTGAACTCGATAGCGTCAAATCTTACTTTGCCGTCGGCATCGTTGGTCTTTGTCTGAAGAGCAGAACCGACTTTTCTGCCGTTAGCATCGGCTTTATAAAGTTCGAATTCAAACTCGCCTGCGGCTAAATCTCTGCCACTAAGCAACTTCATGGCTTCAAGTGTTACCGTAGTACCTGCTGCCTCATAAGTGTTTGTGAATACTATGTCGTCATCTTCTACGCTGTTTACGTAGACTGTTGCCCCTAGTTGTCCCAAACCGTCATCGGTGATATATACCATTACATTGTAAACGGTAGTATCATATGTGACGCCTCTTTCGGTACCGATAACTTCTTTTACCACATAGTAATATCTGCCAACTGCACTATAAGTGATGCTATCAAATACGAAGTTGCCGTTTGCACCGTTTTTCTTGGTGTCGATTACGTTTCCTGCGGTAAATAACTCGTTTGCTTCATAAAGGTTAAAGCTGTACTTATCTGCTAAAAGGGTCTTGCCGTTGAGGACCTTTGTACCCTCAAGAGATACAGTGACATCGTCTGTCTCGTAGGTATTTGTGAACTCAATTGCGGTCTTAGTAGCACCGTTAGCATCGGTCATGGTAGTAACGGCTTCAAGTTTTCCATCAAAATCGACATCGGTAACAACTACCGTGATTCGGTACTCGGTGGTATCATAGGTAACACCGCCGGCATTTCCCGCTTTTTCTACTATTACATAATAGTAAGTGCCTACCCTCATAAATTCGATTTCAGAGAAACCAAACTGACCATTCATGTTGGAAACCGAGCCATCAAATGCTCTGTTAGCAAAGTTTTCATCGGCAATGTAAAGTTCGAACTCAAACTCGCCATCATCCAGGTCGCGACCCGAAAGAGTCTTGGTGCCTTCAAATGTGATTTTTACCGATTCGGGTTCATAAGTGTTGATAAACGATGCAAGATATTCACCGTCGGCATTTGCGGGTATGTCAGTACCTGCAGTTGCATCATACACAACTGCACTAATGGTTCCGTCAAGGTTATCAACAATGGAAACTTCTATCTCATATTCAGTATCGGTATAGATGAATCCTGCGGCATTGCCGGCAATTTCCTTCAGGGTGTACTTGTAAGTTTCGCCTGCTTCAGCAGCGGTAAAAACAAGTTTAATCTGAGCCTTACCGTCAACAGCACTTATTGCCGAATTGCCTACGAGTTCGCCGTTCTGGAACAAGCCGAACTCAAAACCTTCAAGCGGAACATCAAGATCTGCTTGGTTTGCGACAAGTTTGTTGATGTTTACGGTTATTGCAGAACTTCCGTGAGGTGCGTATACATTAGTAACAGTAACATCCACGTTCCATTCGTCGGAAGCATCGTCGTAGGTTACGGTGGCAAGGTTAAGCGGAGTTATGTTGCTTATCTCAAGTTTGCCATCCATATCGTCATCGGTAATGACAATGTTGAAATAACGGGCGTTGGTATCGTATGTGACACCGCCTGCGGCATTGTTTGCGTCATAAACTTCGACAATGCGATAATGTTCAGTTCTGATGTGATCGTAAACTTCGGCTCTCATTTCGTCGGTGAAAGAGAAGTCTTTGTTTTCTATGGTGGCGAACTTGGAGTTGCCTACCTGCACCCACTCGCCGGTGGTGCGCTCGTATCTCTGGAGTTGGAATTCGAATCTATCTGTATCAAGCCAGATTCTTCCCTCAAGCACCTTTGTACCTGTAACAGTTACATTTATGGGATATACATTGCTTGCTCTGTAGTTATTTGTGAAGTGGATAACACCAACTGTCGAGGCATTGACGGTTTCCATAATTTCTCTCTGTACGGCGGCAAAGCCATCAGGAATGTTTATCTCACGCACAAGAACGGTATCGGCTTCATCTATGCCGTAAAGCATGATACCTTCGCCGTTTTTGAGTTTGAGGTTGCCTGCGCCGAACGAAACTTTGCCGTTTTCATCGGTTATAGCAGTAAGACCGTCTTTAGAAGTGGCATAAGTTTTGTTCGCTCTGGGAGCGCCCGAAGCGTCGTTTATAAACACTTCGAATTCAAACTCAACACTGTCGGGAACACTGTATTCGTCCCCATAAGGATGAACTATCTCTTTAGAAATTACCACATTACCGGGAGTTGCAACAGCATTTAAGAATTCAACGTTTGAAATGTGGTTAGCCACTACAGTCACTACCGTACTGCTGATTCCTGCGGTAACAGGAATATTATCTATCTGACTTACTTTATACTGACCGTTCAACACTTCGTTCACGGTGTAGTTGCCGGCCGGGATGCCTACAACATATATCTTTTCGTCAGCCTTTATTTTAAGTTCACCCGATACACCGTTTGTAAACTCAACTAATCCGTAAGATTCATTACCGTGAGCGTCCAGTTTCATAGTAATGTAAGTGCCGTCGGTAAAGGTGGCGGGCTCGTTCGCACTGACGGTAAAAGTAAACTCAGCATTTGTATCGGTTACGGTGCTATCAACCGTCTTGGCAATTGCAATACCTGTTGCGGGTGTGACCGAAATTCGTCCGTTATTACCGAGAATAACGTCGACATAGTAGTAAGAATCGTCTCCGTCGGTAAGGTCGGTATCAGTGTGACTTTCGACAGAACCGAACATTGAATAATCAAGAGTGTCTGTGTTGTTAGCAGTCTTCAGAAGTCTGGCATTTTCGGCATAACGGTGAATAACGCCTTTGGGAATATACCAAATGTCATCTTCGCCGCGAACCGCTTTGCTTAAAGAGATTTCGGTTATAGGCTCGTAGTGCTTAGTTGCAATAGCCTCTCCGGTAGCGGTATCGATAATATCGAAAACGTCAAAACCACGGAAATAACTCGTGCCTACCGGTGCTGCATTACCTTTATACTCCTTATATGTGTTGCCGTCAAGGTAGTAAACTATGGTATTTTCGTTGTAATAGAATCTCTCGTTTTCAACCGAAGGCTCGAAGAAAGCAACGGTGTTTATAGCCTCTGACGGGAAGTAATTTTCACTGTCGAAAACGTCCTGGTCATAAGAGTTGGTATAGAAATTATAACTTCCGTCTGGGTTTTTGTGAGCGTTTTTATACTCGTCGGTAAGTTTGCTATCGAGGTTGATTGCATTGATTTTCTTATTAAGACCAACCTCAAAGAGGAGTCTTATAGGCGCAGACTCTTCGATATCAACCGAGATTTCGGTAGCGGTCTCAATTTTGTTGGAATTGAGCGATACATTGTACGAAACAACCGGAACGAGCGATGCGGGGATTTTCCAGATTATCTGTTGATGTCCTGTTGCGATTTCAGTGTGTACCTGAATCGAAATGTACATCATATCGCTCTCACGGTGACCCGACTTAACAGCGCCGAGCATACCGTAGGACTTGTTGTAATAAACAGCACCGGCAGGACGGTCTTCAGCAGTATGTGAATCATCCCAGAAACCAAGATAATTGCCATTATTGTCTGCATACCAACCGATGTAGTTGGAATACTCGGTGTCACTCGTGTAACTAAGCTGACCGTGGGTGTAAGCCATGGTGATAAGCTCGCGTGCGGCTTTAACAGCCTCGTCATGGTTGCCATACTTTTCTTCAAGGTTAAGGCGTTTCACAACAGCCGAAACCATGTTGTTGCCCATGTCATTAGGTTTTTCAATTGTGCCTAGAATACCGCCGTCAGCAGTGAAATTCTGGGCAAGAAGATGACCTGTGTAAAGAACTCCGCCGAGTTCGATACCCTTAATAGAGTCAACCTCCATGTAGTCACCGATATCATCAATAAACTCAATATATCCGTCAAGATGGTTGTTGTTTTCCTTAACAAGGGTTGGATAATAAAGCGACTGAATGATTATCTGGTTAACTATTTCATCAAATGCAGCTTCAAGTTCAGCTGCAGTATCTGCGGTAAAATATCCGTCAACATAATTCATCTCAGTAACATAGCTGCTCTGGTTAAAGGTGCGGTTACCGTTGATGGTAACTCCGTTTGTTTCGAGATTAAGATAAGACTCCCAATACTGCTTAATAGTCTGGGTTGACTTGGAGGGGTCCAGAACGCTCTGCGCATAAATATCTTGGTCGGATAGTATAAGGTTGCCGGCTCTATCATACTCGCCGAGCCCAAGGCTCAATGAATAGAAAAGACCCGCGTTATCATAATGCTCTTCAATCTTGGCTTTAGCGTACGAAATGGTAAGCTGGGTTGCAAAAGCCGAAAGATTGGAAGCTGCCCTTCCGTCTCCAATGTTGGAATTGGGGAAATATTCATTGCCCTGACGATCGGTAAGACCCATAAAGTCGTCGGTAGCAACGGTAGGAGCACCATCACTCATAAGAACCATAATGGGCATACGCTTGGTGCCTGCCTGGAAACCGGTGCCCTCAATGGTGGTATCCTCAACAGCAAGCATTTGCTGCATGGCTTGATAGATACCGTTCTGGATATATGTGCCTCCGCTGACACTCTTGCTCTTTACGGTTACGTCTCTGCCGTTCGCATCTTTAACTCCCCTATTAAGGCTGACGCTGGTTCCAACTTCAACCAAAAAGGTGTTTGTTCTGTGAGTATATCTACCGACAGGAAGCAAGACTGTCGCCGTAGAAGCGGTAGCTGCTTCAGAAGTGCTGGCATTTCCGGAATAAAGCACAACGCCCACACGGTTGTAGTTGTTTACATCTTGTAAGGACTTGATAGCCTCGTTAGCAGCTTCCACAAGTTCGGTCACGGCGTCGTTATCATCTCCACCCATAGAACCCGACACATCGAGAACGAGAACGGTGTCGGTAGGAATGTGAGAATAACCTGTGATAGACTTATTAGAGGCAAGAGCCGACAAAACAACAAGGAAATTGTTATTGGGGTCGGTAACAGACAGTCCGTCAAGGTCACCGAACGCATCTTCTATCGAATCAGCATCGGTCTTAAGAACCGTTTTGTCCATCCATATTCCGCCTGCGTTTTCAGTGCTGGTGGAATTTTTGCTAAAGAAGTTAACCCAACCGTTCATGGTTGAAGGGTCAACCACTCTCGTATCGGTTGTGGCCGCGTTTACATTCACTCCCAACAACGGGAAGGCTGCCACGAGGATAACAAGTGCCAGCACTGCTGCCGATATCCTTTTGAATAAATTGTTCTTTTTCATGACGTTCATTCCTTTCTTGTTTTCGCTACGGTCGGGTTGGCACAGATTCCTATCAAATCGCCTTTGTTTTCTCTTATAAAGAATCGACAAGAACCACAATCGTCAAACTCACCGCTTACATGCGGGCAATCGCTGTATGTTGCGTTTACCCAAGGTTTCCCGCTTTCAGTTAAGCGGGGTTGTAATTCGAAATCGGGATAGTTTCCGAAGTAACACCCTGACTTGCGGTCGAAGGAAAATTCAACTTCGACCAGGTCACCTTCCAATCGGAAACATCGTTTTTTGACATCTGACACCTTCGATGTCCCCCTTTTCTCTGTTATGTCTTAATTATACGGTCAAAGTTGCGGTTTGTAACGAAGATTTTTAAAGAAAAAAAGTGCAAATTTTATAAATTCAATCTTTTAAAAAACAGGAAAAACGCCTTTATTTTGGGGGGATTTGCAAAACGAACAGAAAAAATGCACCGTTCGTTTTGACGAACAGTGCATTTTTGTTTTCATTTTATTAAAAACTGATGCAATTCCTTTTTGCTGCCTATTCCCAGTTTTTCGTAAATAACCTGAATGTGGTTTTTTATAGTTCTTTCAGATAAATCAAGATATTCTGAAATCTCCTTGGCTTTCCAGTTTCGGCTGTAAAGCATTGCTATGGTAAATTCGGTCAGTGAGAGGTTGTCGGCAACGGTGTCTTTCGCGATTTTGCTGCGAATTGAGAACCAGCCTATGTTATATGCCTTGACAAGTTTCTGTATTTTTTGAAAACTTTTCAGGTCGGTTGTTTTTAGGCATACCTCTGCAAGACCTTGAAACAGGTTATAGTGTTCGGCAAACGGCACGATAAACCCGTTAGGTTGCGCGATTTCCCAGGCTGTTTTAAAACTTTGTTTTGCCAACTCAACCTGCATCAAATTCATGTGCGCAACAGCCTTTATAATATAAAGGTATATTGTGGCTATCGGATAATCCAAAGGACGAAATGCAAGCGCGGCTTCGGCAAGTCCCAACGCTCTGCCGAAATCTTTTTTTAGCGTGGCGGTATATGCCATCAAGTATCCCGCATACGCCTTATGGCCGCCGGGCAACCATCTCATATAATTCTCAAGAGGTGGGAGGTCGTGTATATTAATGTGAAATTGCGTTTCGATTATCCACGCACTGAACACACGGGAGGCGTGGAACTCGGGTTCGGCAACCAAAACACGGTCTCTTTCCAAAGTTTCTACAACCGTTTCGACGGCGAATTGGGTTTTGTGGCTATGGTGCAGGTGTATATTTGAACAAAGTCCCAATAACGCCGATGCAAATTTTACCGCAGGGTTGTGATAATCAGCATAAATTTCGGCTATCTCGGAGCACTTTTCAAACTCGCCCGTATAATAGTAATATTCACTCAAAGCAAGTTGTCGGTCATCCGCGTTACCAATTGCGTTGATAAATTTCAGCGCATCGCCCGGCTTGAAATCACCCTCCAAGAGTGGCAACTGCATACCGATAAGCACACGTTCGCCGTCAATTATACTCTCTTTCTCGGTCAAATTTCCGGGTCTGGCAGCAGAAACGGGTATCAACCAATCTCTTCCAACTTTTTTGGCGCCTTCTATTTTGCCCTCTTTGGCCCATTTTTGTACTGCTCTTAAAGAACAGCCCAACCTTTCAGCCGCAAGGACTGCAGGCTCAAAATCCATTACAATTACATCTCTTTTCAAAATTATAGGAGTGACCCGAAACACAGGTCACTCCCTTTTTATTAAAGGTTGAGGAAATCTTTTCTGTAAGGAAGACCAAAAGCCTCGATAACATCGCGAAGTTCAGTATCGAGAATGGTGTTGACGTGAGGCATGTGTGCGGTAAGCATGTAAAGCTGTGCTGCCTTTTCAACCGTCTCGATAAGACCAAAAGTCTCATCCATATCCTTGCCTGCACCGTAGATGCCATGAAGTCCCCAAACGACTAAACGGAACTCCTTCATCTTTTCGGCGGTGGCAATGCCTATCTCGTTAGTACCGCAAACCATCCAGGGCAAAACACCGATACCGTCGGGGAAAACAACGATACACTCGGTACACATCTCCCAAATGGTATGAGTGAACTTTTTATCGTCCAGTTCATGAACATGGGTCATGGCAAGGGTGTATGTAGGATGGGTGTGCATAATAATGCGGTTCTGAGGGTCTTGTTTAAGACGTGCCATATGGCTCATAAGATGTGCGGGGAATTCGCTTGTAAATTTGCCACCGTCCTTAAAGCCCCAAAGAAGCTCAGCAGTGGTGCCGTCGTTGGCAATACGTACAATACCGAGGTTGGTTTCAGGGTCGATTTCAACGTTTTTGAAGTATTTGCCTGTACCGGTAACGATAAAAATCTTGCCAATAAGGTCGGTAGCATCAAATCCCATGGGAATAGTGCGGATAACCTTACTGAGGTCAAGATACTCAGCAACCTGCTCGGTCTCAAGCATATAACTAATATTACCGCCATTACGTTCATCCCAACCGAGACGGTACATGTTAGCAGTAGCTCTCATCATATCTTCAACAAACGGTGCCTTAAAAATATCCTTCATAATAATCCTCTTTTCAAAATTAAATTAACAAAAGTATTATATCACCGCCACCGCCATTTGTAAAGAGGCAATGTGACCAAAGATTGCCGTATAAACCCACTGTATTTTGATATAAGAAGCTGATTCTCTAAATTGCGTCGCAGACACCTTAACTTTTCTCTTTTCTCTCTTCTCTCTTAACTAAAAAAGACACCCTAGGGAGGCACTTCGTAAAGAAGTGCTCTCCCTATTTTCTTTTTATTAAAAATTGACACTTTCCGTTTGAAAGTGTCATAGTGGGTTACGCACTTTGAAGAGGTGCGTAACGAGGTTATATACTTTACAATTAACCTATCTCAAAGATAAGAAGAATAATAAGTGATATTGTGAGACAGGTCTCACAGTTATATTTTGCCTAACGGCAAAGTGATATTGAAACCTTACGGTTTCTGTTATATTATATTCGCCATTAAAACTGTCCGAAGGACAATATCACGATGCGTAGCATCATATAACTGCGAAGCAATATAACTCGCCGTAAGGCGAATATAACTGAGGCACCTTCCTTACGGAGGGTGCCTCAGTTGGGTGCCTTTTTTCTTGGTGACCCGGACGAGAATCGAACTCGTGTTACCGCCGTGAAAGGGCGGTGTCTTAACCGCTTGACCACCGGGCCATATTGGTAGCGGTAATAGGACTTGAACCTACGACAAATCGGGTATGAACCGAGTGCTCTAGCCAACTGAGCTATACCGCCAAATATGATTTCGCTTAGTGCGACTTCGATATTATAATACCCAAACCTCATTTTGTCAAGAGTTTTTTTGAAAAAAAGTAACGGCAGAGACAAAAATTGGTCTCTGCCGAAGAAAAATTTATTCTGTCTCGGTGTCGCCCACCCCGGGTATTTCACTGTCATCCACCATCGGTACATATTTATTGGCGTGAAGAATGATATACGAATCGGTGGTCACAAGACTGCCTACATTGGGCTCAATCATTACAACCGATCCCGAAGGTAGAGTCTCATCATAACCGTCAAGCCTTATTTCGACAAACAGGAAACCTTTCTTGCGAAGAGCAAACTCAGCACTTTCAGCATCACGTCCGATAAGTTCTAGTTCCTCAACAAGGTCGGTAACGGCAATATCGCGTGGCCCTGCACTTATAACAACCTCAACGGTAGATTTTCCTACCGAGACGTAAGTGTTAGGTGCCGGATTCTGAGAAATAATCTGACCGGGCTCGTACTGGTCACTGTACTCCTTATGGGCAACGACCAATTTAACCTTGGTGGTATCGAGAATATTATTGTCACTCTCGGCTCTGAAATAATACTCACCCGTAAGGTCGGGCAAGGCGTATTTTTCATCAAGATCAATATCGGTCTTCGTCGCTGTGGAATTATCGTCAAACGATGCAGAATTTACAGACTGGTTGCCTGAGGAAGATGAATCCTTATCTTCAAAAGCACCGAACATCCAAAGGCCGAAAAATACTATTGCGGCAAGTAAACAAACGGTAACTATACAAGCAACAACACCGTAAAGGCCGTTTGCACCGTTGCCTTTTTTCTTTTTCTTGTTGCTTTTGCCAGGGCCATTATAACCGCCGTTATCCGGCTCAACCATTGTGCGTGCCTGCGGCGGAACAACGGCAGCAGCCGCTGCAACCTGAGCCGACGATACCGAAAGGCCTTTTCGCATTTCGTCGATGCTTTGTGTACGGTCATCCGGTAATACCTGCAAAGCATTTGCCAAAGTTTCAAGCACAGGTTTCGGGGTCTCTTTGGCTATCTGTGCAGGAATGGTCATATTATCATTCTGCAAACGTGAAGTTGCCTCGGGTGGAGGATTGCCCACAAGCGTTCTGTAAATAGTGGCAGCAAAAGCATAAATATCGGTCCATGGACCCTGCTTGCCTGCGGCACCGTACTGCTCGACTGCGGCAAAACCGGGGAACATCTGCGATGTCAGAACACTTTTGGCAGTTCTTGCCTCAGCAATAAGAAAACCGTTGATTCTGAGTTTGCCGTCTTTACCTACAATTAGTGTATCAGGCGAAATTCCGCGGTGGATAACACCTGCTTTGTGGAGTGCCGATACCGACGAAATAAGCGGTGCAAAAAGCGAACGCGCCTGATCCCACTTGAGCATGCCGCCGTTACGCATCAAAAACTCCCTTAATGTTATACCGGGAACCGATTTGGTAATGCGGTAAGCTGTGTTGTTTGCCTCGCGGACATCCAGCACGTCAAAAAGCGCGGGGAGTTCATTAAGGCGGAACAAGGTCTTAGAAAGTTCAAGGAACTTCATCAGTGTATCGTTGTAATTAAATTCGTTACCCGCAACCATAGCGACCGAACCGTCAAACTGGTCTCTTTCACACAGTCCTACAGGGAAAAACTCACGGATATTAACGTTAGACGAGGTGACGGTGTCATAACCTAAATATGTAACGCCTTCACCGTTGGAGTCAATAACTTTACCTATTACATATCTGCCATCCAGCATAGAACCGGGAACCAGATATGCAGGGTTTACAGGTTCGTCCGGATTGTAGCCACAAATGGGACATTTGCCTTCGGTTAACTTTTCGCTCATACATCCGGGACAGAGATTGTTAGGATTCAGCATAACTTATTTCCTTTCAATTTCGATTTTAATAATATTGCGATTAAATATTATAACACACTTTTTAAAAATATGCAACTGTGCTATTTTTGTTCGTCGATAGGCAGCGAAAAACTCTGCAAAAACTCCTCAACAAAAATATCGGCAGCAGGAAGATTTAGTGCTTTGACGGCTTCGGCGGTCGACTTTTCAGCGGCTTTGAAATCTCGGTTGCCAAAAGCAATTTCGTCCTTGCACTTTATAAGTGCCGAGATTTTATCTGCCGCTTTGACTATTTTCAGCATCTGTTCGTCGGTCTCGCCGAATATATCTGCAAATTCATCCCTTAAATCTTCGGGCAACAAATCAAGCAACTGTGTTTCGGCAACCTGTTCGATTTCGCGGTATGCCGATTTGATATCGTCGTTGTAATACTTGACCGGCGTTGGAAGGTCACCCGTAATTATTTCGGGAACATCGTGGAAAAGTGCCAAAACAGCAACTTTTTCGGCATTGACGTTGCCACCCAAGCGTTTATTCTCTATAACGGCAAGTGCGTGCGCTATAAACGCCGTTTCAAGCGTGTGTTCGCTTAATGTTTCCTTTCGGGTGTTGCGCATTAGAGCCCAACGGTCGATATACTTCATTCTGAAAAGCATAGCATAAAAATGGCTGTTCAATATTTTCACCTTCCTTTATTCACTAACATTATAGTCCAAACCACAATAAAAAACAACAACGGGTTTGTAACATTTATATTACAATATCGCAAACAAAAAACCACCATGAACAACAAAAGATTCATGGCAGTTTTTTTGCAATAAATTATCCTCTGAGCACAGCGCCAACGGCTTCGAGTTTTTTGATTATTTTGTTTACCACGCGTGTGGTATCCTCGTCGGTCAATGTTGACTCTGCCGAGCGAAGAGTTACGCGGTAAGCAACACTCTTTTTGCCTTCGGCAATCTGTGAGCCCTTATAAACGTCGAACAACTGAACCTTTTCACAAAGTTTGCCTGCGCCCTCACGAATGGCATTATCAAGTATTCCTACAGGAGTATCAATATCGCAAACAAGTGCAAAGTCGCGCTCAACTGCGGGGAATTTTGGTAACGGCTTGTAGATTGACTTTTCGGTGGGGAGTGCATAAAGTTCTTCGAGTTTTATCTCGGCGACATAGCAACGAACATCTATACCGTAACTTTCGGCCACCTTGGGATGCACCTCGCCAAAGGTGGCAACCTTTTTGTTCCCGAGCAAGGCTACTGCACTTCTACCGGGGTGGAGATAAGGTTCATTGGCTACCTCTAACGATATTCTGCGTTTAGTGAACTTATTGACAATAGCCTCGACTACACCTTTAAGGGTAAAGAAATCCTCTGCGTCTCCGTACATGCCGAGTACGAGTGCCGGTATTTCAAGCGGTTGCTCGGTTACAGGCATTGCTTTGGGCACGAAAATTTTGCTGAGTTCGAACAGTTTTGCATCGGCATTTTTGCGGTTGTAGTTGGTAGCCAAAACCGTCATCATGCTGGTTACAAGTTGAGTTCTCATGGTTGAATACTCATCACCCAAGGGATTGAGAATGGTTACACAGTTTCTTCTCTCGTCGTCCTCTGGCAAGCACAAAGCATCAATTGCCTTGCTTCCAATGAATGAATAGGTAGTAATTTCGTTGAAATTGTTAGCAATAAGGCAAGCCTTGATTTTATCGGCTTTAATGCGCTCGGGCAACTTTTTACCACGAGTTACAGCGCCGTTCATAGGAGTGCCTACGATGTGGTCATAACCGTAAATTCGCATAACCTCTTCGGCTATGTCGGCTCTGCCCTCAATATCATCGCGGAACGACGGTACAAGGCAGGTCAAAACGCCGTCTTTAAGGGTGGTTTCAATACAAAGAGAGTTAAGTATCTCAACCATTTTTTCTGCATCAATGGTAAGGCCCAAAAGCGCATTTACGTCATCAACCTTAACCTTGAGTTCTCTCTTCTGGGGGAGTCCGTTGTGGCAATCAACCTCGCCGTCAACTATTTCACCTGCTCCGAGTTCGTCAACAAGTTGCAAGCAACGTTCCATAGCATATTTTACGGTGATAATGTCAACGCCGCGTTCAAACCTACCGCTAGCCTCGGTACGAACACCTAATTTTCTTGCGGTTTTACGAACGCTGTCGCGACGGAATTTGGCACATTCAAAGAAAATCGAAGTAGTATCGTCCTTGATTTCGCTGTCAAGACCGCCCATGATACCTGCAATGCACGAAGGGTCACTGCCATCGGCAATAACAAGCATATCGGGTGTTAAATTGTGGTCTTTGCCGTCGAGAGTTGTGATTTTCTCTCCCTCTTCTGCGTTGCGAACAATGATTTTGTTGCTCTTAACGTCACGCAAATCGAAAGCATGCATGGGCATACCGGTCTCAAGCATAACAAAGTTGGTAATATCAACAATGTTATTAATGGGTCGCATACCTGCGGCGGTTACGCACTTTTTAAGCCAATCGGGAGACTCTTTAATCTTAACATTTTTGATAACTCTGCCGTGGTAACGGGGGCACAGGTCATAGTTTTTAACCTCTACGTCGATATAATTCTTTATATCGTCATCGACGGTTTTATATTGGGGCTTGGGTTCGTTAAAAGGAACGCCCAAAACAACTGCAGCCTCACGTGCAATACCGAGAACACTTTGGCAGTCAGGACGGTTAGCAGTAATTTTAAAGTCAATAATAAAATCGTCAAGTCCCAAAACCTCACGCATATCGGTGCCGGGTGCGCCTGCGTCAGGTTTTAAAATCATAATACCGTAAACCTCGGCACCGGGATAGTCAGACTCTGTAAGACACAACTCCTCACCCGAGCAGAGCATACCGTTTGACGGTACACCGCGAAGTTTGCCCTTTTTAATATGCATTCCGTTAGGCAAATCAGAGTCGTGAAGCGCGGCAGGTACAAGGTCGCCGATGTTAACGTTTTGTGCGCCGGTTACAATCTGTACGTTTTCGCCGGTACCAACGTCGATTTGGCAGATAAACATGTGGTCAGAGTCGGGGTGACGCTCCATTTCCACAACCTTACCAACAACTACATTACGCATATTGTCGCCCTGATTGATAATTTCCTCAACCTCGAAACCTGCCATGACCATTTTGTCGCACAGTTCTTCTACGGGCACATTTATATCAACATATTTTTTAAGCCAACTTAAACTTACCTTCATTTTTGTACCCTCCCTTAAAACTGGTCAAGAAAACGTAAATCGTTTTCGAAAAGCAGACGAATGTCGCTGATTTTATAACGAGTGGTGGTAAGACGGTCAAGACCGATACCAAAAGCAAATCCCGAATACTCCTCGGGGTCGATTCCGCAGGCTTTAAGAACTCTCGGGTGAACCATACCTGCACCCAAAATCTCAATCCAACCGCTACCCTTACAAACTCTACAGCCCTTACCGCCACATTCGGAGCAGGTAACGTCAACCTCAACCGAAGGCTCGGTAAACGGGAAGAATGACGGACGGAATTTAACCTCGGTTTCGGGTCCGTAAATTTCGTGAGCAAACTGCTCCAAAACGCCCTTCAAATCACACATGGTGATGTTTTTGTCAACAACAAGACCCTCAATCTGATGGAAAACAGGCGAATGAGTAGCGTCAACCTCGTCGGCGCGGTAAACACGTCCCGGGCAAATGATTTTAATGGGGGGTTTACGGTTTTCCATAGTTCTAATCTGTGCGGCAGAGGTCTGAGTTCTGAGCAACAGATTTTCGGCAATATAGAAAGTGTCCTGCATATCTCTTGCGGGGTGGTCGGCAGGAACGTTCAAAGCCTCGAAGTTATAATAATCGGTCTCAACCTCGGGACCGTCAACAACGTCAAACCCCATAGACTGGAAGATGTTTATCATATCCTCAAGCACGGTGTTAAGCGGATGAAGTTTGCCCTCTTTAGCAGGTTTAGACGGCATGGTAATGTCGACCTTTTCGTCTCTTAACTTCTGCTCGGCAGCCTTTGCCTTAAACTCAACCGACGCTTTGCCGAGTTCCTCTTCAATTTCGGCTCTCGCTTTGTTTGCGATGCCGCCGATGATAGGTCTTTCCTCGGGAGCGATACCGCCCATCTGTTTAAGGATTGCGGTGAGTTCACCCTTTTTACCAAGGTATTTTACACGGATGTCCTCAATACCTTTTTCGTCGGTGGCAATGGCAATTTCGCCCAAAGCCGCCAATTTAATTTCTTCTATTTTTTGTCTCATTTTGTTTCCTCCAAAATGTTATTTTAAAAAATAAAAACTTCGCCCCTTAAAAAGGGACGAAGTTATAAACACACATAAACTCCGCGGTACCACCCGCATTCCCGAATAAATCGGGCACTCTAAAAAGGCTAACACCTTTTTTGCCTATAACGGTGCATCTCCGTCGGCGCCTACTTAAAATTTCAACACCGCCACTCCGAAGGGAACTTCACCGAAAAGCCTGCAAATGTGCTTCCAGCCAAAGGCACATCTCTCTGTATGCCGCAAAAACGGTTACTTTACTTCATCAACGCGTTTATTTGATTTATGAAGGCATTATACAACATAACTTTTAAAAAAGCAAGTCTTTTTTTAATTTGACCATTCCGGTTCCGCATCACCATCGGAATCAGCATACGGTTCGGGAACATAGACATATCGGCTTTGCGACTGTAAACCTTCGTATTTATGTATAGGAAATTGACAAACTTCAAAGCAGTTCACATTCTCGGCTATTAAAACGGTCTCTTGACCGTTCCAATAATAAAGCGCCGAATTGCCATCTCCGATAGTACTGCTCACCAAAAACACAACCGCACCGTCAAAGAAATCATAACTCTCGGTACATTCTCTCTCACCGGGTTTACAAACAAGTTTACTTTGCCCGTCTCTATAGCAAAAAAGCGTGCCATCGGTTTCTTTATAGAAAAACCCAAAGGATGAGTAATTGCCGTAAATATATGTGGCATAATCACTTATTTTTTTAGTTCCCACATAAAGTTCGCCCGTGTCACTGCCGAATGGATTATTGGCTACGACATAAACCGCCTCTTCGCCGTAAAAATTTATATTATATGACGCAATGCCCGAATTTATGAACTCCGGCTCTCCAAATGTTTCGCCCACACTAACCTTATAAAGGTTGCCGCTGTCAGTATAATACACTGTTTTGCCCGACGGAGAAACCGCAAGTTTTTCCACTCTGGCAACGTCGGTTTTTATAACTTTATCACCGTTTGCAAAACAGATTTGATTATAATAATCGTCTTGGGCTTGCACCTCTTCGGTATACACCAAATATCTGCCACAAGGGGTAAGATGTGCCGCTTCATCAGAAATTTTTACAGTCTCTGTTCCATTGTAGAAATATACGGTTTGACTGTAGCGCTTGTCATAACCAACAAAATAAATACAACTTAAATCCTCGGCAAGGCAATAATCTATGCCGTCCGCAAGAATTGTTGAACCCGCGCCCGCTGTAAATAGTTTTACCTGTCGGTTTTCAAGATAAATCACCTTGTCAACCTCTTTTGAGATGCTAATAGTGGTGCCGTAGGCGCCGTCGCTTATAAGCGTTGATTCTCCATTATAATAATAAAGTTTACTATCCTTGGTGGAATAAACAACATTGTTGCCGTCGGGTGACGCGATAAATTCATAAATATCCTTTGCGACCAACACCGTTTCGTCCGAAATCATGTCCTTTTTGTATAATTCTTCGTTAGCGATGTAATACAAAACGATTTCATCAAGATCTATTTGAGAACCACCAAAACTTTGTGTACTCAAAAGTGTTCCTTTGTCTTGGGAACCCACAGTCCTCATATAAAGGCTGTTATCGAACAAAGCGACGGCCTTTTCACCGTTCTCAAATAAAATGCACTCACTTGCAAACGTTTCAGGACCGATTTTTACCGTCTCTTTGGTTTCGGGTTTATATAAAAAAGTACCGTCGGCAGTAGAATACAAAAATGCATTATTAAAATTTGCCGGCACGCTGTAATCGGTTTCTTCAAAATCATCATCGTACAAGATAACATCTTCCGGTTCCTTGTGTGGGTAACAAGCGCAAACACATAACAGCATAACAGCCACTATCAAAACCGATATGCACTTTTTCATAAGCACACTCCTTTATTCATCCCAACCGTTACAATGCACTATATTGCCGGTGGGATGCCAGTTTTCGTCAAAACGGGAATCGCCTTTTATGGCATATTCAACATGCATAAAACTCCAACCGCTTTCAGGTAAATCGGGTTCATAACGGCACCAATAATAGTACCTCGTACGCTCAGTTTCCTCGGTTATTTCGTCAATATCCATACCGGTTTCATGCTCGTAATCAAGACCCAACGCATCCATTACCGTAGGGAAAATATCATCGTGGCTAACAGGTGCTGTCGACCTCTTCATGGGCTCGTCATACCCTACACCTTCCGGTTTGTAAAGCATAACAGGGTTTATGCTCAGTTCCGACTCCTCGTCAACGTGATAACTTTTACAGGCGCCGTGGTCGGAGGTAACAATTATGGTCGACTCCTCATAAACACCCAGGCGATTTAACTCTTTTAAATACTCGGTGACTATTTTCATGGTGCCGAGGCTCGATTCGGTTGCATTTTGCGGTGTACTGCTGAAATTACAGTCGCGGTCAAGTCTGAAAGGTTCGTGCGCGCCGCTTGTATGAATAAACCTGAAACTGCCTTCCGTATAACTTTTGTTAATCGAAAGACCGTATTTTTTAAGTGTCCTATGCATCGAAACATCCGAATACGGCGAACAGAAATAGTAATCGTCACCATTCTTAGAAGATTCGACTGCCCAGTTGAAATCATCGGCGGTGTAATTGAAAAATTTCTTTAAGCACAAGGGCAAAACACGATAATATGACGCCTTTTGTGAAGCGACCATAACCGATGCAGGCTCAAGACTCGAATTTTCGCTAGAACTGATGTTATCTATCTTACTTCTGGATTTTTCACCTTTTATGCGCGAATCTTCGGTATAAATACCGACGCTTGATACCTTATCGGTAATGCCGTTGAAATACGGGCTTTTTTTCAAAGCCTCTATAAACTGTTCGTCGGATGGGTTATACTCAGGTATGCGTTCACCCGAAAGCAGATACGGTACGGCTATATGGGTGTAGCAGTAGGAACCCGTCATGTTATCATAGCAGGTAAAACCGCGAAGACCGTCAAGCGAAGTTTCGTCGGCTTCGAGCATTTTATCAATATTGTCCTGGTCAAAACAATCCAGCACAAAAACAATAACATTGTCCTTTGGTGCTACATCATAAAGACCCTTTTCGGTAAGGCGGGTCTCAATTACGGGTTGTTCAACCGTTGCCAACAACGAAACAAGTGCCACCGCTTGCATACCGACTATCAACACACAACCAAAAGACATGACCGTTTTCAAAAGTTTAAGCCCAAAAACAGCAAATAAAACCGGAACTGCAACTATTATAACCCACACAGCAACGTTTACAATGCTTGCGACAATGCCATATTCCTCGCTGCCGCCGTTCATAAGTGCCATACTGCCGTTTAAGAACATGCTTTGCACATATGCTGCTACCATAAGTCCAAACACAACAGCCACAGCAACGTCAAACGCCTTGTTTTTGAAAACAAACTGCAACAGAGTGAGAAAAAACACATAAACAACCGTTTCGGTTGCCACAATATGCCAAATTGAAGAAAACTCGAAAACAAATTCACCTGCATTGCCGAGATAGGTCTCAAACGGTATAAACATAATGACCGAAAAAGCAAACGCACCGTTTACGAGCAAGGCTTTGAACAAACGGCTTTTGAAAAGTTTGCAATCACTGCTCGAAAAACGTTTTTTTAACGCGGAAAATGTTTTTTTTGCTCCGTCTTTCTTGGCTGATTTTAATATGTATATAACCGCCGTCAGCAAAACCGCTACTACAAGACCCAAAAATAGCCTTCCCACTGTGTCAAAGCAAGTAAAAATCTCCTTTTTCCGTCCCGACAGCATAAGCGGTAAAAAACTCAGCACTACCGTCAGCAGTGTAAACACAGTAAAAGCAACTCTTTTTCCGAGAATGTAATCGACAGCATTTTTTAGTTCATCGGGCAAGCGTTTACACAATATAATCGGCCACAAAACCGACGATGCGACAGAAATCGAGCCGTAAATTGCCATAAGCATCCACGACGAACCTATTTCGTAAGGGGTGAACTTGGCATGCCAGCCAAGTGATGCCGCTGACATCATGGTAATGTTGTTAAGCAAAGCATACAGCACATATTTTGAGACGATATTTTTACGCGCTTTAGCAAGAAGACTGTCGAATACTACCGACACAACCGCCGGCATAAACAACAATAAAAAAGTCATTATATGTGCCATGATTTTCCCCCTAAATATTATCCAGATACGTTAGAATGTCACTAAAAATATCAACCGCACTGTCCTTTTTAAGGTACAACGGATGGTGCGGATGCCCTTTGGACTTTGACCGCGCACCTGCGGTATACCAGCAAGCGCCATACTCCTCACCGATTGTTACCATATCGCGGACGCATTGCTTTAAATAATCTCTTTTTTCAATTATGGTGCCCCATGCCGCCCAGACCGAAGGTTTGTTGCCGTCTTTATAAAGCGACAAAATATAACGGAAAGCCGTCATGTTTTGCTCGTGCATGGGTCCATTAAAGTTTTTATCCATATCGTTAGGGTCGGTTGCCCTTTGTGGATAAACGTTAAACATTATAAAAGAATCGTACCCGTTAAAATGGGCTATTCTTTCTACACTTTTTAAAGTGTTGTCAAGGTCGTCAGGTGCCGCAGTTGACGGATTAATACCAATGCAAATAAGCGGATTTTTACCCTTTGTGCCCAGAATATAACGGTACTCGGAATAATGGCACGGAACATACAGCCACTTGTCACCGTCATAATCGTGCGAACTTGACTGTTCTTCCAACAACGCCTCATTAAAAGACAGTATTTCTATTGCCTTTGTTTCGCTTAACGGAATATGCATTTTACACCTCGCTTGTGGTATACCAAAACTCACAGTTTTTTGAAATAGTCTACCAAAATTTATCTTAATCTATATCTTTTCCGCAGCAACGTTTATATTTAAGTCCGCTTCCGCAGGGGCAGAGCGAGTTTTTGCTTACAACACCCTTCCCTCTGACGGTTGCGTTCTTATCTGTATTTTCTTCCTCTGCTACCTTTTCACGCTTAATCTCTTCGTCCTGACGCTTTATCTTTACACACAGCACCATTTTTGAAGTGTCTTCACGGATAGAATCCGTCATAGCATTGAACATATCATATCCCTCGTTACGGTAGGCAACAACCGGGTCATGCTGACCGTAGGCGCGAAGACCAATACCCTGACGAAGTTCATCCATAGCGTCGATGTGGTCCATCCAATGGGTATCAACGCTGCGGAGTAACATTACACGTTCAACCTCACGCATTAAAGTCTCGCCAAGTTCTTTTTCTTTTGCCTCATATGCTTTGTTTGCGCAGTCGAGTACAAAGTTTGTAATGCTCTTTTTATCCTGCTCGTCAAGTTCACGAACGGTGAATTTGAGGTCATCGTCGCCCAATATCCAACCACGGAAATGGTCACGAAGTCCGTCAAGGTTCCAATCCTCGGCAACGTCGCCGGCAACGTATTGGTCAACGGTTGCTTCAACCGTGTCGTCAATCATTTTTCTTACGGTTTCGCTGATATCCTCACCATCAAGCACGCGGTTGCGCTGATTATAGATAAGTTCGCGCTGTTTGTTCATGACGTCGTCATAGTCGAGAACGTTCTTTCGGATGGCAAAATTGCGCGATTCAATCTTTTGCTGAGCGCCTTCGATAGACCTCGACAAAATATTTGTTTCAAGCGGAATGTTTTCGTCAACTTTAAGCATTTCCATCATGGCATAGACACGTTCACCGCCAAACAAACGCATAAGGTCGTCTTCAAGCGATACGTAGAATCTACTGGTACCGGGGTCACCCTGACGGCCAGCACGACCTCTTAACTGATTGTCGATTCGTCTTGATTCGTGTCGCTCGGTGCCTATGATAAACAAACCGCCTGCTTCCCTTACCTTTTCGGCTTCGGGCGCAATTTCTGCCTTGTGTTTTTCGTGGTACTCGGCATACTCGGCTCTTGCTTTTAAAATATCGGCGTCTTGCGTTTCGGCAAAACCGGTTGCTTCGGAAATTATTTCGTCGGAATATCCCAATTTTTTGAGTTCTGCCTTGGCAAGATACTCGGCATTACCGCCCAGCATGATATCAGTACCGCGTCCTGCCATGTTGGTGGCAATGGTAACAGCGCCGAATTTACCTGCCTGAGCAATAATTTCGGCTTCCTTGTCATGGTATTTGGCATTGAGTACGTTGTGTTTAATACCTTTTTTCTTGAGCAACGCACTCAAAACTTCGGATTTTTCAATCGAAATAGTACCAACAAGCACCGGTTGACCTTTAGCGTTGCACTCGGCAACGTTTTCAACAACCGCATTGAATTTGGCTCTTTCGGTCTTATAAACAACATCGGGTTTATCGTCACGGATAACCGGCTTATTGGTGGGAATTTCGACAACGTCAAGTTTATAAATCTGCTGGAATTCGACCTCTTCGGTACGGGCTGTACCCGTCATACCCGAAAGTTTGTTGTAAAGACGGAAGAAATTCTGGAAAGTAATAGTGGCAAGCGTTTTGGACTCGTGTGCGACCTTAACACCCTCTTTGGCTTCAATGGCCTGATGCAAACCCTCGTTGTAACGGCGGCCGTACATAATTCGTCCCGTAAATTCGTCAACGATAAGCACTTCACCGTCTTTTACAACGTAGTCAACATCACGTTTCATAATTCCGTAAGCCTTAATAGCCTGCTGAATGTGGTGGGCAACAGTGATATTATCGGCATCGTTAAGATTTTCGATATTAAAATACTTTTCAGCCTTTTCAACACCCTGTGGTGTAAGCGTGCAGGTCTTGGCTTTTTCGTCGACTACGTAATCGCCGTCGATTTGTTGCTCTTCGTCGGTTTTTTTGTCGTCGCTTTCGCGAATTTTAACACATTTTAATCCACGCGCAAACTTATTTGCCGAAAGATAAAGGTCGGAAGATTTATCACCACGTCCCGAAATAATAAGCGGTGTTCTTGCCTCGTCTATGAGAATAGAGTCAACCTCGTCAACAATAGCAAAATTGTGCTCGCGCTGAACCTTTTGCTCTTTATAAATGACCATGTTGTCACGCAAATAGTCAAAGCCCAGTTCGTTATTTGTGCAGTAGGTAATATCGGCGTTATAGGCGATTTTCTTTTCTTCATTGCTCATACCCGGCACAACAAGACCAACGGTAAGACCCAAGAAAGTGTAGATTTTACCCATCCACTCGCTGTCTCGGCGGGCAAGATAATCATTGACCGTAACAATATGAACACCCTTGCCGGTAAGTGCATTAAGGTAGGCAGGAAGCGTTGCAACAAGCGTTTTACCTTCACCTGTACGCATTTCGCTGATACGTCCCTGATGGAGTATGATACCGCCCAAAATCTGAACGGGAAAGTGCTTCATCGAAAGCACACGCCAACCCGCCTCACGGCAAACAGCAAACGCATCGGGCAACAAAGCGTCAAGCGGTTTGCCCTCGTTTAACTGTGCTTTAAATTTATCGGTCATGCCTTTCAGTTCGTCATCACTCATGGCAGCATACTTTTCTTCAAGCGCCAGCACCTGCTGTTGCAATGGCAGAATCCTTTTTATTTCCTTTTCACTGTAATTACCGAAAAGTTTCTTAAATAATCCCATTTCTTTCTCCTTTTAAAGGTTACAAGCCCTTGGCTTTTTATTTACAAAAACAATCTATTTGATTTTACCACAAATTCGCCAAAATTAAAAGCCTTTTTACCTAAATTTAAAACAAAAATAATCTCCGCACCGGCAAAAAGCAGATGCGGAGAAAAAAATTAATCCATTTCCATAATATGACGGTCGATAAGGTCGACTTTTCTCGGGTTGTTTTTGGGATTTACATCAAAGATTTCAATCACGTTATCTTTATCTTTGAGCAACGCACCCGGCACATAAAGTGTGTACTGAGGGCCGATATCCCAGAACCTACCCAAGTTAAAACCGTTTATCCAAACGTATCCTCGGGTAAAACCGATGGTCTTAACAAAGGTGTCGACACCTGCCTTGGCATCGAAAGTGCCTTTTAAGAAAACCGGCATATCGTCTTTGATTTCGTCGGTAATCGGCTGATATTTAAGACCGCTTATATCTTTGAGGGTTATAGCGCGGTTTTTCCAGTAACGAATTCTTGTATCGTTAAAGAAAACGTCGCCGTAAATACCCTTGCGGTTGTTGAATTGCTCACCCGTTGTGTTGCAACGTGCAATATTTTCAACCAAAACATCAAGTTTTACGCCCTCTATCGGCATTTTAAGTGGAATGGGGTCGGTTATACGGTCACGCATGTAAAGACCTTTGTACTCGCCGTTTACATAAATAGTTGCACGGTCTTTCGTCTCTCCGAGTCTTAATTTTGAATCGATTTCAAAACCAAACGACGGAACCTGGGATGAATAAAGAATAAAACCGTAGTCCTGACCGATATCTTCCATAAGTTTGGGTTTTACTGAATCAACCTCGATTTCGGTTAAGGCATCAAGGTTATCAAACAGACATGCTGCCTCGTTCAGTTCAACATTAAGTACCTTTTGCACTTTATAGTCATAAGGCTCACGCTCTCTTTTAGGTTTGCCCAAAAACTCATCCAAAATATCGCGGCAGAGCCAATATTTCTCGGTAGGAACACCGTTTTCGCTAATCGGAGCATCTTCATCATACGAGGTTGTATGGGCAATATATCTCGACGGAGTGTCGGGACGAGGAGAATACGATTTGCCAACAATAGCGCCACTGAATGCACCAAAGTTGGTGCCGCCTGAGAACATATAGAAGTTGACGTAAGCGCCAAGTTCCAACGCTTCTTTAAAGCAATCAGCAGTCTCTTTCGGGTCACGGTAGTGAAACGGTTCGCCCCAGTAATTGGAACGTCCTGCCCAGAGTTCGCCTATAAAATACGGCTTATCGGGATTGGCAGCATCATGATGAACCTTGGCTCTTGTTGGCACACCGGGAGTTGAACGAAAATTGAGTCCCTCTAAAATTGAACCGGGAACAGTGCCTGTTATAAGCCAGTTTCTAACCGCTCCGTCGGTAGTGTAGTAAGGCACATCACAGCCGTATTTGGTTAAAATATCGGCATGTGCCTGCAAATAAGGCACATCGTTGCAAACGCCGCCAAACTCATTTTCAAGTGCTAACGCAATAATAGGACCGCCATTGGTCGAAAGACGCGGAACGATGATTTTGGTTATTTCCTTGTAGTAATCATCCACAGCACCGATATAACGCTCGTCCATGGAACGGATAACGATATCGCGGTCTTTGAGTATCCATGAAGGTATTCCGCCAAAATCACACTCCGAGCAGATATACGGAGCAGGTCTTAGCATCACTTTAAGACCCTCCTCAGCACAGATGTCAATGAATTTTCCAAGGTCTAACATACCTTCAAAATCAAACTCACCTTTTTTAGGCTCATGAAGGTTCCATGCGCAGTAGGTTTGAATGGCTGTCATTCCAAAATCTTTCATTAGACGAAGACGCTCTCTCCACTGCGACGGATGTATTCTGAAATAGTGAATATCACCCGAAATGAGATAAAACTCCTCGTCGTTTAAATATAATTTTCCGTTTTTTAATTAAGTAATTCTTTCATACGTATCACCTATCACTTTTATCCGCAATCATAAACATAAAAACGTCCTCGGATCGGAGACCCAATCAGAGAACGTTTTTTGATATTATTTCGTAATTCTTGCAACGCCTGAAGCGATAGCGGCTTCGGCAACCTTGGCGGCAACCGTTTTACCGATGCGCTCGTCGAAAGCAAACGGCATTATGTAGTCCTCATTAAGTTCTTCGTCCGTCACGAGCGATGCAATAGCAAGAGATGCTGCCATCTGCATTTCCTCATTGATATCGGAGGCTCTTACGTCCAAGGCTCCGCGGAAGATTCCGGGGAATGCCATAACATTGTTTATCTGGTTGGGGAAGTCGCTTCTTCCGGTGCCGACAACACGTGCGCCTGCGGCTTTAGCAAGGTCAGGCATGATTTCGGGCACAGGGTTTGCCATAGGGAATACGATGGGGTCGGTGTTCATCGACTTTATCATATCCTCGGTTACACAATTAGGAGCCGAAACGCCTACAAATACATCGGCACCCTTAATGGCATCTGCAAGAGTTCCCTGCAACTTTGCGCGATTGGTGAGTTTCGACATCTCCTCATGTGCGGGGTTAAGACCTTCCATGCCTTCGCAGATGATACCGAAACGGTCGACCATGGTAAGATTTTTAACGCCAAGTTTTAAAAGATGTTTACCGATAGCGATGCCTGCTGAACCTGCACCGTTGATAACACACTTTATCTCGCCTATTTCCTTTTTGGTAAGGCGGAGAGCGTTAAGCAAGGCTGCACCGACAACAACGGCGGTACCGTGTTGGTCATCATGGAATACAGGAATATCACAAATCTCTTTAAGTTTCTTTTCAATCTCAAAGCAACGGGGAGCAGCGATATCTTCAAGGTTTACGCCGCCAAAACCGCCGGAAATCAAATAAACGGTTCTGACTATTTCGTCAACATCCTTTGTTCTGAGGCAGATAGGATATGCGTCAACATCGGCGAACTCTTTAAACAATACGCACTTGCCTTCCATAACCGGCATACCTGCTTCGGGACCGATATCACCCAGACCCAAAACAGCGGTACCATCGGTTACAACGGCTACCGAGTTCCAACGGCGAGTAAGTTCAAACGATTTATTGTAATCCTTATTAATCTCAAGGCAAGGCTCGGCAACACCGGGGGTGTAGGCAAGAGACAACTGCTCTTTATTGGTGACGGGAGTTCTTGATTTTACCTCGATTTTTCCCGCCCACTCATAGTGCTTTTCAAGTGCGGCTTTTTTGATATCCATTTCTTTTTCCCCCTATTATTTATACGAACTTGCGGTGGCGTTATCGAACTTGACATCACCAAGGTAATCAACAGGATTAAGACCTACGTAGTTGCACATGTCAAACATTTCGGCAACAGTATTGATATTAACGTCGATACCATTCTGGAGTCGGTCGGCTTTAGCGGCAATTTCTTTCTCACCGTGGGTGTAGATTCTGGTAGCACCCTCACTCTTCGGACTCTCGCGAAGTTCACGAAGGAAAGTGGACAGATGCTCTTTGATTTCGGCAGGGTCACCGAATACCTTGGGGTCAATAGCGATAAAGCCGTGGCAGGTACCGCCTTTGCCGCCTACATGAGTATGGTTAGAGGTAAGACCCATTGACAAAATAGAAGTGAAAATCTCACAGAACATGCCGTAGCCGTAGCCTTTATGAGAACCCAACTGCTCGGTCTCGCCGCCCAAAGGCATGATACCGCCGCCGTTTTTGGCAACGATGTTTTTAAGAACATCGGCAGCATCGGTACTTCCTTTACCCTGAGCGTTAAGTGCCCAACCTTCGGGTAACGGTTTGCCGAGTTTGTTATAAATTTCAAGTTTTCCGCGGGTTACAACGGTGGTCGAGGCATCAAAGAAGAAATCATACGGTTCGGCAGGCATTGCAATAGCAATGGGGTTTGAACCGAGCATTGCAAGGCGACCGAAAGTCGGAACCATTATAGCCTCTGAGTTGGTGAAAGCCATACCGATAAGACCTGCATCGCAAGCCATTTTTGCGTAGTAGCCGGCAATTCCGAAATGGTTGGAATTACGAACGGTAACAATAGCCATGCCGGTGGTCTTGGCCTTTTCGATAGCAATATTCATTGCCTTGTGGCCAATAAGCTGACCCATACCGTCGTTACCTTCGATAACAGCCGAAACAGGAGTCTCGAAAACAACTTCGGGTTTTGCATCTACCTTAATAAGACCTTTTTCAATGCCTTTGTGGTAGCGGGCAAGACGCTGCATACCGTGAGACTCGATTCCGTAAAGGTCGGAAAGAAGAAGAACATCGGTAATTATCTTGCTTTCTTCTGCGTTGAAACCGAATTTACCGAAGCAGTCAATGCAAAATTTTTCAAGTTGGGGATATGTGTATCTTATGTAGTTTGACATTTTGGTGCACCTCTTACACAAAAATTATTTCATTGTAATTATAACACCAAATTTTCAAATTTCCACCATATTTTTGATTTCTTTAAAACTTTTTCAATTAAATCTGCTTCTCAGTTTAAAAAGCGCCTTTTTTTCGATTCGACTAACGTAAGAACGGCTAATACCTAGCATTTTTGCCACCTCACGTTGGGTTAATTCTTCACCACGAGTCAATCCGTATCTTAAATCAATAATGTAAAGTTCTCGCGGTTGCAGAGTGTCTTTGAGATAACTTTTTAATTTTTCGAGTTTGATTTTAGTATCAAGTTCTTCTTCGATGTTGGACTCGTCGGTCAAAACATCAATAAGCGTCAGCGTGTTACCGTCTTTGTCGGTGTCAATTGGGTCGCTGATGTATACGTCCTGCGCACTTTTTTTGGTAGAACGGAAATACATTAGAATTTCATTTGCTATCCTCGCCCCAATGGGTTTTAGTCTCAGGACCAAAATCCGACAAGGAATCTTCGTCCATATCCTCCCCGACAAAGGGTACAAGCTCCTCATCGTCCTCGGTTTCGGCGATGGAATCCTTCATCAGATGGGAAATGTCGGGGTATTCAATGTCCTCGCCTTCTGCGCCGAAGAGAACGATGTGAGCGTTCTCACCGTCCCAGATGATGCGGCGCACCACAGTACGAATGGCAACCCGCTTTTGCTCGTAGCTCATTTCGTCAATGCCGTTTTTGAACATGGTCAGCATTTCGCGCATCACATCAAATTCAATATCACTGAATGCGTGTTCGGATGCAAT
>JAZNVU010000007.1:0-20027 GCA_045592985.1 Acutalibacteraceae bacterium | reverse complement strand
ACACTCGTATTTATCTTTGTTTGGTTGTTTTAAATAGTAATAGTATGTGCTGCGAGCAAGACCGGATAGTTTAAGCAATTCTTTTAGCGGATACTTTTGCCTTAGTTCAGAGATTATTTTTGCTTTTTGCCGTTCTCTCGCTCTTCCGCAAGAACTAAGGCACTCAGTTTTTTTAAGTATTCTATCTCCATACGAAGTCGTTGGTTTTCGGCAATTAAATCTTCCTCAACCTTTTTATCTAACTTAGGTGGTCTGCCTTTTCTTGTTCCGGTAGCGGAACAAGCTCTGCCTCGTCTTTCTTTCATTAGACCTTCGGCTCCCTCTTCCAAGAATATGCGTTCCCACCGTTGTAATGTGCTTATCGCTCCTCCGTATGAATTGTTTACCATTTCATACTTTCGTGCGGTTTCTCGATATCCTAAATGGTGTTCTCGCATATCCATTATTACACCGATTTTAAATTCTGCCGAGTATTTTCTAAAAATTTGTTCCTTTTTTGCCATAAAAATATGCACCTCCAAAAGTGTCTAACTTTTGGGGTGCATATCAAAAAACCGTGGCTTAAAAAACAAATTTATTTAGTACCGACAATTGCTATAACGTTGGCGATAATTGCAACGATAAAGAAAAGCAATGCGATATACTTTGTCCAACGACCTAAAACGGCATCAACTGTTCTTGCTTTGTTTTTTGAAAGGAAAGTGTCGGCACCGCCGGATATTGCACCGAGACCGGAACGACGACCCTGCTGAATAAGAACAACGGCAATGATTACAAGCGAAATAAGTATCATAATAATGCCGATAATAAGCTGAGCAGTATTCATTTTATTACCTCCGATTAAAATTAGTTCATCTATCTTTGATAATATATCACAAAGATTATAAAAATGCAATACTTTTTTTACATAGGATGAACTTTATTAGTTGTATCAGAGTTGCCAGCGTCAACTTTATATTTTTTATTAGCACGTTTTTCAAAGAAATCAGCTGCAACTTTGGGGAACTGAGCATAAGACAACACGTCTTCTTCCTGTTCACTCCATTTTGCACATTCAGAGCGAAGCTTTTCAAGTTCAGGTTCCAAAAGGTCTGCAGGACGGCAGGTTATAGGCTGCTCGTCACCGATAATCTTCTTTTGAAAATCCGGGTCAATAGCAACAGGAGTGCGTCCGTATTCACCCTTTACAATACCTTTAAACTCATTGGTGACCATTTTATAACGTTCACCCATGATAACATTATAAACAGCCTGCGTACCGACAATCTGAGAAGAAGGAGTTACAAGCGGAGGATATCCGCAATCTGCTCTTACTCTCGGAACTTCCTCAAGAACCTCTATAAGTTTATCTTCTTTGCCTGCCTGTTTAAGTTGAGAAAGAAGATTGGAAAGCATGCCGCCGGGCACCTGGTAAATAAGTGCTTTGGCATCAGAGGCCAACATTTTAGGACTAAGCAAACCATCGGCAATATATTTTTCGCGAAGAGTAGATACATATTTTGCAATTTCATCAAGCGCTTCAAGATTAAGACCGGTATCATACTCAGTACCTCTAAGTGCAGCAACCATTGATTCTGTAGCGGGATGAGATGTACCCATTGAAAGCGGAGACATAGCAGTATCAACCACATCAGCACCTGCTTCAATAGCCTTCATAAGAACCATAGAACCAAGTCCCGAAGTGTAATGAGAATGAACCTGAACAGGAATCTTAACGGTTTCTTTAATAGCCTTTACAAGGTCATAAGTGGCATAAGGAGTCAGCAACGCTGCCATATCTTTAATACAGATAGAATCAGCACCTGTATCCTCAAGCTGTTTTGCATATTTTGTGTAATACTCAAGGTCAAAAACAGGACCGGTTGTATATGAAACTGTTGCCTGAACCTCAGCACCATTCTCCTTTTTGGTAGCATTAATAGCAGTTTCAAGGTTACGAATATCGTTAAGTGCATCAAAAATTCGTATAATATTTATGCCGTTAGCAACAGAACGTTGTACAAGGTATTCAACAACATCATCAGCATAATGACGATAACCAAGCATATTCTGTCCACGGAACAACATCTGTAATTTAGTATTGGGACATTTTTCGCGGATGATTCTCAGCCTCTCCCACGGGTCCTCATCAAGGAAACGAAGGCAAGAGTCATAAGTTGCACCGCCCCAACATTCAAGTGAATGAAAACCAATTTTATCAAGCATTGGCAGCATCGGAAGCATATCCTCAGTCGTCATTCTGGTAGCAAGCAAAGACTGATGGGCGTCACGAAGCACTGTTTCGGTAATGCCTATTTTACGTGCCATAGTAGCACCTCTTTCTAATTTATTTATTTAACGGTTGCAATAACCTTGCCAGCATCAACGCTGTCACCCTGGTTAACACAAACAGCAGTAACAGTACCATCAACAGGAGAACTGATTTCGTTTTCCATCTTCATGGCTTCAAGAATAACAACGGCCTGACCTGCTTTAACTGCTTGACCTGCAGAAACAAGAACCTTAAGAATTGTACCGGGCATAGGTGCGGTAATCTCTTCGCCTTCGCCTGCTGCTGCGGCAGGTGCAGGTGCAGATTCAGCAGCCGGTGCTGCAACAGGAGCAGGTGCCGCAGCTGGTGCAACCGGAGCTGCAACAGAGGCCGCTGCCGGAGCAGAAACTACGCCGTTTTCTTCAACCTGAACATCATAAGCTTTTCCGTTAACTGTGATTTTAAACTGTCTCATAATTTTATCCTCCGTTTATCCTATTAAAAAGGAAGGTTAGAATGTTTCTTCTCAAGTGTTGATACTCGTTTGGAATCGAGCATATCAAGTGCAGAAATAACCTTTTGGTTCAATTCATCCAAAGTCACGATATCGGTGATATCGCCGTTTCGTGCCGCATTGAAAGGTGATCCTTCGGTCATAGCATATTCTTTTTCGAGTTCTTCACGGCTACGCTCACCCAAAAGGTCTTTGTACAAGAACTGAACAGCAGTCATAGGTTCTAAAGCACATATCTGTGCAGAAGGTAAAGCAAAGACAACATCGGCACCCGAAGCCTTACCTGCCATTGCAGTATATGCCGAACCATATGCCTTACCAACTATAACTGTAACTTTTGCGGTAGTAGCCTCGGCATAAGCACCGGTAAGTGATGCAACAGCCTTAACGTCACCGTCAAGTTCATCATCGGCACTACCCATAAATCCTGCGCAGTCAACAAGAGTTACAACAGGAATGGAATATGCATCACAAAGCCTAACAAAACGGGCGGCTTTAGCGGCACCTTTACCACAAAGTTTAGCATTATTCTTAGAACTGTCGGTTGCAACAATACCAACGGAATTACCGGCAACACGTGCAAAACCAACCTTTGAACAGCAACCAAAGTTTTTCCATAATTCACAGAAACTACCTGCATCGGCTACCGATGTAATATTGGAATATACACCATCACCTTCCATAACAGCAGGAACATAATCAGCGACAGAAGGCACTGAAAGATTATTTAAAGGAAGAAGACTGAGAACATTAGCAACTGCTTCCATAACTTCATCGTCGGTTGCAAAAGTATCGGCAACAGTACCGTTTTTAGCACAAGCCTTTGCAGTTCCAACTTCTGTATTTCCTGTGATTGCGGCTGAATTTACACAAAACTCCGCATTATCGGTCATAAAAGTAATATCAGAAATCGCGGCAAGAACAGCAGCAGAACCGATACACTTACCTGCAACAACCGAAATCTGAGGAACAACGCCAGAAATCTTACCTGCGGCAGCTATAAGCTCGCCGTAAGCATTTAGAGCGTCTATACCTTCTTCGGCAAAAGCACCTTTTGAATCAAAAATGCCAACAACAGGACATCCGTTCATTAATGCAAGGTCATAAACTTTTTTAATTTTTGCTGCCTGAGCACGGCCCATTGCACCCGAGCAAACTGTAATATCCTGCGAAAAAGCATACACACCTGCACCGCATACATTACCGTAACCACAAACAACGCCGCTACCGTTTTCACCGTTTTTAGCAAAACGGTCCAACTCGGTAAAAATTCCACCGTCGAAAAGAAGTTCTAGTCTCTTGTAGGCATCTGTGCCGCCAAGTTTCGCCACTTCGGTTTCAAGGCAAGAAACAACGTTTTCACAGCTCATATTTTTTCCTCCGTCCTATATTTAAAAGAAATATTAAACATGAAAAACAAATTTTTCCATTATGAAAAGTATTATAATAGATAGTTATTAAAATAACAAGTGTTTTTTCAAAATTCAGCAATTTTCACATGAAGAGAACAGTAATTGTACATTAAGTTCGTTTATACTATCATCTTTTATAAATCTTAATTTTCTAAAAAGTTCAACCGGAGCATTGACAGAGTAAAATGCTTTGTTTACTCCATTCTCAACTCCAACATGCAAAGCAGAACGAAGTAGCCCATCAGCAAACATGATATCATCCTGAGGACTTAAGCCATGAACCAATAAATTATCATCATTCATGTCAAAAAGGCAATAACCTAATGCTTCGTCACCATCAGATGCAACAACAGCTATAGAATGTTCATTCATATCTAATTTTGCTTGATTATAGAGAACAGACAACTTGTCCTTGTCTCTTAACGGATGTATCTCTATCATTTATTCTGAAACTCCTTTGAAACGCTGACGCTCATTAATTTTTTAACTTCTTTTTCGGTTAGTTCCCTCCACCTGCCCTGGGGAAGCATACCAAGTTTTATTCCGGCAATTTCAACACGTTTTAGGCGTATTACTGTTAATCC
The DNA here is from genome assembly GCA_045592985.1 of Acutalibacteraceae bacterium. GTDB lineage: Bacteria > Bacillota > Clostridia > Oscillospirales > Acutalibacteraceae > UMGS172. The sequence continues at coordinate 15,266 of JAZNVU010000007.1, read as the reverse complement.
AACTGCTTCACACAGTTTACGGATTTCACGGTTTTTGCCCTCATAAAGCACAAAACGAAGTACCGTTCTGTCCTCGGCTTTCTCGATATAGGTTATTTCACAAGGCAATGTCTTTTCACCGTCAATCATCATGCCGTCAGACATAGTGGATATCTGTTCTTCTGTTGCTTTTTCTCTGACTGTTACGCGGTAAACTTTGGAAACATGACGTGACGGATGAGTTAGAAGATTGGCAAATTCTCCATCATTTGTCATAAGTAACAAGCCTTCGGAGTTACGGTCAAGTCGACCTACAGGATAAAGTCTCACACCTGCATCAGAAACCAAGTCTGCAACGCACTTTCTACCCTGTTCATCGCTTAAAGTTGTAACAAATCCGCGGGGTTTATGAAGCATTATATACATTTTATCATCTTTCATTGCGACCGGTTTACCAAAAACAAGCACTTTATCATGAACAGGGTCAACTTTATCTCCAAGAATTGCTTTTCTACCATTTATTTTAACTTTTCCCTGCTCTATCAATTCCTCAGCTTTGCGCCTTGAAGCAACTGAGCAAAGTGACAGATACTTTTGAAGTCTAATTTTTTCTACTGCCATTATTGTCTCCTCAAAATTAAGTGAATTTGCGAATTATTGAAATAATATTATTCAAAAACATATCCTTTACAGTATAGTTAATATTGTACAAATCAGCTCTAGTGTCCGAATACAGGACACTAGAACCTATTATCCTATCTTTATAAAAATAATTAATTTTTCCAACAACGTCACCTTTGTTTACGGGGGCGTACAAAAAAGGTGATGCGTAAATCTTATAAGTTATATCAGGAAATCCGTCAGCACATCCTACAAAAAAATCATCGGTTTTAACACTGATTGCACTTTCAGAAGATCCTACAACCGGTATTTTTATTTCTGATAAACTTGGTGAAACAATAGTCGGACTAAGCATATCAAGACCTTGTTTTAGTAAACTTTCATGCACGTTCCAGTCATCGGAAGCATTAAGTGTCACAGCAATTACTTCACATTTACCGTTTGTTGCTGCAGAAACGAGACACCGACCGGATTTTTTGGTATATCCAGTCTTTATTCCGATACAATTATCATATCGGGAAAGAAGTTTGTTATGATTATATAACGTACGGCTATATGGCGGATTACCAAAAGAAACGGTTAGTTTAGGAGAACCAACTATATTTCTTAGGGTCTGATTTTTTAATACTTCGGCGGCAAGTAAAGCCATATCGTAAGCCGTAGAATAGTGTTCTTCTGCATCAAGTCCTGAAGGCGTAACAAAATTAGAATTAACCATGCCGATTTTACGCGCACGTTCGTTCATCATATCGGCAAATTTTTCAACCGAGCCGGCAAGACAAATTGCGGTAACGTTTGCAGCATCGTTACCCGACGACAACATCATACCGACAAGTAAGGCATAATATGATACCGTATCACCAGCAAGAAGCCCCATCGAAGACCCTTCGACCGCAACCATTTCGTTTGTTACAACGACAGATTTATCAAGGTCATCGGTCTCGGCAAGCAAAAGTGCCGTCATCATCTTGGTGGTACTGGCCATAGGCAATTTTTCGTGAGGATTTTTTGAAGATAGTATTTCACAAGTTTGTGCGTTAATTAGAACCATGCCCTTAGCACTGTATGATACTGCATCAGCGCACAAAGGCATACATGAAATAAGCAAAATCGCACACGATAAAACTAAAATAATTTTCTTTATTACAAGCATAACAACCTCCGCCTTAATATCCTTAAAAAATAATATGGCGAAGGTTAAACTATAATGCTTTTATTTTGTTTCGTCTGCCTTTTGTTCTTTATTTTTCTTAATAATTTCGGTTATCTTTTCAACTACTGTAGGCACCGCACTTACAGCCTTTTCAATAGGCGTGGCGGTTTCATTTGCATTGAGAAGTTTTACTTCGTTACCTTTAACAACAAGGAAGACAACAGGTGTTACGGTAGCACCGGCACCGCCGCCTCCTCCAAATAAGGTCGCCGAAGACTGTTTAGAAGGAAATTCAGAACCGCCCGAAGCAAGCCCAAACGACACTTTTGAGACAGGAATAATAGTAATGTCGTTAACTACAATAGGGTCACCGATAATAGTTTCGGAATCAACAACAGAACGAATTTTATCCATCGTGATACCTAAGATATTGCTGATATTGTTATCTGCCATATTTATTCTCCATTCCGCCATAAAAGGCCAAAATTATTTAACGTCTTTTTCTTTTATTTTTAACTTTATGAGTTGGACAAAAACTTTAACTGCCGCAAATACACAAAAGATCAAACGTAATTTTATTTTTACATTAAATTCGATATCCGATGTGCCGGTTATAAAATCACTGTTAACTATAATTTTGGTTGATTTGCGATCAAGTTTGGTTTTATTTTCAATGATTCTCACTACAGGAAAAACTGCGGCGCAAACAGAACCATATTCTATCGCAGTTACTGCAGGGTCTTCGTTTGCAACGTTAATCAACAACCTGAAGTCTTTAACTCTGACATGATTAAGCAATTTATCAAACTCAATCAGTATTGATTTAACAAGCGACACAATTTCACCGACAGCCGAAACAAAGCCTTTCTCATCAATCATTGTTTTAATAAGATTCTTTTTTGGTTTCTTTTCGGTAGTTTTATTATCGCTTTGCTTTTCATTTATGTGCTGTTTTTTAAAATTTTCCTGCGGTATTTTGATTTTAAAAAACAAATACCTAACTACAACCGAAAAATCATCGTCCAACATAACTTTTACTGAAATATTACCAAGTAAAAGCAGTAACAACACAACCAAAATGGCGGCTAAAATGTAAAGTACAACCATTATTGAGGCTCCGGCTGACCGTCTTCTCGCATAATTTCGGCCATTTCCTCATTCATTTGTTTTGCAAGTTCCATAACTTCACCCGATATCATCATCAACTGACCATTTTGGTCAACTGCTGTATCATCGGCAGGCACAACAGGAAGGTCATCAAGGCTTGAAAGACCAAAACATCTTAAAAAATTGGCGGTTGTTCCGTACAAAAGCGGACGACCGGGAAGTTCAAGACGTCCCTTTTCTTCAAGAAGGTCTTTTTCAACAAGTGTAGACACTACACCCGAGCAATCAACACCTCTCACCTGCTCAACATAAGCACGGGTAACGGGCTGATTATATGCAATAACAGCCAAAACCTCCAAAGCGGCTTGAGAAAGCGGTGCTTTACGCCTTAAATCAAGTGCAGCGCGGATATGCTCGGCATATTCTTTTTTGGAGCACAACTGATAACTGTCTTCCAATTTTACAAGTTTTATTGCACTCTCGGACTGCGCCAAACGGTCGGCAAGCAGGTCCATAATTTGTGCAACCGTCTCACCGTCAATCTCGAAAATCTGACAAAATCTGTCGCTTTCAACCGGTTCTCCGCTTGCAAAAAGTATCGCTTCAAAAGCAGATATCATTTCTTTAACTGTCACTTATTCTTCCCCCTAACAACCGAAATTTCCATTTCTTCACCATCACCGTCAAGATGTATACGGTTGGCTTTACAAAGTTCAAGCACTGCAAGAAAAGTAGCAACAAGTTCAGAACGGCTTTCGGCACCGTCAAACAATCTCACCATTTTCTTTCTACCTGTTCGCATAAGATTTTTAAGTACAAAAACAATTTTTGAAGAAACCGATACAATTTTTCTTGCAACAATTTTACTGAAAACGTTGGTGTTGGGAGGAAGTTTTCTCTGTCCCCTACCAACGGCTGCAATATAAGCTTTAAGTACAACCTCTTTTTCGCGAGTGTTGCGGTATGTTTTATCAAACTCAACCTTTTCAGCATCTTTTACAAAGGTGTCAAATTCATCGGTCATACCTGACAGCATTTTTGCAATCTTACGGCAACGCTCATATTCCATGAGTTCTTGAGTAAGTTCTTCCTTTAACTGTTCTGCTTCCTCATGTTTAGGTAACAGACTAACAGTTTTAAGATATATAAGACGTGATGCCATCTCCAAAAATTCGCTGGCGACGTCCATATCCTGCAACTGCATGCTTCTGATATGATCAACATACTGGTCGACAAGCACAGTCAACTGAATATCGTTAATATTAAGTTTATTCTTGGAAATAAGATAAAGCAGAAGGTCAAGAGGTCCCTCAAACACATCTAACTTATATTCAAGCTTGTCCATAAAACTTTACACTTTCTAATTTAATAAGAGATTAAATGGCAAAGAAGTAATTGAATCGATACCGTTATATACCATATACACTATCTTTGAAAGTCCATTTGAAAATCCAGAACTCGCAAAAATAAGGAACATAATAAAAATCATGAAATATCTTTCATATTGCATGAGTTGGTAATAAATTCTGTTAGGTAAAAATGCACCTAAAATCTTAGAGCCGTCAAGTGGCGGAATGGGAACAAGGTTAAACATCGCCAAAGATACGTTAATAATCGCAATGTAAGAAAAAATATTAACCAAAATTATTAAAACCGTTGCAACAGCGTTACTTGTAATTTGCAAAGTATAAAACAAAAACACAACCAAATTTGACAGAAAACTTGAAATTACAGCAACAATAAGATTGGATAACGGACCTGCAAAAGCCACAATAGCCATATCGCGCTTAGGATTATCAAAGTACCTCGAATCAACCTGAACAGGCTTAGCAAAACCAAAACCAACGAGGTAAATCATCAACGCACCGAAATAATCAAGATGGTGCAAAGGGTTTAGCGACATTCTTCCCTGCCAACGCGGTGTGGGATCACCAAGTTTTGTTGCGGCAAACCCGTGAGCAAACTCATGAATAGGCATAGTGAGAAAAACAACAACGGTAGCAGAAATAAGGCAGGCAACTATCTGCTCCCAACTGCCTCTGTTTAAAATAACATTAAGCAAACCGCCCAAACAAGGCACCTCCATTTAATGATTATCAATTTATTATACACCATTTTTAATGAATATACAACACAAATTTATAGTTAAATGAATATCAAAACAGAACTCAAGCAAAGAATAATAACACCTGCTTCGGTAAAGACTGAAATGCATTTTTCTAAAACACCGTCTTTATTTTCAAACGTCTCAAGAAGTACACCAATATAAACTGCTGAGCACATTAGTACAGGAACAATATATCTGAAGTCCATCGAACATCTGTAAGGCGAGGCAATGTTAAAGTAAATAAACATTATCCATTGCACAAAGAACATGATGGTTACAGGTAAAATGGGCACTGAAAACTTTCGACGTTTTATAAAAGTAACAACCAAAGATAAAACAACCGTTACGCACAAAAGTAAATTGGCAAGCACTGAGAAAGAAGCAATTGCTTCAGAACCAAAAGAATACTCACCGAAAAGCGAATTTCTTAATAAATATTTCCAAAGATTATGTTCATTCCATACATCAACGTAGACACCTTGAGGTTTGGCAGAAAAATCAACCACAAAACGCTCAAAAAAACCTAAATCACCAATATAAAGTTTACTGCTTGTACTTATTGGCGCAACGTAACCTAAGGGCTGTTTAAACAAAATATAATTCCTTATTTGGTACCAAAATCCAAGAGGCAGAGTTGCGGCAAGAAAAACGGCAGTATTTTTAAAGAACATGGAGGTTTTAAAAGATTTGCTGGTGAATAACTTTACAAAAACAGTTATAGCGCAAACACCGACAACCAACGCAGCAGAAAACTTAGTCATCATGCCAAGTCCGGCAAAAATACCGCATGCCAAAGCATAAATTAACGATGGTTTTTTATACCATTTAATCAAGAATAACAAACAGAAAGAAATCAGCAAAACAGTAAGAATATCGTTGTTGATACTTCCCGCTAAAATATAGAAAGTTGGATGAAAAGACAAAAAAGTGCAGGCAAAAACAAGCGGTCTGCCTTTAATATTACACTCTTTCAATATCATGTATCCTACAAACATCAAAAGAGATGAATAAAAGCAAGTAAGCAGTTGTATATTTTCAAACGCAAGAGCATTTCTGAAGCCCAAAAACTTAGAAAATCTAACAACCAAAGATGCAAGGAAATGATGCAGAGGCGGATGACAAAACTGCCAATCGTTGGTTTTAGGCAAACCCTCACCTGTAGCCAAACTATAAATATAAGCCAAGTGACCGTTTGAAACAAGGTTTTCGACATCGTGCTGATTCTGAGAATAACTGAATTTTATGCAATATAAAAGTCTCATTGCAAAACCCAAAATAAACAGAACTAAAATAACTTTATACTCATCTATTTTGCCGAATCGACTACAAATAAGCAAATAAACAGTACAACCTACGGCTGATACCATAAATATGCTGTTAGGTAAAATATCTTTAAACTCATCGGTAACTGAATAAGGATCAAAATTCAATAATACAGCAAACAGTACTGCAGCAAAGAACAATGGCAAAACCGACAACGGTGTTAAGTATTCACACGCAGAACGTTTTAATTTCATTTTACTTTATCTTTCTTGCTTCAAGATAATAACGCTTATCTTCCGCATGACCCATTGAGAAAGTCTTTCTGGGTAAAGATCCGTCCTTTTCAACTGCATCAAAAAGATCCTCTTTTTTCATTCCTTCAAAAATAAAGCCTATTCTACCCTCTTCGGAACATATTTTTCTAACCGAATCGGTACCATGGATATAGTCAATTTTTATTCCTTTTTCGGCAATATATTTGTCCAACCATTGTTGTAATGTTCCAACCGGAAGTTTGGAAGACGGTTTTACTGATACAGTTTGTTCACCGTCTTTATATACACAAAGAAACTCATGTGCATCTTTTTCATAACTTGCACCCAATGAATTAATCATATCATTAATGACAGTTTTGGGTTCAACACCGAAAAGTACACGGTAAATAGGCTCAAACAGGATAGCTTCATCGTGAATATTAACAACCTCAACAAGAGCATATTTTGCAGCATCTTCGGGATTAATAATACTGCACTCTTTAGCCGACGCCAAGGAATGATTACCATCACCAACAGCAAACATCATACCGCCATTTTGAACGCCGAGTTCAGTAAAAGCGGTACCAACCTTCTCGGCATCATCATCTGAAAGTAACCAGCCTTTTATATGACCTCCGCCCTGCATAAGGTCAAAATCATAAACGCAAACCATGTCTTTGGTTTTTTCTGCCAAAGGCTCGATAATTTGACGCTCAGGGTCATCCGCAAGCATAAGAACATGAGGAAGTTCAAGCGGAGCGTCTTTGCGAATTTTAACTCTCGGAGGTATACGTTCAAGTACGGTTTCTTCAGTAGAACGGATGGCGGCATTGCTTCCTTTATGATAATCATAATCGGCAAGAGCAATTTTTCCGAGTATTCCGTGACGGACAATACCGTTTGACTGTGTGCGTTCTATGTAAATCATTTTGTTTTTATATTCTTCAAAAACACCGTTTTCAAGATATTTTTTCATATTGGCATTAACCGATGCAATACGTTCATCGGTGTTACCATTTTCAAGATATATTTCGGGGAGAGTTATTCTGAGGGTTGACTCAGTTTTACCAACTATAGATTCAACAGCATCCCAATACTCTTTTTCAGAGGTAAATTGGTCACATGCTATAACAGCCCATTTGGCAAAATCTTTCTTTGGCAAAAGAATGTCAGCAGGTAAAAATTTATTCATAAAATCATCCTTTTTTTAAGTTATAACAATCGGTGTTTGTTATTTACATTTTTTCCTTGTAATTATACTATTCCCAGACAAAAAAGTCAATGAATCTATACAGAGCAATATTAAATATAATCGAAAAAAATGTATAATTTATCGATTTTTGTAATGCAATTTTACATTAAATATGATATAATCCAACTGTACGACTATTAAACAGATATAAAAACTGTTTTACGATTAAAAAAATAAGTAAATTTTTTCGAGGAAGTAATTTAAAATGAGAAAAACAAAAATTGTATGCACAATAGGTCCCGCATGTTCCAATAAAGCCACTTTAATTGAGATGTGCAAAGCAGGAATGAACGTTGCAAGACTTAACTTTTCACACGGAACGCATGAGGAACATCTTGAAAAAATAAATCTCATTAAGGAAGTCAGAGCCGAACTTGGAATGCCCATTGCCATTTTGCTCGACACAAAGGGTCCTGAATATCGAATTAAAACTTTTAAAAACGGTAGCGTCGTTTTAAAAGAAGGAGATAAATTTACATTTACTGCTGATGATATCGAGGGTAATGAAACAAGAGTATCTGTAAACTATAAGGGTCTTGCTAACGATATGGACATTGGCGACAAAATTCTGCTAAATAACGGTTTGATGGTGTTTGAAGTTATATCAATTAACGACTACGATGTTACATGTAAAGTTGTTGTAGGCGGTGAATTGTCAAACCGTAAAAGCATGAGTTTCCCTGGGAAAGTGCTTAAACAAAAATACTTAAGTGAACAGGACAAAGACGACCTCCTTTTCGGTGTAGAAAACGGAATTGACTTTATAGCTTGCTCTTTTGTTTCGTGTAAACAGGACCTTTTGGATATTATCGAGTTTTTAAAAGAACATGATGCCCACAATATTGACCTTATAGCTAAAATTGAAAACCGGTCCGGTGTTGATAATATTGAAGAAATATGCAGTGTATGCTCGGGAATTATGATAGGTCGAGGCGATATGGGGGTTGAAATACCTTTTGAAGAACTTCCTGCAATACAAAAAAAGATAATAACCAAATGCCGCTTGTTGGGCAAACGCGTTATTACAGCCACCGAAATGCTTGAATCAATGATTTACAATCCGCGTCCGACCAGAGCTGAAATATCCGATGTCGCCAATGCGGTTTATGACGGTACCAGTGCGATTATGCTCTCAGGCGAGACAGCCGCCGGAAAATACCCCGTTTTGACTGTCAAAACTATGGCAAAAATTGCTGAACAAACCGAGCAAAACATTCATTACGGAAAAAGATTTTTACATTCAGAATTTCAAATTAAAAATACTGTAGACGCTATATCTCACGCCACCTGCGGTATGGCAATTGATATTGAGGCCAAGGCAATAGCTGTATGCACAATTTCGGGAATGACTGCACGAATGGTTTCACGTTTTCGTTCTCCTGTGGATATATTAGGACTTACAACTAATGAAAAAACATGGTATAAATTGGCACTTTCATGGGGTGTTACACCCGTCATGTGCGAACGTTATGATTCTACTGAAGTTTTGTTCTATACCGCAAAACAAACAGCTGTAAAAACATTTAACCTCAAAAAACAAGATAAAATAGTTATTACCGGCGGTATGACCAACGGTGTTTCTGGAAACACGAATATTATTAAAGTAGAAACCGTTTGATCTTTAAAACCTTACATTGATATATTTTTAATCAATGTAGCGATATTTTGCTCATTTTAAAAAAACTTTGCATTTTACCAAAAAAAGTGTTGCATTTTTATAATCATAGTGCTATTATATACTCGCTGTGATTTGCGCGAAGGTATGTTTTAACATATTACACACCCTAATTTTAGGATAAGCGCAAGAATTTTTTTAAGGAGGTGGAATTCATGCCTAACATTAAATCCGCCAAGAAGCGCGTTCTCATCGCTGAAGCTAACAACATGCGTAACAAAAGCTACACTTCTGCACTCAGAACTGCTATCAAGAAGGCTGACGCAGCCCTCGACAGCAATGCTGACAACAAAGCAGAGTGCGTAAAGGTTGCTGTTAAGAAACTTGACCAGGCTGTTACCAAGGGCATCCTTCACAAGAACAATGCCGCAAGAAAGAAGTCTGCTCTCGTAGTACGTCTTAACAAGACCAACGCTTAATTTAATCGCGTGACGAAATAACGGCTGCCGAACTTATTCGGCAGCCTTTTTCGTTTATAATAAAATTTAAATAATACAAGTTTTAAATCGATTTATCTATTGATTTTGACTTGTTTTGCAAATAGAATATATATAATATAAAATTTAAACGGAGTTGACATTATGAGAAAGTTAAGAATAGGCATTATTGGTTGCGGAAACATTTCAAGAACTCACGTAGGTCAGCTTTTAAAGGTTAATGAAGCTGAAATCACCGCAATATGCGACATTGATGAATCACAACTCAAAAGAGTCGGTGATTGGGCAAACGTTCCCGAGGAGTACCGTTTTAAGGATTATAAAGACCTTATAAATTGCGATAAGGTTGATGCAGTTGAAATATGCACCCCAAACTACCTGCATACCAAAATGGCACTGGATGTTATTGCCGCAGGTAAGCCTTTAAACATTGAAAAACCGATTGATATTAATCACATTGCTGCATTGCCCCTTAAAGCCGCCTTGGAAAAGACACCAGTAAACAATATGATGTGCTTTTCATACCGTTTCCGTCCTTCGGTACGCTTTGCCAAGCATTTAATGGAACAAAACATTATTGGCGATATTATCAGCGTTAACGTTGAGTACCTTAAAGATAGCGCCTTCTACCCCGGTCGACGTCTTGAATGGCGTTTTGTAAAGGCACTTGCGGGAACAGGCGTTTTGGGTGACCTTGGTGTTCATCTTGTTGATATGGCCACCTTCCTTTGTGGTGATATTACTGAGGTTAGCGGTAACACCGGTATTGTTGTTAAGGAACGCAAAAGATTAGACAGTGAAGAAATCGCACCCGTTGAAACCGACGATTACAGCACCTTTACGGCAAAATTCAAAAACGGTGCTTACGGCACCTTTAACATAACCCGTGCCGCCGTAGGTCAAGCCAACACCATTAAATATGATATTTATGGTACCAACGGTGTTATTTCATTTAACCTTAATAACCCCGACGTTATTTACGTTTGCAGCGGTGAATTGGATATTGAGTGCAAGCACATTCGCGAGCTGAAGGTACCTGCAAAATACCGTCTTGAACAGGAGCAGGCATTTGTTAATTCCTGCCTTGGTAAGCCTGATACATATCACCCAACGGTTGACGACGGTATACGTTGTCAGAAAATACTCGACGCAGTTTTGGAATCAAGCGAGAAAAAATGCTGGGTTGATATTAAATAGACAAAAGAGCAACATTGCAAATTGCAATGTTGCTCTTGCTTTATAATGCTTTTTTACGTATAATATAAGCAAAAATATATGGGGTGTAAAGCTATGAAACTTGTCATTCTTGATAAAGACACTTTAGGTGAGGATATTAACCTTTCCCCTATTACTGCTTTGGGCGAAACAACAGTTTACGGCACCACCGCACCAACTGATGTTGAAGACAGAATTTCTGACGCAAACGTCGTTATAATTAACAAAATCAAACTCGGTGAATTCAATCTTAAAAATGCCGTTGATTTAAAGCTTATATGCGTTGCGGCGACAGGTTATGATAACATAGATACCGCTTACTGTAAATCTAACGGTATTGCTGTATGCAACGTACCCGGTTATTCAACCGACAGTGTTGCACAAATAACAGTTACCATTGCATTGGCTCTTGCTTCACATTTGAAGGAATATGAGAATTTTGTAAATTCAGGTGACTACACTGCTTCTGGGGTTGCTAACCGTTTAATACCCGTTTATCACGACCTTGCGGGCAAAACCTGGGGTGTAGTTGGCGGCGGCAATATTGGTATGAAGGTGGCACAAATCGCAAAGGCATTGGGTTGCAATGTTCAAGTCTGCCGAAGAAAAAACGAAGGTGAATACCCTGTTGTTGACATTGACGCGCTTTGCAAGACAAGTGACGTTATCAGCATACACACTCCCCTTACCGATTCTACATGCAATTTGATAAGCAAAGAGCGTATTGCGTTGATGAAGCCTAACGCAATAATTGTAAACACCGCACGAGGTGCCGTTACAGACGAAAAAGCACTTGCCGATGCAGTAAATCAAGGAATAATCGGAGGTTTTGGCACCGACGTGTATTCGGTTGAGCCGTTTGACTCAGAGCATCCCTTTAATGAACTTCGAAACAATCCTAATGTTATTATGACACCGCATATGGCTTGGGGGTCTTATGAATCAAGAGCAAGATGTGTTGAGATGATGGCAAAAAATATTAAAAAATTCTTTAATGGTGAAATCCACAACCGTATTGTTTGAGGTATATAAAATGACTTTAGAAGAAAGACACTCACTTGTAAAATCATATTTAGGTAAGACGGTTGATATTAAAATCGACCGTCCTATAGGTTACGTCCATAAAAAGGGCGAAAAGGTACTGCACTACCCTATTAACTACGGTTATATTGAGGGTGTTTTGGGCGGTGACGGTGAAGAATTAGATGTATATCTACTGGGCGTTGACCGCCCTGTTGAGGAATACACATGTAAGGTTATAGGTATTGTATACCGTGAAAACGACGTTGAAGACAAACTCATTGCTGCACCAGTTGGTTTGAATTTTACTAAGGAAGAAATCGAACAAGCCATTAATTTTCAAGAGCAATATTACGAAACACACATTGAGATTATTTGAAAGGCATTAACATAATGGATAAAAGATTAATTGGAAAATGGTATAAAAAAGATATGGGCGAAACCATCAATATCTTCGATGAAAGCCCACTTCGTATGAAAATGTCCTTTACATCAAGCGGTTATTATAACTTTGAGCCTAACTGTGTTTATGAAAAAAACGGATATCTTTGCTATGAAATAAATGACGAGTATTTTAGAATGGTTTATCACGTTAGGTACGCCGACGGTTCTCTTGAAGGATTTTACACACAGCACGGTAAAGAAACTCCTGTAAAGTATGAAAAAATTGACGATGTTCCTGAAGATGCACCATATAAATTTGTTGCACCGGAAGAGTATGTCCCAAATTCCGATAAAACAAGAATAGAAATTCTTAAAGAATATCCGGAATATGACCGAAGCAAAGAATACGGCTGTAGTAACGAATTTGTATTAGGTGGCGACATACCCGAAATACTCCAAAAGTATAATTATAATGACTACATAAAAGGTTTAGATAATCAGGCAGATGAAATCGTTTTCACGCTTCTTGATTTTGTGTGTGATCACTTTGGGCATAACGGTACAGGTGGAATGAGTTCCGGCAGAAAAATCACCGATATTATTGAGTTTTGTGAAAGTAACAATAACAAAACAAATTGTCGTGGTCTTGCAATACTATTAGCCTCTTTAATTCGTTTGAATGGAATAAAAGCACAGCATATTACTTGTTTGCCCTATGAAGACCCGTTCGATGATTGCCATGTGGTAGTGGATTGTCTGTTGCCATCTGGAAAACGAATTATGCTTGACCCTACTTGGAGATTGTATTTGAAAGATAAAGACGGAGAATATGTTTCTCTTCCTCGTTTGAGAGAATTATTGTTGGCAGATGAGCCGATTTTTGAAAATTCCACGGCTGACTATAACGGAAATGGATTTGCCAAAGAGTATCATAGAAACTATATGACTAAAAATACATTCCGCTTTGCACGTTGTACCCTTAATAAAGACGGTATTGACCATCGCACAGAAACCTCAAGGTATATAGAGCTGATTCCTAAAGACTACCCTATAGATAAGTTCTCCCAAAGCAAAAAAGCCGACTTTGTCTATAATGATATTGAATTTTGGAAGATGTAATCTATGAAAATACATATAATCGGGTGCAGTGGTTCTGGTAAAACATACTTAGCCAAAGCACTAAGTGAAAAGTATACTATTCCGCATTATGATTTAGATGATATTCAGTGGGATAACAATGCAGATGGTTATGGCGTTAAAATGCCTATTGAAAAGCGCACCGCATTACTTAATGATATTCTTAAAAATGACAGTTGGATTATAGAAGGTGTATATTACGCTTGGGTTGGAAAGTGCTTTGAGGATGCAGATAAAATATATGTGCTTGATATACCAAAACGAATTTATACTTACAGAATCATAAAGCGCACGATAAAAAGAAAACTTGGACTTGAAAAAGGCAAAAGAGAAACCTTGAAATCGGTTTATAACCTACTCAAATGGACGGACACTTTCCAAAATCAAAGTATGGTTGAAATCAGAAAGATACTTTCAGCCTACCCCGAAAAAACTATTTGGCTAAAAACTTCGAAAGATGTACAAGAAATTATAAATGGGAAGGAAATCTAAATGCTCATAGAAATTTCAAATGGTATTCGAACCGAGTTTAAACGTTTACAAAGTGAAAATAATTTGTGCGGTATTATAGAATATTTATCTTCCATTTTATCAACTAACAGCGCAGATAATTTATTAGCCGGGTTTTGTTATTGGAATATTTCGGATAGTTATGCTATGCAACGTAAGTCTGAGGAACAATATGCTAACCATCTTGATTTTTGCAAACTGTTAGAAACTATGGACTCCAAATACAAATTTTGGGCTGTTTGTGATGCAACCCAACGCTTCACACTTGAGCTTGGAGGATTCGGTGATTTTTGGTGGGAGCTTTATGAGAAAGCTATTGACCTAAATCCCGAAACAACAGATATTGAACGTATTGTTTTTGATACCCATGTATCAGCAATATCAATAAATCCAAAAGTTGATACACCAAAATCTCGATTATATTTAGCAAAGGATAACTTTGAGAAGTTTGTTAAGGCCTCAGCAAACCCCGAAAACGATGGATTTTATAAACTTGTATACTCTTCTCTTGTGTTAAAAGGCTTTGGTGATGAAGAATATGATATTCCGAATCTTTGCCATCAGGTTATGCCATTTTTAAACGAAAAGTCACCTGATAGCGAATTTGCTGTTGGCGAATGGGAACGTTTAAATAGTCCTCGTTCAAGAAAAAATATGGCACAGGTTGGTATAAACCGTGCCATAAATGCTTTGATTGACGTAGGTAAAAAGGCCAAGGCAAGAGAACTATACAACGAAGCGTTAAACAATGGATTAAATCGCAATACATATATCGAAAAAAGGTTATAGGGTGATAAATATTAAATATCTAAAATTAAATTCCAATAGTTCGGATTTGCATAAGCAAGATTTCGAAAAACTTGTTCTCTTGTACGGTGCCGAGCTTGATAGCCACCAAAACCGAAATACCCCAAAAGATATTTTGATAAAATGGGCTAACAGTATGATAAACATACAGGGTGATGCTGATAGGCACCTAGAACTTTGTTATGATGGCGATAGTCTAATAGGTTTTTTATACGGAAAGATTGACCAACCCGACCACAAAGGTTATATCAAGGTTGGATATGGTTACATAATGGAATTTTATGTGTTGCCCGAATTTCGCCGTAGTGGATACGGCAAACAGATGTATTCACATTTAGAAGAATT
>JAZNVU010000006.1:0-53653 GCA_045592985.1 Acutalibacteraceae bacterium | reverse complement strand
TCTCGCATATCCATTATAACACCGATTTTAAATTCTGCCGAGTATTTTCTAAAAATTTGTTCCTTTTTTGCCATAAAAATATGCACCTCCAAAAGTGTCTAACTTTTGGGGTGCATATCAAACAGCCGTCTTAATTACCCAAACCTGTTTTTGTGATTTTGCCTTTGGTTATAAAAATACCGTCTATGTCTTCAACCTCAAACTCAGCACCCTCGAAAAGCACCTCATCGGGCACAAAATCTCTGCCAATTATCCTTAAATCGTGAACACCTTTGTCTTTATCACTCGGAGCAATTTGTGCAGGCACCATACCGTCTTGAAATCTTTCAATAAATTTGTGGTTTTCGGTCTCATTTTTGAATTTTAACCTGTATATACCATACGCTTTAAGATATTTGCACTGTTCAATTTCCGCTTTGGTATTCGGCATAAACGACAAACAGTTACCCTCTTCGTCCATCATAAAAACAGGACCCGAAAATTCATCAAAAATATTATAAATCACCTTGATAAAAATCGCGGTAAACAGCACCGCAAAACAAGCCCAAGAATTTTTTGTGACAAACAAAATGCCCATGGAAAGAGGTATGCTGCCTACCATCAAACATGAGATGATGTTGCCGATTATAGTGTTTGCACTGCCGGTCCAACATTTACCGTTGCACTTGCGACATTTCAGGTCATAATCGCCAAACGCATTGTCACCTGTTCGTCTGGGCAAACAGGCAAAAAGCCTGTCGCTGTACGAAATGCCTTTTTCACCGCAGTGCGGACAACGATATAATATTTTAGCCATATAAATCCCCTTAAATCACTTTTACCAAATCATCAAACACATTGTGATTATAAAGTTATGCCGCTTTACGTATAAAACTCTGTTTATTATACTAATTTTTTAAAAACTGTCAACAGGTTTGACAAACACCTTGAAAAAACAGCATAAAAGTTATAAAATAACAATAACTTTCATTTGGAGTGATTTTTTGTTTACAGAAACTTGTGACCACAAAGGGTTAATGCCGTTTTACAGCCAAAACGGTCTCGAAATATCGTCAGACCCTTCTTCAGACGGAGTGTTTTTCTCGGTTGCCGAATATTTTGAAGGCAGACCCATTGCCGCTGCCACACTGAGTTGCCGCAACGACATCTTTGTACTTGATTACATAGCCGTAGACCCTTCTTTTCGTGGCAGAAGCCTTGGAAAAAAGGCATTGGAACTTATAAAACAAAAAGCAATTACTTCGGGCGCCGACTGCCTTTATATCACCACAAAAGTTCCCTCTTTCTTTGAAAAGCACGGCTTTGTTTTGGGTGAACCGCAAGGCTTGGACCTTAATGCTGATTGCAAAGATTGTCCTCAACTGGGTGTCGGGTGCCACCCCAAAAATATGAAATTTGATTTAAAAGGTAATTTTATGACAAGAGAAAAATTTATTAAACTTAAAAGCGGGCTGTTGTGCAAAGGTGCGGCACTGACCAAAGCAGCACGAACCGATCTTCAGAAAAACCACCCTGACTATTTCGAAAAAGGATTTATTGACGCTGTTAACATGAGCATTGGCGACAGTAACATTTGTGTCAGCATTTTTGAAGATTTTTCAAAAGATTCAGAGTTTTTGCTCGATTTTGACGGCGAATATTTTATAAACTATGAAGGCAGCCGAGCCACCGTTCGGTTTTTTCACGACCTTATAAAGACAGGCACAGTTGTCGACGGCATGGCAAGGCTTCACGCTGACGGTTGCATAAATATCTGGCCCAGCACCAACTGTTGCTATGACACGCCTGAGTTAAAATGCAAATTCTGTTCTTTGGGAGCCAAAACCGAAAAGCCCATTGACCCCGACGAACTCTGCAAAGGTCTTAAAATCTATGCCGAGCACTACCCCGACTATACCTTTAATTTCAGCGGTGGCACCTATAAAAATCCCGATACAATGGTTAAATATTGGTGCTGTTTAGCACGTAAGATAAGAGAATTTTGCTCTAACCCCATTGCCGTGGAGTTTGCACCGCCCTCTGACCTTTCGTTACTCGAAGAAATGAAGCAAAGTGGCATAAGCGTCGCCATTATGAACATTGAAATCGTCGATTCGGCTTTAAGAAAAGAGATTTGTCCCGGCAAATCGGGTATCACCTTAGAGCACTACCACAAGGCGCTCAGAAAGGCAGTTGAAATCTTTGGTTGGGGCATGGTGTCCTCGGTTATGATTGGCGGTATCCAACCTTGGGAAGACATCGAAAAAGAATGTGAAATCTTAACCGAAATGGGCGTTTTCCCAACCATAATGCCGTTCAGACCGCTTGATGACTGTCCTCTGTCGGGTGTCAAGGCTTGCGACCCTAAAGATTTAATCAAAACAAGTGAGTTTTTGGGCGAACTTTTGCGCAAAAATCACCTAGCCCCCCACTGTCAACCCGGTTGCACCAAATGCGGTGGCTGTTCGATAGAAAACGACTGCTTTGAGAAATAGCAAAACCCGATGTGTAACAAGATTACACATCGGGCGTTTTTATTGCTTAGATTTATAGTCTTCAACCAACTTTTTAACTTTATCGCTGCTTTTTTCGATAAGTTCGGAGTAAATCGTATTTTGTTTTCCCCAAATTGTCGACTGCAAATCCTCCTTGTGTCCTACAAGGAAAGGTGCTGTGGTCAGCACGCGCAACGATTTATTTTCGAGATAGCGGTCAATAGCGTTGGTCTCGGTGTTGTGGTCGATTTCGTTCCACTCAGAGATATATTCCATCGCCTTGGGGTTGTACAGATTAAACACCATGCTTATCATTCGGTCAAGGTAAACCAATTGCTCATTTTCATGCTCAGCGCACTCAAGTACCTTTACCCTGCCGACATCTGCCATGATACCCGAGAAAACATCCCAATCATCATGAGCCACCATATAGTCGCGAATAGAGGCAAAACGCTTGTCAAAATCCTCGGGGAAATATACGTCATCCTCGCAGACTAGCAATTTTTTAGTACCTTTTTCAAGTGCTTTTTTGCAAATGAACTTATAACTCATTGCACAGCCAACCCAACCAAGGTTGTGTTTAAGTCCCGGGAAGAACTGAAATCCGTACTTGTTATCCTCCGAAAAAGCCTCGCGTCTTGCGGTACATTCGGGCAAACTTAAGCACACAAGGTTGTTCTTAAATTCGACAAAATCGCCGAACTTTTCATAAAATTCGTCAAAGGTTATGCACTCATTGGCAAGCAAGAAACGTGCCAAATAAAATTCCAAAGCATTAGCGCGGTCACAAAGCAACTCGTTATTGGCCTTTACTTTGGCTTCGCGCTCATCATCGTGGCTTAGCCAATACCCCACACGGTCGCAAAGTGCTTCGATATCGTCAACATCGACAAAATCAATAATGCCTTCAAGTCGTTTTTCTTCCTCGGGGTCACTGCTTCGCTCGGAAACAACGATACTGCTTCCAACCGACAAAGTCTCGTAAATTCGGGTAGTTTCAAGCAATGCGTTGGCATAGTAGTGAATGTTTATTACCACCTTTGCCTTTTGCATTTCGGCATAAAGGTCGGGACCGAATTTATCACAAATTATCTTTACGTTATACTTTTCCTTCAAGCGGTTAAGCATTTTTTCTCTGCGCTCGATGTAAGGCGAGCCGTAGAAAAGCACGTCGTATTCCTTCTCGCCATTATAAACTTCGGCAATAGGTTTTCTCGAAACATCAATCGGAAGATAATAAAGTTTAGAAGCGATAGACGGGTCTTTGCTGAAATAATTTATGTTGACCATCGAATAATCAAAAACAGCGTAGGCGTTACGGAGAATGTTAAGATATTCGGGGGTCATCCATCGGGTGCTGACGGTCTGTTCCATCTGCACGACAGTGTAAAGCCTCGGAAACTCCTTCAAAAACTGCGGACAAATGATAATATACGGAATATCCTCATAACTGTCAACCGAGTTAATGTGAATTTCGCCTTTAAGACCGCATTTTGCCAGACAATCATTGATAATGTTGGCAATGTAGAGGGTGTGCTCGGTAACGATAATACCCACTCTTGTGCAGTATTTCATTCTGCGGAAACCCTCGTCACGGTCAACCACCTTAAAACTGACGCTCTTCTTTTTAGACTTTTTCATAAGCCAGATAAGAGGATACAGCAATGTTCTGACAATCTTGTATCTTAGGGTGCCATTGGGAATAAGTGTCTCTCTGACTTTATAGTACTTGGTTAGCAGACGATAGCCTCTTGAATCGGTAAGACGAATCAGTTCACCGTCTTTTCTAAGGCACTCGCCCTGCAAAGCGCGAATATCACGGTCGCGTTCTTCAATCTGTTTTTTCAGCGTTTCTATGAGATTTTTATATGAAGCGTTTTGCGCAAGCAAATCTTCATACCGCTTGTCCTCGAAGTTCAGCGGTTTGTTGTCTTTAATATCACTCATAATAAAATCCTTTCGGAGTTATACTGACGAAAATGGACACATATATACATATGTTATCATACTCCAAAATACGTAAAAAGTCAACAGGTTTACTATGTGGCGTTTTTTCCGCCAAACCTCCAAACAAAAACAAAAGCCACGGTATACACCGTAGCCTTTATTATCATTTATATTTTAAATCTCATGCCTCTTTAATTACTGCAACCAACTACTGTACTTGGCGTCCAAACGAGGAAGGATATTATCAAGATACGATTCGATTTGTTCCAAATCAAAACCGGGAATGGGAGATGTTTCTGTTTCCCAGTTTTCCTTCTCACGCTCTAAAGCGGCTTCGGGAAT
Organism: Acutalibacteraceae bacterium; assembly: GCA_045592985.1. Taxonomy (GTDB): domain Bacteria; phylum Bacillota; class Clostridia; order Oscillospirales; family Acutalibacteraceae; genus UMGS172. The sequence continues at coordinate 48,890 of JAZNVU010000006.1, read as the reverse complement.
GCTACCATAGAAAGTGTTAAACATTTCCATGATGTGTTCTTTGTTAAGAATGCTCTCTCTTAATTCGAAATAACGAGCTGCAAGTTCAGGTTTGAACAAGTACTCTACACGAGCCCACAAGAAACTGTTACCCATATACAACAACTTGTCTTTGTAGTTATATTCTTTATTTCCTGTGTAGTCGGCACCGAAAGATGCATCAAGGTCGTAAAGAGAGGGGTACCAAACTTTTCCGTCATATGTGGCAAGCAGCATGTTTTTGCCCACGTTATCGCCAAGATAAGCAACATCAACCATAATGTAATAGTTTAGAGTAGAATCTAAATCCAAATACTCTCCAAACTGTGATTTGAACTTTGTGCTACTACTGTTCATAACAAACGAACACAATCTTTGAATTTTTTCCAAAGTTTCGTCAGTTTCGGGACCTGCTTCAACCGACCAATCCTCAAAATCAGTAGGCATAGCGTAAAACTTAACAACATCAGACCAGTTTTCACCGCAAATTACAATGTGGTCTGGATTATCCTTGTCCATTCCAAACTGCCATTCGTCTTTAGGAATGTTCATGGTATATACTCCGTGGAACTCGCCATTTACATACACTTCAATCGGGAATCCGTCAACAGCGCCGTTATTAGGTGCTATATTTAATATGCTGTATTTTCTCTGCACCTCACCTGCCAACTTAGCAGTAACAACGTTACGAGAATGAGTTTTATCAATCCAGTTGGCTTTCATGCAATATTTACTTTGCGCGCCCCAACCGAAATCAACTTTCATCTTTTTATCAAAATCGTCAGCTTTATAAAAAGTTATTGTGTAATTTTTCTTGTCGTATGCCAGACTGGATGTTCCCTGTACTTTTAATTCTGCATAGCCGTTAATGATTTGACTGTCATTCACATACGAAATTTGAATTTCACGAACATCACTTTTTTCTTGCATGCCCTCTATATTACCGGTAAAGTATATTTTGGGGCAGTATGTATCATCATAATGCCAGGTTGCGTTAACAACTTGGCTGTTAGAACTGTTAACAATAGTCTTTTTCTCTTTAGCGGTGGCTTTGAAATATACATCGGTCAAAGAATTGCAACCATAGAATGCATAGTAACCGATCGATGTGAGGTTTGTGCCAAACGTGACGGAAGAAAGATTTGTACAGCCATAAAATGCTGACATACCTATTGTGCTGACTCCGTATCCGAAGTTTACACTTTCCAAACTGGTGCATTTACTAAATGCATACGAATTTACAGAAGTCACTTTATAAGTTTTACCTGCTTTAGTAACTCTTGTAGGAATGGCAACCGAAGTGGCCCTTTTGTAGCAGCCAACAACCATTGCGGTCTTGTCGTTATCGTTATATGCATAGGTCAAAGGCTCAACGTCACCGCAGTGCCAGGTTGCACTCAAAACAGTAGCGTTCGACTTATTGACGGCCACTTTTTGCTGTGCGGTTTGATCGCCGCCAAAATAAACATCGGTCAATGCATTACAACCGTAGAATGAATAATAACAGATTGTTTTTATTTTTTCGCCGAAGGTTACCGACTCAAGGTTTTTACAACCATAGAAAGCCGACATTGGGATATTGGAAATATTTTTACTGAGCACAATATCTTTAATGGAAGAACACTTTGTAAAAGCGTATGAACCCAAGCCTGTTACAGAATCAGGCAACAACAAGTTTTCAAGCGAAGTACATCCGTAAAATGCTGCTATGGAAATGGTAGAAACGCAGTTACCAAAATTAACATTTTTAAGTGAAGTACACTTATTAAATGCATATGCATCAATGGCGGTAACACTATCAGAAATAACAACGGTGGTTAATTTGTTGCAGTTTTCAAAAGCTGCATAACCAATATTTGTTACACCTTTTTCTATTACAACTTTTGTAATAGCGCGTCCCCAAGGCAAACTTACATAATGCTCATAATCGCCCATTTTGCCATTTCCGCTAATGGTTAAAACGGTGTCTTCAAGTGTCCACTCACAATCACCGGTGATACCTCTTGCTACTGCATTTGCCGAGAATGTGAACAGTCCAAATGGGCATACTGACACAAGCAACACGACAATTAACATAATTACCAATAATTTCTTCATAAAAACCCCCAAAAAATAAGCACTATTTATAACCGTATGGTTATATATTGCGTATATTATACACTTAATGTGTTAAAGTGTCAATACCAAACGGTTATTGAGGAGGTTGTTGGTACGAATAATTATTATCCACGGCTTAAAGACCTGCGTGAAGACCATGACCTGTCTCAGCAGTTCGTTGCCGAATACCTTGATATGAAACAACCGCAATACAGCCGTTATGAACGCGGCCTGCGTGATGTTCCTACCGATGTGCTGATACAGTTATCTGTGCTTTACAAAACCTCTGTTGACTATTTATTAGGGCTTACTAACAACCCTCAACCTTATCGGAAATTATAAATTATTAAAACAAAAAACCACCCACAGTTTCCTGCGGGTGGTTTTGCTTTAGGAAATTATTTGCCGTAAAGTTCTTCGAGTTTCTCGAGGTGTGCTCTTGCAGCCTTCGAGTTATCGGCAGCCTTCTGGAACAACTCTTCAGCGCGTTCGGGGAACGAACGGGTGAGAGATGCATAACGAGCCTCGTTGAGGAGGAACTCTTTATAGTCCTCAGTAGCAGGCTTAGAATCGATAGTGAAGGGGTTCTTGCCCTCTTCTTTGAGAGCAGGGTTGAAGCGGAACATATTCCAGTAACCGCAAGCAACAGCCTTCTTCATTTCGTTCTGGCAGTTTACCATACCGCCCTTAATGGAGTGCATTTCACAAGGCGAGTATGCGATGATGATGGAAGGACCGTGGTAAGCCTCAGCTTCCTTGATAGCCTTCAAGGTCTGGTTGGGGTCTGCGCCCATTGCAATCTGTGCTACGTATACATAACCGTAGGACATTGCAATTTCGGAAAGGCTCTTCTTAGAAATTGCCTTACCTGCAGCAGCGAACTGTGCAACCTGACCAATCTGAGATGCCTTTGATGCCTGACCGCCGGTGTTGGAGTAAACCTCGGTATCGAATACCATGATGTTTACATCCTCACCTGCTGCCAATACGTGGTCAACACCGCCGAAGCCGATATCGTATGCCCAACCGTCACCACCGAAGATCCAAACAGACTTCTTGGAGAGGTATTCTTTCTCAGCGAGAACAGCAGGAGCAGTAGGACAACCTGCGGCAGCAGCCTTCTCAAGTTCTACGATAAGAGCCTTGGTAGCAACAGCGTTCTTCTCGCCGTCTTCCAAAGTTGCAAGATATTCGTCAGCAGCTGCTACGAACTCTGCAGATGCCTTGTCGCTTGCCTTCATTTCCTCTACCTGAGCGATGAGGCGGTTTCTGATAGCCTTCTGGCCGAGGTACATACCAAAGCCGTGCTCTGCGTTATCTTCGAACAAGGAGTTAGCCCATGCAGGACCGTGACCCTCAAAGTTAGTGGTATAAGGAGAAGTTGCAGCGGGGCCGCCCCAAATGGACGAACAACCGGTTGCGTTAGAAATATACATTCTGTCACCGAACAACTGGGTGATAAGACGTGCGTAAGCGGTTTCAGCACAACCTGCGCAAGAACCGGAGAACTCGAGCAAGGGTTTCTTGTACTGAGAAGCAATAAGGTTCTGACTGCCTGCAACGCCTTCCTTCTCGGTTACGTTGGCTACGCAGTAATCGAAGCTCTCCTGCTCAGCGAGCTGAGACTCCTGAGATACCATCTTGAGTGAGTTAGTGGGACATACACCGATACATACGCCGCAACCCATACAATCGAGAGGAGATACAGCCAAGGTGTAGGTGTAATCAGTCTTAACAACAGGCTTGGGAGCCTTCTTCATATTAGCAGGTGCCTTTGCAAGCTCGTCAGCCGAAAGTGCGAAGGGACGGATAGTAGCATGAGGACATACATAAGCACACTTGTTACACTTAGCGCAGGTATCGGGATTCCACTCGGGAACCATAACTGCAACGCCGCGTTTCTCATATGCGGATGCGCCCTGCTCAAAGGTACCGTCGGCATGGTCCATAAATGCAGAAACAGGGAGGCTGTCACCGTTCATAAGGCCAACAGGCTTCATGATGTTGTCAACCATCTTAACGAGTTTCTCTCTGCCTTCGGACTTTTTAACAGCAGCGTTGTCAACAGCGTTAGCCCAACTGCTCGGAACGTCAATCTTAACAAACGCAGTTGCACCTGCGTCGATTGCCTTCTCGTTCATCTCAACGATTTCTTTACCCTTCTTCATGAACTTCTGTGCTTTTTCCTTCATGTAGCCGATAGCCTCGTCCTTAGGAAGAACACCGGAAAGTGCAAAGAAAGCAGACTGAAGAACAGTGTTGGTACGCTTACCAAGACCAATCTGTGCGGCAAGGTCAATTGCGTTAACAGTGTAGAGTTGAACGTTGTTAGCAGCAATGTAGCGCTTTGCTTCTGCGGGCATATGCTCGTCGAGTTCTTCAGCGCTCCACTGGCAGTTGATAAGGAATACACCGCCGGGCTTAACGTCGTTAACCATCTTATAACCCTTGATTACGTAAGAGGGGTTGTGGCAAGCAACGAAGTCAGCCTTGTTGATGTAGTAGGGGCTCTTAATAGGCTTGTCACCGAATCTCAAGTGAGAAATAGTGATACCGCCGGTCTTCTTAGAGTCATACTGGAAGTATGCCTGAACATACTTGTCGGTATGGTCACCGATAATCTTAATAGAGTCTTTATTAGCACCAACGGTACCGTCACCGCCAAGACCCCAGAATTTGCACTCAATGGTGCCTTCTGCTGCGGTGTTGGGAGCGGGCTTCTCCTCAAGAGAAAGGTTGGTAACGTCATCGGTAATACCGAGAGTGAACTGAGCCTTAGGCTCGTCCTTTTTGAGTTCATCATATACAGCAAAGATGCTGGAAGGAGGAGTATCCTTGGAACCGAGACCGTAACGCCCGCCGATAACCTTAGCGCTCATACCCTTGGAAGCAAGAGCAGTAACAACGTCGAGGTACAAAGGCTCACCCAAAGAACCGGGTTCCTTAGTTCTGTCGAGAACTGCAATCTTCTTAGCAGTTGCAGGAATAGCCTCTACGAGCTTGTCTGCGCTGAAAGGACGGTACAAACGAACCTTTACAAGACCAACCTTTTCGCCTGCAGCGGTCATGTAGTCGATAACCTCTTCTGCAACGTCGCAGATAGAGCCCATTGCTACGATAACGCGCTCTGCATCGGGAGCACCGTAGTAGTTGAAGAGTTTGTAATCGGTACCAAGTTTAGCATTAACCTTGTCCATATACTCCTCAACAATAGCGGGAAGATTGTTGTAGTATTCGTTACATGCTTCTCTGTGCTGGAAGAAGATGTCGCCGTTTTCGTGAGAACCGCGCATTACGGGACGCTCAGGGTTGAGTGCTCTCTTTCTGAAAGCAGCAACTGCGTCCATATCGCACATTTCTTTAAGGTCTTCGTAATCCCAAACCTCAATTTTCTGAAGTTCGTGAGAAGTACGGAAACCATCGAAGAAGTTGATGAAAGGTACACGGCCTTTAATAGTAGCCAAGTGAGCAACCGCACCAAGGTCCATAACTTCCTGAGTGTTGGTCTCAGCAAGCATAGCAAAACCGGTCTGACGGCAGGCATAAACGTCGGAATGGTCACCGAAAATGTTAAGAGCCTGAGAAGCTACGCAACGAGCCGATACGTGGAATACGGAAGGTAACAATTCACCTGCGATTTTGTACATGTTAGGAATCATCAAAAGAAGACCCTGAGAAGCGGTGTAGGTGGTGGTAAGAGCACCTGCGTTAAGCGAACCGTGAACGGTACCTGCTGCACCTGCTTCAGACTGCATCTCGGAAACCTTAACGGTGGTACCGAAGATGTTTTTTAACCCTTGAGCCGACCACTGGTCAACATAGTCTGCCATAGGGCTGGACGGTGTAATAGGATAAATACCTGCTACTTCGGTAAACGCATAGGATACGTGAGCAGCAGCATTGTTACCGTCCATGGTTTTCATTTTTCTTGCCATGGGAAATTTCCTCCTTATATAGATATAAAGTTTAACAAAATTTGTATGGCGGACAAAAAGCCACCTTTCTGTTCGCGTACACCATATATAATAACACCTTTTTACCTTTAAGTAAATAGGTATTGTTAAAAAAGCGCAATTTTTTTAATTTGATTTCACAAAAAACAGCATTTTTGCGAAATCAACCATTTTGCGACATTTTATCAGCAGACAATTCCTTTAACACCTTCACAGTTATAGGGACAGCAACGGCAAACGAAAGCAGGTCGGCAACAGGTTGAGCCAACTGCACACCCATAATGCCTAAAAATGACGGCAAAATAAGAACCGCGGGAATAAACATGAGTCCTTGCCTTGCCACCGCAAGTGTGGTAGCACTAACCACTCTGCCCATGGTCTGAAGCATCATGTTACTCATTACAACCCATGACATAAGCGGGAAAGTGACAATCTGAGCACGCATTGCAAAGGCTCCTATTTCCATTGCTATGGGGTCGTTGCCTCTGAAAAGCGAGAGTATGTCATCGGCAAAGATAAAGGCAGGCACGGCAATTGCTACGAGAAAGACAAAAGCAACTCTAACGCAAAAATAAAATGCCTTTTTCACGCGTTTATAAAGACCTGCTCCGTAGTTAAATCCGCAAACCGGCTGGAACCCTTGTCCGAAGCCTATAAGTGCCGACGAAGCAAACAGCATTATCTTAGAAACGACCGACATTGCCGCAACAGCCGAATCGGCAGCGCCAACCGTATCGGCATAAGCCATGGCACCATAAATGCCTGCCATGTTGTTAAGGCAAGCCGTCGAGACACTTGCCAGACCTTGACGGCCTAAAGACGGCAGACCTCCGCGTGTGATTTCACCTGCCGTATTTTTGTCAAAACGCACCTTTTTGATACTCATTTTGATACAGTCGCTGCGACTGACTCCTATAACAAGCAAAATAAGGCTTATTGTTTGCCCTATAATTGTTGCCAGCGCAGCACCTATGACTTCCCAGTTAAAAGCAAGTATAAACAACGCGTCAAGACCGATGTTAAGCACGGCACCCGTTGTAATACCAACCATTGCATAGGTGGCATTGCCCTGAAAACGCATCTGGTTATTAAGCACCATAGCCGCCATGTTTATGGGAGCGCCTATAAGTATTATGCGCATGTATTGTACAGCATAATCACAACTGAATTGGGTAGCACCAAGCAACATTGCAAGGCCGGGAGCAAAAATCTGCCCCAGAACCATTATGACAAGTCCTGTAATTATGGCATAGAAGAAGCCCGAAGATGCTACCCTTTGCGCTGATTCAACATCCTTTTTACCCAAGGCACGGGATACAAAGTTGCCAGAGCCATGACCGAAAAAGAAACCAAAAGCCTGAATAACCGCCATTACAGGCAATGCAACGCCAACAGCCGCCTGTGCTCTTGTTTGCATAGCAGACTGCACCGCCACATCAAAACCTGCTCCTATTTTGCCAACAAAATATGTATCCGCCATGTTGTAAAAGGTGGTAACAAGCATACTTATAATAGTCGGTATAGCCAATTTACAAATAAGCCTTTCAACCGGCTCGGTAGTCATTTTTATAAACTTTTGCTCGCTTAGGTTACCCTTTTGTTCGCTCAAACTCAATTCGCATCCTTTCCAAATACGGATAATAAATACTTCGCCACACCGTCGTTGTTGTTAGTATCAATAACTACATCGGCGACATCCAAAGCCTCGGGCCTTGCATTGCCTACGGCAACACCTAAGTCGGCTGCTTTTAACATCTCGACGTCGTTTGCGTTATCGCCAAATGCCACAACACGGTCAAAGCCATAAAGTTTCTTAAGACGTTCGATGGTGTTTTGCTTGCCGGCATCTTCTGAATACACTTCGATAAAATACTTGTCCCCACTATACACGTCAAGGTAATAAGAAAACTTTATTCCCTTAATATTTTTGAGATTTTCGGCAACCTTGTCCATGGTTTCTTTATAATCAATCCCGTTGATATAAACGGTATCGTCACCCACATCGTGAACTTTTACTTGGTTAAAACTGTGGTACAGTTTCTTCCTTTTTTCGATAAAATTCTTCTCGTAATCGTTTTTGATTTCGGTAAACTGGGCGTTTATATGCCCGTCAAAAGTATAAACAATCGGCGGTCTTCCTGCATTTACAAACGCATCTATTACCTGCTTTGCTACATCGCTATGCATTTTGCAAACGTGATGTTGCTCTTTTGTATGAAGGTCGGTTAAAAACACGCCGTTCATCATAACACCGGGCAGTTTTGTGTTAAAACACTCCACAAGCCCTGCCGCCGATGAAATAGACCGCGCGGTTGCAACGGTAAATTGCATACCTTTATCAACAAGCGAATTAATAGTGTTTACCGTAAACAGAGACGGGTGCCCGTCAGAGTTTAGCAAAGTTCCGTCCAAATCGGTTATATAAAGCGTTTTCATTCGGCACCCTCCAATTCGGCGCCCAAAGTTTCCCATTCGAGCATAAGCGCTTCAAGTGCCGCCTCAAATTCTGCTGCCTTTTCGGTCAGTTCGGCAACCTTTATATAGTCGGCAGAGATTTCCTCGTCACTCAATTGCTCGTTTATTGCCAAAAGTTCGTTTTCAACCTTTTCGATTTCCTGCTCGACCTTAGAAAACGCAGTTTTAGTCTTGCGAAGACGCGCGGCGTCTTCCTTTTTCTTTAAATAAAGGTTTTTGTTCTCGGAGTTTGCCTTTTTTATGGTGACAGTTTGAGGCAAAACGCGGTTTTCGATATAAGTATCATAGCCACCGTCACATTTTTTTACCTCACCATTTTCAAAATAAAGCACCTGCGATGCCAGACGGTTGATAAAATAACGGTCATGCGATACACAAATGAGCGTGCCGTCGTAACCGTCAAGTGCCTCCTCTAAAACCTCGCGTGATTCCAAATCCAGATGGTTGGTGGGCTCGTCCAAAAACAACAGATTATCGTGGCGGAGCATAAGTTTACATAATACAACCCTTGCTCTCTCGCCACCCGACAAGGTTGCAATATCACGAAACACTTCGTCGCCCTTAAAAAGGAACAGCGCCAACGCACCTCTCAGTGCTGAGTCGCCCAAAGAGGGATAACTGTCGCGCAGTTCACCAAAAATGGTGTTATTAAGGTTCAAATCCCTCTGATGCTGGTCAAAATAGCCTGCCTTTACACCTACACCGTAGTCCACCTTTGTGCGGTCGAGCAATTGCCTTAAAAGTGTCGTTTTACCGCAACCGTTGGGGCCGATTATAAAAATTCTATCCCCTCGTCGCACCTTTAAAGAAACTCCCTCATAAAGCGTTCTGTTGTCGTATTTTGTAAAAAGACCGTCGGTATTAAGCACCTCATCACCGCTGCGTGACCCGGCAGTAAAAGACAATGTCATGCTTTGTCTTTCGCTTTCAGGGATATCCAAATCTGCAAGCAGACGGTCAATCATTTTTTGCTTGTTTTCGGCAGTTTTTATATTCTTTTCACGGTTCCAGCGCTTTTGTTGTTCGATAATTTTTTCTATTCGTTCAACCTCACGCATGGTGTTGTCGTAGTTTCGCTGAATGGTGAGTTTTCGCTCGTCCCTCACTCTGCAATACTTGGTATAATTGCCGTCGCAAGAGTAAAGTTTGCGGTTGGAGAGTTCAAAAATTCGGTTGGCAACACGGTCGAGAAAATAGCGGTCATGCGAAATAATCATAACCGCTCGTGTTTGCGCCTTGATATATCCGTCAAGCCACTCTATGGCATCAATGTCTAGATGGTTAGTCGGTTCATCAAGCAACATAATGTCGGGTTCAGACAAGAGAAGTTTACATAACTCCACCTTGGAACGCTGACCGCCCGAAAGCACGGCAACCGACAACGCCTGCTCCTCTTCGCTTAAACCCAATCCTTTAAGCGCCGAGCGAGTGCGTGCGCGGAAAGTAAGACCGCCCTTGCGCTCAAAATCCTCCTGCAACCTGTGTTGCCTTTCGATAAGCGTATCGGAAGTTACGGTCTGCAGTTCAAGATTGACTTTTTCTATTTCGGATTCCAACGAAATAAGTTCCGAGAAAACCGACAAAGCCTCATTATATGCGGTTTTTTGCGAACCCCCGCAAGCGTGCTGGTTTAGAACACCTACCGTCACACCGCTTTTACGAACAACACCGCCTCCGTCGGGCAACTCCTCGCCCGAAATTATGCGAAAAAGCGTAGTTTTACCGCAACCGTTACCGCCGATAAGACCTATTATATCCCCTTGTTCGACACTAAAGGCAACGTCGCTGAAAAGCAGATTGTCGCCAAAACTCTTTTCGAGTGAATTTACACTTAATAACATTACAAAAGTTCTGCCATTTCAAAAACAAGGCGCTCGGTTTTTTCCCAACCGAGGCATGGGTCGGTGATAGACTTACCGTATACACCCTCGCCGATTTTCTGGCATCCATCCTCTATATAACTTTCAATCATAAGACCCTTTACCATGCTCTTTATGTCTTCCGAATGGCGGCAACTATGCAGAATTTCCTTGCAAATACGAATCTGCTCCAAATACTTTTTGCCGGAATTGGAATGGTTTGTATCAACAATAAGGCTCATGTTCTTAAGTCCGCGTTCGCTATAAGCCTCAAAAAGACGGCTTAAATCCTCATAATGATAGTTGGGGAATGTCTCACCCTTTTTGTCAACCGAACCGCGCAAGATGGCGTGTGCAAGAGGATTGCCATCGGTCGAAACCTCACATCCACGGTAGATAAACGTCTGCGGATGCTGTGCGGCAGTGATGGAGTTGAGCATAACCGAAATATCACCGCTGGTAGGGTTTTTCATACCGACCGGAACATCGATTCCGCTTGACACAAGTCGGTGTTGCTGATTTTCCACCGAACGCGCACCCACCGCAATATATGACAAAACATCCGACAAATAGGCATAGTTTTCAGGGTACAGCATTTCATCAGCACTTGACAGCCCTGTTTCGCTCATGGCACGGATGTGCAAATGACGGATTGCCAACAGTCCCTTTAACATATCGGGCTTTTCGTTTGGATTGGGCTGATGCACCATGCCCTTGTAACCGTCACCCGTAGTACGCGGTTTGTTGGTATAGATTCTCGGTATCATGAGAATTTTATCCTTAACCTGCTCCTGCAAACGGCTTAAACGCTGGATATAATCAATAACCGGCTCCTCAGAATCGGCAGAGCACGGACCAATTATAAGAATAAGGCGCTTGTCCTTACCCTCAAAAACTGCCTTTATCTCTTTATCTCTTAACTCTTTTGCCTTAACCACGTTTTCAGGAACGGCAAACTGCGCTTTTATTCCCTCCGGTGCCGGTAAAATTCTTTCGTGTAAAACTGACATATATATTCCTCCATGCGGTAATATTTATATTTATTCATATTATTATACCACCTATCTTTTCAATTGCAAAGTTTTTTTACCATAAAACCGCTAATTTTTCCATAAATTAGGCAAATTTAATGCAAGGTTTTATGTAATAAATATAAATTTTACAACAACGCAAAAAAATGTTTTACAATCGGCTTGTTTTGTGTTACAATATCCTCGTGAATTTTTTACCTTGACTTCAAGAAGGAGTGTTTTAAATGAAAAAAATTTATGAGGGCAAAACAAAAGACGTTTACCAACTTGAAAACGGTAATGTGTTGCTCAAATTCAAGGACGACTGCACCGGCAAAGACGGTGTTTTTGACCCGGGCGAGAATGCAGTAGGCCTCACCATCGAGGGCATCGGCAAAGCCAACCTTGAGACTTCTGTTTACTACTTTGAACTTCTTAAAAAAGCTGGCGTTAAGACACATTACGTTAGCGCTGACCTTGAGAATGCCACCATGGAAGTTCTTCCTGCAGAGTGCTTTGGCAAAGCCCAGGGCGGTAACGGACTTGAGGTTATCTGCCGCTTGGTAGCAACCGGAAGTTTCATCCGCAGATACGGTGAGTATATCAAAGACGGTACCGTACTCGAGGGTGGATACGTTGAATGCACCTTCAAAAACGACGAAAAGGGCGACCCGCTTGTAACCGGCGAAGGCCTTGCAGCGTTGGGTGTTATGACCCCCGAAATGTTTAGTAGCATGAAAGAACAGACCCTTAAAATCACCAAGGTTGTAGCCGACGACCTTAAGACTATCGGTCTTGACCTTTGGGATATTAAGTTTGAGTTCGGTTATAACAATGGCGAAGTTATTCTTATAGACGAGATTGCTTCGGGCAACATGCGTGTTTATAAAGACGGCACCATTGTCAACCCCGTTGAACTCACCAAACTCATCAACAACCGTTAATTTAATAAAACATAATCCCGACCTTCAAAACTTTGAAGGTCGGGATTTTTTTGCTTAAAGCGGGGTTTTTACGATACCGCCATTAACATAGATATCAAGGTTTTGGGTTATATCCGTCACGCTGGATTTCAGCACCTCGCCAAGAGGTACACCGTCAATCCACGCAACATAGTGGTAGTTATCCCGCGGGCTTTGAGTGAACTCAACAACGCGGTCCTTATAATCACCGATATATTTGAATTTTATGGTAAGTTCGGGTTCTGTTCTTTCTTCCTCGATTACAAACGACAACATCGACAGCAAAAGTACTCGTTGATACAGTGCCTTGAATGAAGTATCGCTCATGGTTTTGCCTTTATACTCGACTTTAGTGTCATATGCGTTGTTGTTTCCGTCACGCTTGGTGTGTGTGAGGTCAAACGTATGCTTGCCCGAAGCCACCTCGAATGTAACGGAATCAATCTCATAGATATTCTCCATGATAAAGTTATAGTTAAACATGGAAGTGATGTCGGGGTCAACGAAATCCAACGTTTCGGCATCAATTTTGAAAATCTGCTTTTTGCCTTTTATCATAGCAGACAGACCGGTGTCACCCTCGGTCATAAGTCCGCCAATGGTCAGTTCAAAATTATAATCCCCTATCTTGACCTCTATGACACAACTCGGGTCATTCATTCCGCTGATTTCAAGATTTTCTTTTGTAGCGTTGAAACTGTAAAGTCCGTCGGCAACAATACCTTCCGATGCAAAGGCAAGAATATTTTCAAGAAACTCCTCACTTGCAGGACGACGGTAAGGCGAGGTCATAACATACGGCATATAGTCAGCCGAAACGTCAGTACTCATGCCAAACTCATAACTTTTACCTTTGAGCGCTTGGCCCGAAATTTTGATATAGTCGAATCTTGACAGATTGTTGGTGGTAAAATATTTGGTGTTTTCCTCGGTCTCTTTTATGGCCGTAAGCATATTCAGGTCGGCAAAGTGAGACGGGAGGTAATCGTAATTAGAAATATAGGAAGACGATACAATATATACTGTGTCGTCACCGCTTACCTTTAAATAGTTGCCGTCGCGCGAGGCAATTTGTTTGCCGACAAGGATTTCAATTTCAACCTCGTTTTCACCTTCGCCGATGTTGGCAACAAACGCGCGTGTGCAGTTTTCATCATCAACACCATAGGCTTTATGGTAATCCTCAACCGAAGCATAGGTGTTTTCCATTCTGGCGGTGGCAACTACATTAAGACAGGTTTGGACGTGTTCATAAAGTTCGTCACTTAGCACCTGGTCCTTATCGATACCGGGAATGTACCATTTTGTGACAACTTTTTTGTCAACCTCTTCGGTATACGGCATAATAGCGTATTCTTCATAATAGTTATAAATGCCCGCACCGGTGATTTTGGTGTCATTAGTCAAAACGGTGCTGCCAAGAGTAAGACCTACAGTTTCTTCCGAGCCTTCTTTTACCGTCTCGTTAAAAGTGATAACGGGAATACTTTCCTGCGAAGTTACACTTAAAGTATCGTTATTGTCATTTGTGGGCACAAGTTTTACAACCAAGAACACACCTGCAACGATACAAAGACACAAAAGCAGTGCAATTCCTGCCATACCGATACGCTTTTTCCAACCGTTTTCGGTAGGCTTTTTGGTATTATACTCGTGCTTGACAAAAATGGTCGAGCCTTCGGTTTCGAATTTCACTGGCTGCTCCTCTTTTGTCTCGGGTAATACTTCGTTTTCCTCGGGTGACGGAATTAAGTTTTCGTTTTTGTCATCCATAAAAAATAAATTCTCCTAATTTACTACAATGCCGAAACGGAGTAACCCGTTTCGACATTTTTTGCAATTATTTTCTCTTGCGAACAACCCATACGGTGATGCCCGAAGCAAGAACAAGAATGGGAACGATAGCCATAAAGATAATCTTTACGGTAAGTTGAGCACTTTCGGTGGTGTTGAAACGCTCGTCAGTAATGGTCTTGGCAACGAAGTTGAACGGATTGTCCGACATGCCGGAAACAGCATTGAACATATCAAGAACAACGTGGTCGTTTGCTACGTTTGACCAGTTTTTAATCCACTCACCGTTGAGGTACTCATCGGTTGCAAAAGCAACTATATAACTTTCAACAAAAGAACGGTCCTCAAGGGTGGCTTCGTCTTTACATACTATAATGGTGGGGAAAGCATCGGTATCGGCTTTGTCTGCAGGCTTCCACTTGGTGGAGTCTTCACCTACCGGCATAATGGTGGTAGTACCGTAACCGCCTGTACGCATAACAGCCTCAGGGGTACGTGCATAGGTTGCCGTTACGCTTTCGGGGTAAAGTTGTTTCATAGGAACGGTGTTACCCACAACATAATAGCCCTTACCATCGGCACGTTTGGTATAATCGGTACCGGTCGAAACATGATAGAAGTCCTTGGGGTCGCCGCTTTCGTCGGTCATAACACGGTTGCTGGTCGAAGTTTCGTAAACAACACCGTCGAGGTAACCGATACCCCACTCAGCCATAAGAGCACACATTTTGGGCATCTTGTTAACAACGTCAAGACCTGCGAAGTAGAACAATGATTTACCTTTTTTGCCGTCGTTATCAAGGAATTTAAGCAATGCCTCATAGTCGGCATCGTCGATATCCACTTGGCAACCTGCAAGAATAACACCCTGATACTGAGAGGCATCTTTATCTGCAAGCAAGGTTGAAATATTGCCCTCTGCATAATCCAACTCATAGTTGTTTACGTTGAGAAGGGTTTTAAGGTACTCGTCAACAATGATTGTACCGTCGTCCTTTTTGGCAAAGTAGCTGACAGGAACCAAGTATTTGGGAGTGTTATCCGAAATAACCTTATAAATAGCCGAAGAAACAGCCATTTCCATCTTGTTTTCGGTAATCACATAACCTGCTCCCTGACCGTACAAAGCCATGTTGCCGTAAAGTGCGGCATACTGCTTGTAATACTCGGTGTAGGAGTTGCCCTTGATGGTGTAAATATCCTCGAAAAGAACTGCGGTACGGCGATAGGTTTCTTTACCGTCGGGACCGACAGAAGGACACTCAACCAAGATATCGCCTTTTTTATACTCGTATTCGTCAAAATCGGCAGCAATAAGTGCACTCTCAGCCTCGTTCATATCGAGGTAGGTAAGTGTAATATTATCGTTATACCTTGCGATTTTGTTAAGAAGTTCAGCCGACTGAACAAAGTACTCGCGGTTGGCAGAACTGTAATCGACAAAGTACTGCTCGGCAGCAAGTTGAGCCATATTGTCGCTGTCGGAGCAGTCGTACTGCTCTTCTGTAAGGCAAACGTAGATGTTTACCGGTTTTTCGATACTTTTTATAAAAGCAATGTTTTCGTCACTCATGGAGTGAAGTTTATCGCTTGTAAGGTCGAGTTCAATAGGATAACGCTTAGCCATTACGGTTGAAAAAACGTTGACGAGAATCACCGCAGCAATGAAAATAATCGACAGCACAATAGCATATACATTGCGTTTTAAAGCAATGGTGTTTTTTATGCTCTGTTTTACCGTTTTAGGAGCCTTGTCTTCGGTTATAATCTCTTCTTTGGTGGTTTTTTTCTTGAATAACATGAAGTTTTGCTCCTTTCTTTAAGAATAACGGCGTTTGTCAAGTACGCGGACGGTAAGGAATATAAATATCGCCGCAAAACCGACAAAGAACACAATGTTTGAATAATCTATAATACCTTCGGTAAACGTGGCATACCTGCCAACGAAGGAAATGAGTTCGACACAAGCAGTCACCCAAGCAACGTTGATAAGGCTTGCAAGATTGTCAAGCGAGTAGATAACAAAGGTAACCGCAAAACTACATACCGCAGCAACAAGTTGGTTTTCGGTAAGCGATGACACGAAAATGCCAAGTGCTATCAAAGCGCCGCCCATAAGTGCAATGCCAAAAATGTTGCCGATGTAGATAAGCCAGTTGACGGTTATACCCTCTTGGAAGGCGATGATTACCTGAAAAACAAGTGTAACCGAGTAACTGAGCATGAAAATCACTAAGGTTGAGAAGAACTTGCCGAAAACGATACCGTAAAGACTTACGGGTGAAGTTATAAGTACCTGGTCGACCTTCTGACGGCGGTCTTCACTCATAGTTCTCATAGTGAGAAACGGAACGAGGAAGAAAACAAACATGTACTGATCAACGAAAACACAGCTGATGTCGGGTTCGCCGTAAGAATAGTACGATGTAAAGGTCCAACCCTGGAAGAACATCATAATGGCTATGAACAAATAGCCTACAGGAGAAGTGAAGTATGCCTTTAAATCTCTTTTGAATATGGCGGTCATGCGTCTTGCTCTCCTTCCGTTTGTTTTCCGAAAATGGCCTGCTGTTCTTCCTCCGACATTTCGGTAAGACGGAGGAATATCTGTTCAAGTGACATCTCGTTGGAACGCATCATGAGAAGTGCCCAGTTGCGTTCGGCAAGTCGCTTAAATATTTCTCTTCTGACGTCCTGCTTGCCGTCAGGTTCAATTACATAGTCGTTTGAACCCGATTCATGCAGACCGGTACAGGTAATGCTTACAACACCGGGAATGGTCGAAAGAAGTTTCAACACATCGGTCTTAGGTCCGGCAACACGCACAGTCAAGGTGTGGTCATCCGACAAAGTGCGACTCAATGCCTCAGGGGTATCGTCGGCAATAAGCCTGCCGTGATTGATAACAATAACGCGCTCACAAACCGCCTGAATTTCAGACAAAATATGCGAACTTAAGATAACAGTATGGTTTTTACCGAGTTCGGTAATGAGCGAACGGATTTCGATAATCTGTTTGGGATCCAAGCCTACGGTGGGCTCGTCCAAAATCAGAACATCGGGGTTGCCGATAAGTGCCTGTGCGATACCAACACGCTGTCTGTAACCTTTGGAAAGGTTTTTGATAAGACGGTGGGCAACGTTGTTTATTTTAACAAGACGGCATATCTCGTTAATGTGAGGCGCCTTAGGGAATTTACATTTTTTAAGGTCAAAAATGAAACTCAGATACTCGGTAACCGTCATATCTAAGTATAGCGGTGGCTGTTCGGGCAGGTAGCCGATACGCATTTTTGCCTCATTAGGATTTTCGAGAATATCATATCCGTCGATACATACGCTTCCTGCGGTAGGAGACAAATATCCCGTAAGGATATTCATAGTTGTACTTTTTCCTGCGCCGTTAGGGCCCAAGAATCCAAGTATCTCGCCGTCTTTAACCGTAAAACTGACGTCGGACACCGCCACATGAGAACCGTATTTTTTTGACAGGTTCTTGATTTCTATCATGCAGTTTTCCTCCAAACATTCATTTGTATCTTAAAGTTTATTGTTAATTAGTGCGCAATGTACAAGCACAGCACAATAAACATGTGTAATAATTTTACCACAACTTTGTCAATTAATAAAGAACTATTTTTGAATTTACGAAAAATTTACATATTTTATTGATTTTTGGGAATAATGCACTGCTATTTACACCTTTAATAAATTAAAACATTGACTTTTTGGTCATATGCCGTTATTATAATCTTGGATTTTTATATCCGTAACTATATTTTTGAATAGGAGATTTATTTATCATGGACCCTGATCCGGACCCTGCCACTACATTTTGTTGGCTCATTGTAATCATTTTAGCAATTTTCACTTTTTTGGTATCCTTAGCCGATTCTTCATCGGCGGCCATCAGTGAAAAGAAAATCAGAGAAAATGCCGAGGATGGCGACAAAAAAGCCAAGCGCTTGGTCAAGCTTTGGGACAAGCAGACAAAAACTACCAATACCACGGCTGTTTTCACGCTTCTTGCGGGAATCGTTGGCTTTGCACTTGTTATGCTTATGTACTTTATGAGCTTGAAACAGTTTTACGCAACCCATCTTCCTTCAACTGTTCAAGGGGTTTTCAGTTCTACCGCTGACCCCAATCTTTGCGGTTTTCTTTCGATTTTCACATTGACTATTGCCTTCACCGTTTGTTTTGCCTCGCTTTGTGTTGTGTTCCCAAGAAAATACGGTTCACAGCATTGCCAAAGAATAGCCCCGGCACTTGCGGGATTTTTGTTGTTTGTTCGTGCCGTGCTCACACCGCTGACCATCGTGATTACCGAGATATCCCATTTGTTTGTACTTGTTTTTGGCGGCGACCCGAAATATGATGACGATGCCGTCACCGAGGACGAAATTCTTTCGATGGTTGACGAGGGTGAGGAAAGCGGCGTTATTGAGGAAAGCCAGAAAGAAATGATAAACAACATTTTTGAGTTTGACGACCTTGCCGCAGGCGACGTTATGACCCACCGCACCCACATCGAAGCGGTTGAGGTAAACGACGATATTCAGTCGGTCGTTGCCAAAGCGATTGAAGAAGGCTACTCAAGAATACCTGTTTATGAAGATGACCTTGATAATATTAAAGGTATTCTTTATGTTAAAGACCTGCTGAAATACGTCGGCACCGAAGCACCTGCCGAACTCAAGCCCAGCGACTTAATGCGCGAGGCCATGTTTATCCCCGAATCTAAAAAATGCCGCGACCTTTTCTCGGAAATGACCGAAAAGCACCTGCAGATGGTGGTGGTTGCTGATGAATACGGCGGTGTTGCAGGTATTGTGACCATTGAAGACCTTATAGAGTCGATAATGGGTAACATTCAGGACGAATTTGACGACGAGCAGGAAGATATCGAGCAGATTAGTGAAAACATCTTTAACATCGATGGCACTTCGGATATAAGCGACGTTGAAGAGTTGTTGGATATTGAATTTCCCGAGGGCGAATATGACACTATTGCCGGTTATATTATGTCGATTTTAGGACGTATTCCCGAGCCCGACGAACACCCTGTGGTGGAATTTGAGGGCTACGGATTTATGGTCACCGAAATGGAAGACCGCCGAATCGTACGTATTGTAGCAGAACGTCTGCCTGAAGAAACGGAAACCGCCGACCTTGAAGCATAAATATACTTATTGTTAAACATCAACCCCCTGACAGAAATATCTGTCAGGGGGTTGATATGTGGTTGTGTGGTTTCAAAAATTTTATGCCTGTTTCGTTGACTTTTGAATTGTCATATGCTAAACTATTTCCGAAAAAATATCCAAAACAGAAGGATAATAAATTATGAAAATTTTAATGATTGGAGCCCATCAGGACGATAACGAATTTCGCGTTGGCGGACTTGCTCACAAATACGTTCAAATGGGCTATGAAGTTCGTTTTTTAAGTCTTTGCAACGGCTGTGGTGGTCACCACATTATGACCCCTGCCGAGACAACCGCCCGACGTGCCAAAGAATCTGCTGCCGTCGCCGAGTTGCTTGGTATTCGCTATGACGTTTGGGAGGACATGAACGACTGTACCCTTATGCCGACTCTCGAAAACCGCCGCAGACTTATCCGTTACATTCGCGAGTTTTCACCCGACCTTATTATTTCGCACCGTGCCAACGACTACCATGCTGACCACCGCGCCGCAGGTATTCTTATCAACGATGCTTCGTACATGCTGATTGTTCCGCACGAATGTCCTGACGTTCCTGCCATGACCGACACACCCGTAATTATGTATTATGAAGACAAGTTCACAGACCCCGATTTCCATTGCGACATTGTTCTTGACATGGACAAGGAAATTGACATTAAACTGCAGATAGCACACCTTAATGTATCACAGGTTTACGAGTGGTTGCCTTTTACCGAGCATCAGCAAGTGCCCGAGGGTGAGGCCGAGAGGTTTGAGTGGCTTAAAGGCATGAACATTACTGCCGATACCACCGACGAAGAAGTTATGTCAGCCAAGCGCGGATATGCTGTTCGTTTTGCCAAGACTGCTGCCCGTTTCCGCAAAGAACTTATTGAACGTTACGGAGAAGAACGCGGCTCTAAAATCCGCTATGCCGAAGCATTCCAACTTTGTCCCTATGGCGGAGCGCTTACCGACGAACTGAAAGAAAAACTTTTCAATTTTTAAAAAACATAAACCCGACTTGGATTAATTCCAAGCCGGGTTTTACTATTTTTATCAACCGAGCTGTATTATTCCCACTCGATAGTGCCGACGGGCTTCGGGGTGAGGTCGAAAAGCACTCGGTTGATACCCTCTACCTCGTGGGTGATGCGGTCGGTTATTTTATGAAGCACTGCATACGGAATTTCCTCAATAGTTGCAGTCATTGCGTCTTTGGTGTTAACAGCGCGGATAATTGCCGGCCAGCCTTCGTAACGGCTTTCGTCCTTGACACCTACGCTCTTAATATCGGGCACTACAACAAAGTACTGCCAAACCTTTTCACTAAGACCGCATTTATCAAATTCATCGCGCAAGATAGCGTCTGCCTCGCGAAGTGCATGCAAACGGTCGCGGGTAATAGCACCAAGACAACGAACTCCAAGACCGGGACCGGGGAACGGCTGACGGTAAACCATTGCATGAGGAAGACCCAAAGCCTCACCAACAACGCGAACCTCATCTTTATAAAGAAGTTTAATAGGCTCTACAAGTTCAAACTTGAGGTCTTCGGGCAGACCGCCAACATTGTGGTGCGATTTTACAGCCTTTTTGCCCTCGGCAGCCTTTATACTCTCCAAAATATCGGGGTAAATAGTGCCCTGAGCCAAGAATTCTACGCCTTCCAACTTTCTTGCCTCGTCGGCAAAAACCTCGATAAACTCTTTACCGATAATCTTTCTCTTGCTTTCAGGGTCGGAAACTCCTGCAAGAAGATTCAAAAATCTGTCGGTAGCGTCAACATATATAAGGTTTGCGTCAAGTTCCTCACCAAAAACTTTTACAACGTTTTCGGATTCGTCTTTACGCATCAAGCCGTGGTTGACATGAACGCATACGAGTTGTTTGCCGATTGCTTTAATAAGAAGTGCAGCAACAACCGAGGAGTCGACACCGCCGGACAATGCGAGCAAAACTTTTTTATCGCCAACCTGCTGTCTCACAGCGGCAACCTGCTCCTCAATAAAAGCATTTGCCAATTTAAAATTATCAATTCGTGCCATCGATTCGGGTCTTTTGTTGTTATCCATTTAAAAGTCCTCCATATTTTATATGTGAATTTAGATTTTATAACAATTTTGCGCGTTGTTCTTCAAAAGATGCGGGGTGCATATAGGCAGGTGCAATATCGAAAACGGTCTTGCAACCGCTGACACCTTCCTTGTTCATGCGGTAAGCCGCCCTTGCGTATGCCACCAGCACGCTTGATGTAAACTCAGGGTTGGAATCAAGTTTTAACTTATATTCAACCACATGGTTATTTTCATTGTTAAGCCCTGTATTGCCGCTGCAAATAACCATGCCGCCATGAGGAATGCCCTTATGGTCACGCTCAAGTTCCTCTTTGGTGATAAAAGTGACGGTTGTATCGTAATCGGCAAAGTAGTTGGGCATGGTGATTATCTGCTCGCGTATCTTTTCAAGATCGGCACCCTCTTTAGCAACAACAAAACACTCTCTCGTGTGCTTTTGCCTTGTTGTAAGGTCGGGATTATCACCGCGTCTTACACTTTCTACCGCGCTTTCAACCGGAACGGTGTATTGCCTTGCATCGGCAACACCCTCAATACGTCTTATAGCGTCGGAATGACCTTGGCTGACACCTTTGCCCCAAAAAGTATAGGTCTTGCTATCAGGCAAAATCGCCTCACCCAAAAGACGGTTAAGCGAGAACATTCCGGGGTCCCACCCTGCTGAAATAACGGCAACCTTGCCGCTTTTTTTAGAAACAGTATCGACATTTTTAAAATGTTCGGGAATTTTTGCATGGGTATCAAAACTGTCTACTATATTAAAATGCTCTGCAAGGTGTGGGCTTTGTGTGGGCAGGTCGTTGGCACTTCCTCCGCAAAGGATGAGAACATCAATATCGTTTTTAAAATTTTCAACCTCGTCCATAGAATATACGGGTATATCTACAATGGGATTAACCGTTTTAGGGTCGCGACGGGTAAATACCGCAACCGCTTCCATATCGGGACACCTACCAAGAGCGCACAAAACACCGCGCCCTAAGTTACCGTACCCTGCAATGGCAACTCTTATTTTCATTTACAATCTCCCCTTTTATATAGAAATATTATATTACGTTTTTGCGAAAAATCAATAAAAAATTCGCAAAAACCGTTCTCTCAACTCGATTTTTTTGCAGTTTGGACAAACCTTTTTATCGCTATTGCATTTTTATGGCGGATAATGTAT
Organism: Acutalibacteraceae bacterium; assembly: GCA_045592985.1. GTDB lineage: Bacteria > Bacillota > Clostridia > Oscillospirales > Acutalibacteraceae > UMGS172. The sequence goes on along the minus strand of JAZNVU010000006.1, from coordinate 26,289 downwards.
AATTGAGGAAAATTTTGTCTTTTGTGTGACGGAACACAGTCAACCTACATAGTGTGTATTGGTTAGAAGGGATAACTTTATGATATACAACAATATTTTAGAGGCTATTGGGCACACGCCCATGATAAAACTGCAAAAAATGACAAGTCCCGACAGTGCTGACATTCTCGTTAAGTTCGAAGGTTTGAACGTTGGCGGTTCGATAAAGACCCGCACCGCGCTTAACATGATTTTGGACGCTGAGAAAAAGGGAATTTTGCATGAAAACACCGTAATTGTCGAGCCGACAAGCGGTAATCAGGGCATTGGTCTTGCTTTAGTAGGTGCCGTTAAAGGCTACAAGGTTAAGATTATCATGCCCGACTCGGTCAGCGAAGAGCGTAGAAAACTCGTTCGTCACTACGGCGCTGAGGTTATTTTGGTGCATGACGACGGCAACATAGGTCTTTGCATTGAAGAGTGCCTTAATATGGCACTTAAAATGAAGGCGGAAGACCCTAACGTTTTTGTTCCGCAACAATTTGAAAACCCTGCAAACACGGAAATTCAGCGTTTTGCTACGGGAATGGAAATTTTAGAGCAGGTTGGCGGACCAATTCACGGATTTTGCAGCGGCATTGGTACCGGCGGTACCATTACGGGTATCGGTGAGACATTGAAAGCGCAAAACCCCGACATAACCATCTGGGCGGCAGAACCCGAAAATGCGGCAATTTTATCGGGCGGTTCGATTGGTACGCATATTCAGATGGGAATTGGCGATGGCATTATACCCGATATTTTAAACACCGAGATTTATGACGACGTTTGCATAATAAAAGACGAAGAGGCTTTGCAGGTATCGAAAGACCTTGCGAGCAAAGAAGGTATTATGTGCGGTATCAGTAGCGGTACCAACGTTGCGGCGGCTTTGCGGCTTGCCAAAAAACTAGGCAAAGGCAAAACGGTTGTAACCGTTCTCCCCGACACCGCCGAACGCTACTTCTCAACCCCGCTTTTTGAAGAATAATTAAAGGCTTTGCGTAAATTACGCAAAGCCTTTTTATTTAGTCGCAAGACAAAAGTTCTTCAAATGTTGTGTTGAGTAATTTTTTAAGCAAAATTATTTCATCGGGGTACAAATGACGCTGACCAACCTCTATTTTGGCGATTGCGCTTCGGGTTATATCGCAACCCTCAACCTGCATTTTTGCCGACAGCCTGTCTTGTGTCAGACCGGCTTTTACTCGTAATGCCCGAACGTTCTCACCCACACGTTTTTCAACTTCTGCGTTCATTGTCACACCTCATTGCGCTTGTGTGATGTTTTTATCAACTTCAAGATGATATTCTTGATTATTACCAAAACCATACCTACGGCGATGGCGACAACGAGGTCTTTTATTACGGTCAGCAAGAAGGTCAGCACCATTATGCCGGTATCGTAAAACTTTGAGGTTTTTGCGATATGCACGAACTTGCGCCACTCGCTCATGTTATATGCGACTATGAACAAAATCGCTGCGATAGTGGGCATGGGTATTAGCGCGGCATACGGCATAAGGAACAACAAAACCAGCAACAAAACCACCGAATGTACCATACCTGCCACCGGAGTGCGTCCGCCGTTTTTAATATTGGCTGCGGTACGTGCAATGGCACCTGTTGCGGGAATTCCGCCGAACATAACCGACGAAATATTGGCAAGACCCTGTGCGCAAAGTTCGGAGTTGGGATTGTGCTTGGCATCTATCATGCCGTCGGCAACTACGCATGAAAGCAACGACTCGATACCTGCCAAAACTGCGATAGTAACAGCATTGGGAATGAGTGCTATTATACGGTCAGCCGAAAGGTCAACAGAACCCAACGTAAAATCGGGAAAACCTGCGGGTATAGTATAAAGTTCGCCTATTGTGTAAACTCCGTCGTTAAGTGCGGGTATTAAGCCAACCAAAACAGCACCGATTATGACGGCAATAAGTGACGGCGGACATTTTTTCTCGAACTTAGGGTAAACAATCAAAATCGCAAGGCTTATGGCACCCACAAGTAAAGCCTGCCAACTCATTGTTGAAATATTGTGAATGTTTGCCTCGATTTTTTCGATAGTTTCAATGGGTTTTACACCGTTTTGATATGTAATGCCTAAAAAGTCTTTAATCTGACCCAAAAATATGGTAACAGCAATACCGGCAGTAAAACCAACGGTTATGGTTTCGGGAATAAAGCGGATAAGCGAACCTAATTTAAGCACACCCATGAGGATTAGCAAAATACCTGCCATCACCGATGCTATAATAAGGCCGTCCATCCCTTCGGTCGCCACAATGCCTGCAACAACGGTAGCAAATGCGGCGGTAGGACCTGCTATCTGCACATTGCTTCCGCCAAAAAGCGCTACTACAAATCCGGCAAAAATCGCCGTATAAACACCGCACTCGGGGTTAACGCCCGATGCCAAAGCCAATGCAATGGAAAGCGGCAACGCAATTATTGCTACGATAAGACCTGCGATAAGGTCTTTTACCAACTGCGCTTTGGAATAGTCTTTAATACAAGAAAAAAATTTTGGTTTAAGGTAAAACTCCTTCAAACTAATCCCTCCAATAGATTTAACCCGTTGATTCTACCATTTTCAACCAATTAAGTCAAGGGTTAAAAAAATCAAATTAGATATTATGGAAATTCAGTATAACAAAAAGCAAGCACTTTTAAAGCGCTTGCTTTTTGTTATTATTTAGTTTCTTCTTTGGGGGTCTCATTAGAATTCTTTTGAGCCGATAGTGACAACTCAGATGCCGGCTCGTGGCGGTGATATGGCGACTTGGCATAAACCGAAGCATACCTTCCGTATCCGTATCTGCCATACTTTCCGTATCTGCCGTATCCATAGCGACGGCCGTATGAATAATAGTAGTGACCGTAACGGTATTTACCGCCGATGAGTTCATCGGGCGATATCTGGTTAAGTACAAAGCCCATAAAATGTGAGTCACTGAACGACATGTATTTTACTGAGTTTAGAATTTTTTCGTAAGACGCGCCATTCCACCTGACAACGAACAAAACTTCGTCACAAAGGTCAGCAGTCGATGCACTTTCAGAAGCAACATCACAACTCGCAAGGTCAACGATTATGTAATCATAAGAATCCTTAAGACTTTCGAAAATTGCCTTGAATTTAGACTTTTGGAACTTTATCTGCTCGGTTCCGGCAAAAAGAACGTCAAACTTATCGTGTACAACGTTGATACAACTGCCAAGTACTGCATTTCCGGCGACAACGTCGCAAATGCCAAGATCGGGAACCTCTTTTTTGCGATTAAGATACTCTTGCAAGGAACGGTCACGAAGGTCCATATCAACCAGAAGAACACGTGAAGAACCAGCCGCCAAAGCACGTGCCAAGTTGTATGCAATAGTCGTTTTACCTTCTCCGCTTGTGGTACTTGTTACACCGATAATCTTGCGGTCGGTCAGCCTGCAACGGCTCAGCACACGTTGTTTAAGCAAACGGAATGCTTCGGAGAAGTCGGAAAATCCGACGCCCGAACGAACGATGGTTTTAGAAACCGTCTTCTTCTTTTTAACAAGCGGTATCTCACAAATGCAGTCGCCATTGAGTTTTTCCTCAACATCGCTTTTTGAATTGATAGCCTTATGGCGTACCGAATGGATGTACACCACCAAAACACCGATTGCTGCACCAAAGACCGATGCCAAAGCCGAATAGATAAATCGTGAGTTTGTGTTGTACGGTGCGGTTGCCAACTCAGGTTCGGAGCCTTCGATAACATCCATACGAGTATCACCGATTACATACTCAGCAACCTTGGGATAGTTTTGTATAAGCAAAAGAATTACTTCGTAGGCATCATTGGGTGATGCCGCAGTAACGCTTACCTCAAATATATTGGTGTCTGTAACTGCTTTCGAGGTAATGCTGACGCTGACAGGACGGCCTATCTCGTTTTGTATGATATCATACAAAATACCTGACCTCATAATGTGCGGAAAGGTGTCCGCCATCTGGGCGGCAAGAGCTGCGTTATAGTTGAAGTTGTAAACGCTTGCACCGTTAGAAGAGTTACTGCTGACAAGCGGTGTGATTGTAAATCTGACGGTCGAACGGTACCTTGGAACAAAGGTTACTGTGCTGACTGTAAACACTACAACTGCTACCGTCACAGCCAAGACAATTATTATCCAGCCAACCGACTTGAGGCTCTTTACAAAGCTGCTTAATTGGAACGACCGTCTAATAAGCGGTGTCGTACTTTCTTTTTTCATGTACGTCTACTCCTTTCCGTCAAACTTCGCCGTGATAATAGTATTTTGATTGGTCTTCAGAAGGCTGAGATGTGGTCTTTTGCAAGGTGTGCACATCGTTGAACACACAACCTGCCACATATGTTTTATTAAAGTTTTCAATGTGATCGTTGATTTCTGAAACATGAACACCGTCCTGACGCACAACCATAAGCATGGCGTCGACCGACTCCGAAACAATTTCAGCGTCAACCGTAATTCCGCAAGGCGGAGTATCAATAATAACAAAATCAAACTGTTCTTTAAGGGCAGCTATTACCTCGCCAAACCGAGCATGCGAAAGTTTTTCAGACGAACCTTCACACGATTTGGAAGAATCAGCAATATAAAGGCCGGTATCGGTATCGTGATATAAGAAATCGGAAATATCTCCGCCATCAGCGATGAAATTATGAAAATTTCGGTTCTCTGGGCGGTCTTCTCTTGGGAAGAAATGATGTATTGACGGATTTTTAAAGTCGCAGTCGACAAGCAAAACACGATTGTTATTTTGTGCCAATGCCACAGCAATGTTGCTCGAAACGGTAGTCTTGCCCTCATTTTCCGCAACCGATGTAATGGCAAAAACCTTAAGACCTTTAGTACGCTTTAAACTTTCTATCTTAATGGCCATTCGGCGGTAACTTTCACTGAAAGCGTATCCTGCAAACGGGTTGGTTATTATGAGTCTCTGCGACGGATCTGTTTTGTCCTTTCGCTTTGATTTTACGTGGTAGACAACACCGAACAGTTTGGCATCCAGGTCGGAATCAACCTCGTTAACGTTTTTGACCGTATCACGCAGGAACGAGACAAACACCATTATTATTATAATAATACTCGCCGCAACAAACGCAAAAATTATACCCATTCCGTAGGGTGACACCCTGTTTGACGGCGCAGTAGGCATAGACGGATGCACCACAGCACGAATGACAACGTTGGTAAATACGTGGTCAGTAACCTTTTTGTAGTTGTCGAGCACCGATTTGAGTGTATCATATGCCGCCTGAGCCGTATCACCGGTGGCAGAAACACTGATAAGGTTGGTGTTGCTGAGCTGAGCTGCCGAAATCGTTCCTATGTTGCTCGTTCCGAGGTCGTTTTTTATAATCTCAAACATAGCCTCGCTCTTGAAAACATCGTCAAGCGTCTGTGCAATGTCAATAGTACGTGAAAGCATATTGGCAGCCGAAGTGCTTGTATACCCGCTTAAGTTGACCGACAAGGTCATGCTACTGGTGAACTGCTTGTCACGTATGTGATTATAGTATGTAACACTGCCCATAAATCCAACATAGGCTGCCAGCAATATTACCCATAAATTGCGGAGAAGGTCGGTCAATATGGTATAAAGGTTTATGCGTGAATATTCCAACGCTTTCATTTATTTGGCCCCCTCTACAATGATAACAGTTCTTGACATACTTATGGTCTCAAGGTTGTCCTCTTCGCCCGAGAATATGCGATAGTACACATCATAGCAACCGGGAGTGTTGATATCGACTTCCGAAGAATCAATAACAACATTATCAACAGTGTACGTCGTTTCGCCTTTGTTTATAACGCTTTTGAGGTTGGCACGATAGTCGGGTTCAACACCCACAGGCGTATAAATCATGTAGTTTTCAAGACGAACGCGGTACAAACCATAGTCATTGTTAGTAACGTAGGCCTTGAGGTTTACCTCGGTTGTATCTGCCATGCTGTTGGAAACCTTTATGATAACGTTATACGAACCGTCGGCAGTGGAATAGTCGGTCGAAATAATCTTAATGTGGTCAGTCAGGTCGCCGTCGATAATACACTCGGCAGTTACGTAGTCACCAAGGTCAAAGTTAAGTCCCGAAGGGAATATAAAGTCATTTTTCAGCGAAATTTTGGGTGAGGTATAATCCTCAAAATATACTCTTTTCTGCAACGAAGTAACGTTATTGTCGCTATCACTTACCGAATATGTAACAAGTGTTGTTTTTTCGCCCACAAAAAACATCTTACGGGTAAGGGCTATTCGGTCGGTAAGGTCACCATCCTGTTGGTCATATGCCGTGACATATGAAAGAAGCTCTTCGTCGGTACAGTAGACCGATGTCACAATAGTATCGTCCGTCGAACATTTAATGGTTGGCGCAACATGGGTTCCTTCAGTAGCAAACTTGAAGGAAATACCGGCAAGTGTAACTGCAAGCGCCATAAACACTACCAACAACTTTAAAACTCTCATAACTTGGAAATACTCCTATCATAGATTTTAAGGTTTTAAACAATAATACCGTTTTTGATAACCGCCAAAGGATTGTCGCAAAATAATGCCTCGGCATGTTCGGGTGAGTACTCAGAAGAAACATATGAATAGGCTTCGCTAAGGTCGGGAGCACGCCAGGAAACGCTGTGACAGTCACTTGCCACCAAAGCAGCAAGACCGCTGTCTATAAGCGAGAGCGCCATCTCTTTTGAATAATTGCCGTTCTGACCTAAAATGCTTGCAGCATTGAGTTGGAGCAACACGCCTTCATCCAAAAACGGCAGGAGGTTTGCTGGGTCATATAAAAAGAACGGATACCTTTCAGGGTGGGCAACAACTACTGTATATCCCGCCTGCATAATGGTTTTGGTAATTTCAAGCGCTCGACCCGCCGTATCATCAAAGCCAAACTCGGTAAGTACATATTTGCTGTTACCTATCGGTATCAGCAAATCGCGTTCGATATAATCCGAGATGTTAGCTGCCGCAAAGGTCTCGGCTCCGAGATAAAGGTTAATTTCGGGCAACTTATCCGCTACAATTGATTTGAATTCGTTAAAAATTGCTGTCAACCGAGGCTTTGAAAAGCCGAACGAGCGCATATCACATGTTAGATAATGCGGGGTTAAAACAATATCGGTAGTGCCGTTTTTATAAGCCGTAGTCAGCATTTCAAGTGCATCCTCAAGCGTCTCGGCCCCGTCATCAACACCCGGCAAAATATGGGTGTGTAAGTCAACCATGCAACACGTCACTCCTTTACACAATAATCTAATTTATTGTATCACACTTTTTTGGGCAATTCAAGGAAAAACTTTTCGTTTATGCCAAATTTTTTGTTGTTTTTGCAAAAAATTTTGCTTTTTTGGTTTTATTTGGAAACTTGTTCAGAAAACGGAACAGTTTCATAGCGTTTACGCAAAAATAGTTTTTGCCATTTGCTATGTGAAACTGTGGTTTGTCAGCAGTTGTTTTTGAAATTTGGTCTTGTAATATGTGACGTTATGCTGTATTATATAATTGTTATTATTTTATCAAATAAGGAGAGGTTTGATGGAGACTTTTAAGGCTACGCTGGCACCGATGATGGTTATGTTTTTGTGTATAATCATCGGCTATGTGCTTAAAAGAAAAAAACTGTCACCCGAAGGCACCGATAAAATTCTTTCAAAACTCGAAAACTATGTTTTTGTACCTGCTCTGATTCTCAGCACCTTCAATGAATACTGCACAATCGAATCGTTAAAAAGCAATGCAACGCTTATAGGTTACAGCGCGATAGCATTGGTGGTCGCTCTTGTTATGTCTATACCCTTGTCCTACCTTTTTGTCAAAACAGGCGACTATTACCAACGCAATGTTTATAAGTACGCCTTATCTTTCGGAAACTTCAGTTTTATGGGCAGTGCCATTGTTCCTGCGATTTTAGGCGGTTCGGCATTCGGTTCGGGCGACGAAGTGCTTTATTACTATCTGCTTTTTACCCTGCCGCTTAACCTTGCCGTTTATACCTGGGGCATAATGATACTTATCCCAAAAGGCCAGAAGCCTGAGAAAAATCCACTGTCAAACCTGCTTAATCCCATATTTATCTCGATACTTATAGGTGCAACACTTGGACTAACCGGATGGGGCAAACTTTTGCCCGAGGTTGTAACCACCACCATCGGTTATTGCAAGGGCTGTATGGCTCCGCTTGCCATGATACTTACCGGTTTTGTTGTGGGTGAATATGAATTGCCAAAGCTTCTCCGAAACGGACGTGTTTACATCGCAACGGGCTTAAGGCTTGTTATGTTTCCGTTGTTGATTCTTGCGGTGCTTAAATTGCTTGCCGCATCCGACCTTGTTATTGTCCTTGCGTTGTTTGCTTACGCCACCCCCTTGGGACTTAACACCGTAGTGTTCCCTGCGGCGTATGGCGGTGAAACCGAGACCGGCGCCTCAATGGCAATGATATCACACACCCTTTGCATTATTTCCATTCCACTGATGTATACTCTTATAAATTGGTTATTAAGCATTATCTGAACATAATATTTTAACGGAGGACGGGCCATGACTGTGGCAACAGACAACACTTTGGTTCAAAAGAGAAAAAACCTCGGGTTTTTGACATTTATAATAGCCCTCTTCACTGCGGCTGTTGCTTTTTTGCCTGCAATAGTGCAAGGTAACGGTTACTTTATCTTCTTTGGAGATTTTAACGTACAGCAGATACCGTTTTATCAGTACTGCCATGAGATGGTGCGTTCGGGCGACATTGGATGGAGTTGGGTTACCGACCTTGGTTCGAATTTCATCGGCTCATACAGTTTTTACCTTTTAGGTAGTCCTTTTTTCTGGATAACCCTACCTTTCCCCAACTGGATGGTCCCCTATCTTATGGGACCGTTGCTTATATTGAAGTTTGCTTTTGCGGCGCTTACGGCTTATCTTTTTATCCGACGTTTTACTTCACGTGAGGAACCTGCCGTAATCGGCGGACTCATTTACGCTTTCAGTGGTTTTTCGGTTTATAACGTTTTCTTCAACCACTTTCACGAAGCCCTTATCTTCTTCCCGTTGCTCATGCTTGCGATGGAGGTTTTCTGGGCAGAAAAACGCCGTGGAGCACTCATTTTTGCCGTATTTTTCTGTGCTCTTACCAACTACTACTTCTTCTTTGGTATGGTGGTTTTCACCGTTATTTATTGGTTTATCCGTATTTTCTCGCACAGTTTCAAGTTCGACTGGGGACAGTTTTTCCTCATGCTTTTTGAGTGCGTGTTGGGTCTTTTGCTTGCCGCGGTTGTCCTTTATCCTGCAATACTCGTTGTGCTTCAAAACGACCGTTTGGGAAGCGTTATGTCGGGATGGAGTTTTGTGCTTTACGGCAAGGAGCAAATTTTCCTCAACGTTATTGAATGTTTCTTCTTCCCACCCGACTTGCCTGCACGTCCGGTTTTCTTCCCGGGTGCCGAGGTTAAATGGTCATCTTTGGGCGGTTGGATGCCGCTATTTGGCATGGTCGGCGCCATTACCGCGCTTTTGGGCAACAAAAAGGGTACTTGGCTCCGCCGTTTGCTTGTGCTTTGCATATTTATGGCGTTGGTGCCCGGTCTTAACAGCGTATTTTCGTTGCTTAACACCACCTACTATGCCCGATGGTTCTATATGCCGTTGCTTATGATGGCTTTGGCTACCGCCACCGCACTCGAAGATACCGAGGCTAATTGGAACACGGCATGGAAATGGTCGGCTGCCATCACTATAGGTCTTACTGTTGTCATAGGGTTTATGCCCCGCTTAGACGGACGCGAGTTTGTAGGTCTCGGCCTTTATACCGATGCCAGAACAAATCCTTTTAAATTCATTTATCAAAGCATCCGTCATGCCTTTGACCCCTCTGTGAAGGTCGAAGGAGATGTTTATGATTTGCGGTTCTGGGTAGCCTGCCTCATTTCGTTACTCTGCCTGTTTATTCTCAGAGCGCTTATTACCTTTATTCGCGAAAAACAGACCTTTATTTTCAAACCTATAATTGCCATTATATGCGCCGTATCGGTTTTGTATTCGGCTTTCTTCCTCATTTCGGGTCAGTATCATTCGTACGACATTGACGATGTTATGATCGACTCGCTTATTGAGGGCGAGGTGACTTTGGATATTGACGATGATGAATTTGCACGAATCGACGTATATGACGGTGTTGACAACACGGGTCTTTACCTTGGATACCCCTCGGTCAACTTTTTTAACTCGGTGGTTTCGGCTTCGACCTGTGACTATTATTATTACATTGGAGTTACCCGCACAGTAAACAGCCGTCCAAACAGTGATTACTATGCCTCAAAGAGTTTGACTTCGGTAAAATATCTTCTCGACCCGCAGATTGAAAACTCCAAAGAGTTCCGCAACCAAAACGGCGACACCGATATGCCCGAATACACCTTTGTGAAATCCGAAGGCGGTTATGACGTTTATATTAACGACTGCTACATTCCCATGGGATTTACCTATGATTATTTTATTACCGAAGAACAAATGGAAAAATATCACGACGGCAGAAGAGCACAAATGATGCTTAAAGCTCTGCTTATAGAAGATGGCGATATCGCAGATTTCAAGCCGTACCTTAAAGATATTGACACCGACTATAACGTTTTGGACTACTCACCCGAAAAAGAATCACCCGAGTTTACCTACTCTGCCTACGCAAATGATTGTGCTAACCGACGTGCTACAGCAGGCGACAGTTTTAAGTATGATGCTAGCGGATTTGAATCGCACATCACGTTGGATAAGGCAAATTACGTGTTCTACTCGGTGCCTTATGCCGACGGTTGGACGGCTTATGTTAACGGTCAACCTGCCGAAATCAAGCGCGTAAACAAAGGATTTGTGGCGGTTTTGGCACACGAAGGCGAAAACGTTATTGAATTTCGTTTTGAAACCCCTGGTCTTGTGCTCGGCGTTTACATTACATTAGGAGCCGCCGCAGTAATAGTTCTTTACCTTGTAACGGTGCTTATTGTCCGCAGATTCCGTCCCGTAACACCGCCCGAATACCCTGAAGGCGACGTTATAGCATCGAGAATTGCATTGTTTGAAGCAACCGCCAACCTTTCTGAGCAAAGCACAGGCGATCTGCTTGACGATATCGACCACGATAAAATCAATGCTTACCCCGGTTTTGAGGGCGGATTTACAATAGACGAGTCGGCTTTGCTTGATTTTAACTCGTTTGCCAAAAGCGAACCCGCTGAAAAAGAAGAATCGGCACAAGAGCCTGAAAACCAGCCCTCCCAAGAGGATGTGGCAGAGGCTTTAGAAGAAGCGGTAATATCACTGGTTGAAGAAACACCCCAAGAAACAAGCGAACAACAATCGGAAAACGGTGCCGAAGAATTAGCAGAAGAGCCTGCTCAATCCGAAAAAGCGGAAGAAGCCAAAAGCACAGACAAGAAAGAAAACGAATAAAGGAAGATGGTTATGTATATTATGTCGGTCGATGTCGGTACCGCGCGAACAGGCATAGCCCTTAGCGATAAGAGTGAGGGTTTCGCCTTTCCAAAGGGTGTTATTACCGAGTACAACCGTGAAAAACTGATAAATACTCTTGCAGAAAAAGCAAAAGAACTCGGCGCCGAAATGATTGTTGTGGGATACCCAAAAAACATGGACGGCTCGGAAGGGTTTAAAGCCAAAGAATGTGCCGAAGTTGCCGAGAAGTTGAAAGAACTCACCAGTCTTCCTGTTGAACTGTGGGATGAACGTTGCACAACAATCAGCGCTCACACCGCACTCAACTACACCGACACAAGAGGTAAAAAGCGAAAAGCAGTGGTCGATGCCGTTGCCGCAACCATAATTTTGGAAGATTTTATGCGCCGACGCAAGGCAACCGGACAATTTTGACTTGATATTGTGGATTTTGTGTGGTACAATACCCCACGTTATTTAATATTGTTTGATTGGAGTAAATTTTATGTCAGGACATTCCAAATGGAGTACAATTAAGAGAAAGAAAGAAAAAACCGACCAGGCAAGAGCCAAGGTTTTCACCCGTATAGGCCGTGAACTTGCAATGGTTGTAAGAGCAGGCGGTCCCGACCCCAACGTTAACGGTAAACTTCGTGACGTTATTGCCAAAGCAAAGGCAAACAACGTACCCAACGATAATATTGACCGTATTATCAAAAAGGCCGCAGGTGAAACCGGCGGTGCCGAATACGAGCAACTGATATACGAAGGATACGGTCCTTCGGGCGTTGCCGTTATTGTTGAAACTTTGTCGGACAACCGCAACCGTACCGCAGGTGAAATGCGTCATTATTTCGACAAATGCGGCGGTAATTTGGGTCAATCCGGCTCGGTTATGTTTATGTTTGAACACAAAGGTCTTATTGTTATCGAGGCTGAGGGTCTTGATGAAGACAAGGTTATGGAAGACGCTTTGGAAGCAGGAGCAGATGATTTCAACTTTGACGGTGATGTTTTTGAAATATCTACCGATGTCAACTCGGTTGGTGCAGTGAGTGAGGCTTTAAGCGAAAAAGGTTATACCTTCCTTTCTGCCGAAGCAACTTATGTTCCTGCCACCACCACCGCTATCGATGACCCCGAACTTGTAACCAAAATGGAGAAACTTATCGACATGTTGGACGAAAACGACGACGTTCAGAACGTTTGGCACAACTGGGAAGCTCCCGACGGCGAATAATTGGAGTTTTTGTCGACTTTTCATATTTACTATTGCATTTTTCATAAAATGTGTTACAATGAACTTACAGTTAAACTGTATGGAGGTGTGTAGAAATGGCATTTAAGATTACTGACGCTTGCATCAGCTGTGGTGCTTGTGCAGGTACCTGCCCCGTAGAGGCTATTAAGGAAGGCGACGATAAATTCGTTATTGACGCTGACGCATGCCTTGGCTGTGGTGCTTGCGCTGACGGTTGCCCTGTAGAGGCTATCGTTGAGGAATAATATTCCCGGAAAATAACCTACATAACAAAAGAAGTGAACGGTTCTCGTTCACTTCTTTGTTTTTTTGTTGCATTATTGTACGAGATATGGTACACTTAATTAAAGTATACGATTTAGTCATAAGGAGACCCATTCGTGATGTTTAAAAAAATTCTTTCGTTAGTGCTGTGTCTGGCTGTTGTTACGGCATTTTTGCCCTGCGCAACCATAGTGAATGCCACAACCGAGGTTGTGTTCACTGACTGTCTTACTGTTGATTTTGACCTTAGCAGTATTGACGAGACCGCCTCGATGGACAGTCTCTTTGCCATTCCGGGCGACAGTGTAACCTTGCCTGACTGCACCATAGAAAACATTGGTTTTGCGTTTGCCGGTTGGTCCACCTCACCCGACAGTGCCACTGCTGACTACTTAGCAAATGATATTTTAACCGTAACCGAGAACATAACTCTTTATCCCGTTTGGGTAAGAGTCCTTCGAAAATATCAGGTTCGCCACTACTACGAGCTTCACACAAAACCCGAAAAGCAACTGTTCTTAACCGAGGAGTTTGAAGCATACGCAGGTGAAACCACCAACGCAACCGCACTCAACCTTTTGGGTTACAAGGCATCAACCGTCAAACAGCAGACCGTAGCGGTTGATGGTTTGACCGTTGTGTCGATAGTGTATGACATTATCAAATACAAAGCGAACGACGTAAACTACGACGGCTCGGTTGATATGCTTGATGCGGTTGTTCTTCAGCGTTGTCTTGCAGGCTGGGACGGTTATAAACACAACAAAGTATGTATCTATGGCGCCGATACCGATGTTAATGGCAAAATAAACGTCAACGACGCTTTAACCTTGTTGCACATTCTGGCAGGCAACAAACCCGCCGTCGGCACTCCCGACATTGAAGATGACTGGGGCGCATGGGTCTGATTTACTGAACAAAAAACAAAAAGAAGGTACTGTTCGCGGAGTTTCTTTAGAAACTTTATTCAAAGTCGCACAAGTGCTTAAAGTATCACCGTCAAAAAATTGTTGGAGGAAGATTAAAAACAAAACTCTCTGCTGAAATCAGCAGAGAGTTTTACTGTCCTTGCGAATACGATTCATAGGAATGGTTTTTTGCCTTAATTATTCTTTTGTGACGGTTACTTTGAACTCTTTTATGTTTTTGGTGCTAAGTTCGAAACTTGACGAGTAGGTGTTGAATTAATATGTTATCCCTGCTCTCGGTTTGATGGGGTCTTCGGGAACATTGCTTGTTTTACCGCTGTTAAGCGCACCAAGTTCAGCCGAATAACCGACACCTGTTGTAAAGTTGGACTGACCGGTTACAAGTATCAAAGAAATATCCTCTTTTTTTGAATCGTAAGGACGCGTGTTCTGAAAACCGCCGTACTCACCTTGTTTAACTTTTATATTAAGCATAGTCAAAACATCTCCTTCTGTAGGTACATTTGAAATCTCTGACTCGGTCGGAGTAGAATTGACATCAGAGGATGTTCCCTCTTCCGTCTTGCCCGCACAACTGCAACATACAGCCAAAAGAACGAGCGCAAAAACTATTGACAAACATTTTTTGAACATATTAACCTCCTATTTTTTGAATAGTTTAATTACTCATTAATTCTAATACCGCGCGACAGAAAAGTTAACCAAAAAAGTGTTTTTTATTACTCTGATTTATAGCCGGTAAAATCGGTGAATTAGTGCTTTACATAAAGGGTAAAATATGGTATAATAATGAAAATTCGAAACAAAAACTTTTAACGGAGTGATATATATGCAGGAATTTTTGACCTACAAAGGCAAACCGATTGTTCGAAAGGGCGACACTATCTATTATGGTGACACCGCAGAAAAATATATTATTATGCTCAAAATCCTTACAACTAAGGATATCGGCGGTGAAAAAGTTGCAGATAAAGTATCGGTTCAGTTAGTCCTTTCTGACCCCGACGCCAAGGAAAAAGACAAGGTCGTAAAGAAAAGTGAAAAAACCGGTCTCTACAACGCAATGGATGTCGGTTCTATTTGGCTCGACCGCGCTGTTAAGGAATAATTTATTAAAGGTAAAAAGAGAAGATTTGTCGTTGACAAATCTTCTCTTTTTTTATTGTTCTGATTTAAGTCGGTTTTCGTCTACACCCAAACCTGCTCCTATGAGCATTATCATGAGTCCGGGTTGAATCCAAATCATTGCGGTATCTATCAGTCCGTGTACCATGACGGCAACAAACAAAGCACATACAAAGGTTATCATGGTATAATCCTTATTGAGTTTAATAAGTCCATCACGGCAGGAAAGGACATCCTTTACAAAACAAATAAAATATCCTGCTATAAGAAGCGTTCCTACAACACCGTAAGAAAGCATGCTGTCAATAATCAAGTTGTGTGAAAGCATGGCAGGATAAAGTTCTGGACGTGTTGGCGCCTCAATATTATAAAGGAAATTATAACTTGCAAAACCACGACCGAAAATGGGTGCTTTACCTATTTGTTCTATAGCAAAAGTCCAGATATCCACTCGGTTTTCTATGGTGGCTGTCAGTTCATGCAGGCGAGAAATCAGTTGCGGTATCAAAATTACCGTTATTACGCAAGCAGTTACAACGCCGAGGAAAACTGCCAACAATTTATATTTGTGGTTTAAAAGCAACAGTACCAGCACGCCGATAAAGATTATTATCCAGAGCATCATGCTGCCGCAAAGATAAATGCTTACGGCGTTTATAATGGCGGCGATGTAATAAAGCGGAACGTTTTTCTTGGTAACTACCACCTTATACGCACAAATAAGTATAATTATCATAATCGGCACACCGAAGCAGTTTGGATTAACCGAGAAGCACTGGCAACGGTAACCGGGTATAGAACGGTTGACGATTTTTTCAATCACACAAACCACGGTCGAAAGGCAACCGCCGATGACCATGATATCCATCATTCGGTCAAAGAATTCCCTCGTTGCGAGCGACCTTGCCACCAGATGGATAATCATCATAAACGCGAACAGCACACTGATAAGCGCACCAAGATAGTTTTTGTGATAAATAGCGGTCACTATCGATATCAACACATACGCACTGATAAACAACGTGCCCTTATGCACAAAAATCTTATCCCTTATACCGGGAAGTATACAGAACGATATTGCGGTAAGGGCGACCACTGCAATGCCAATATAAAAATGCAAAAAAGTCGACATAACTGCCACAATAACTGCGTTTTGCGCAAAGAGAGTTGTTGCATCGTTCTTTACAATAGCATCTTGCTTAAGTTTTCGGTCAGTTTTTTTAAAAACCGTACTCATTGCCTATCCTTCACTTTCATAGCAATAACCGATACCAGCATGAATACCAACTGGAATACCGAAAGCACAAACGAATTAATCATAGACAGTTTGCCCGCCACACCGAAATATATTAGCAACACGGCACCGAGCACTGCCGCAACAACATAAACAGCAGTAAGAACTGACACTATAGAATTGATTTTAATGCCTGCAGTAATAGCGGCAAACAATCCGGTAACGTTCTTGCCTCCTACGGCAGGTGCCGAAACGGTTTCTTCAAAACGGGTTTCGCGCTCATACACAACTCTGCCATTATGGTTCATAACCTTCAACGCATCATCGGGGATACCAAAATAATCACATATCATAGCCTCGGTAGCGTTGGGGTCTTGCGGGTTTACAAGCACCGTCATACCTGTGTTGCAGAGTTTTGCAAGTTCGTTTCTGACCTGCTCATCAACCTCGTATTTTACAACGAAAAGCAAACAAGGAGAACCTTTAAAGGCTATATAAACAGGGAAATAACCTGCTCTTAATATTTTTTGGTCAACCGTTGATGGTGGCACCGCAATGTTATGACCCTGCATAAGATTACGATTGCCGATAAGCACTGTATTAGGTCCAATCCAACCCGAAATGCCCATTTTGTCCTCATACTGAACACCGTTTACTTTAGGTAATTCGTTTTCTGAAGAAACACCCACCATATCGCGGAAAATACCTGCCAACGGACTATCGGCGGCAATGGCAACCGCGGCAGCAGCAAGAAGGGTGGGTCCGAGTTCGTTTTTGCCCAACGTTTTCATGTTATAGAGTTTAACTGTACCGTCAGGGAAAAGGTCAGAGGTGTTTATTGAAACGATGTTGGCACGGTTAAGTTCATACGCACCCTTAAAACCTGCCATGGCGGTACCCTTATCGGCAAGGCGCGAAGCAATTCGGTTAAGCGGCATTTCTGCACTGAACAAAGCGGTTATGGGGAACACGCAACAAAGCATTGCGGTTGCAAAGGTAACACCCAATCCAAAACCGCCGATAAGACCTGCAACAACACCTGCAACCAAAGCAGCAGAGACACCTGTGAGCAAAAGCCACTTGCACTTTAAGTCAAATGGGGTCTTATAGTTGGAGTTCTTTATAAAATCGGTTACATTGACGGTGGGTTTTGCAACAATGCCAACAACCTCGCCTTCAACAGCACCGGAGGCTATAACCTTAGATGCGTTTTGGTCGCATAGGCTGAATGCCAATTTTCTTTCGGTTGTGGCAATTTTTTCCACACCCACGGAAATTCTCTTGACCTTGGCGCGTTTCATATAACGGTTGACAGCCAAAAGCATAGCGGCATAGGCTGCGAGGAAAGGATATGCGCCATCGTAAACAAAGGCGCTAACGCCCGTTTGCACAAGTGCGACCACCGAAGTGACGGCTACTGCGCAATCAAACCTCGGATAGCGAGATATGTTTTTAAGTTCGGCAAAAATATCGATATTGACAACCACCGACACAGCCAGCAACAACATGGAAATAATTCCGCCTGCGATAACCGGCATAAGGTCCATCACGGGCAACGACAGAATCAACATAACGGCAAACAGCACGAACGAAACAAAGGTGCGCACCGTTTGACCCGACAAAACCGCCTGCAACGAAGTGCGGATACCTGCGGCATCGTTGATATCGTGATAATCGTCTATGTCTAAAAGGTCAGAGTCCTCGGTTTCGTAATACGGCACTTCATCGGGAAGTTGGTCGTCTTCATCTTCAAAGGTCTCACGCGAATCGTTAAAAGAATCGTCAGCCTTTTGAGAAATTATATCGTCAAGGCCATCAAACATACGGGTAGCACCCAGTTCTTCTTGTCTTTTTGCCTCGGCCTCTTTTTGAGCCTTTATAAGTTCGGCAACCTCAACATCTCCATCAGGGGTCTGCTGAATAACCTTGCCACCTATCACTTTACCATAGACCTTGACATCGCTTGACGGTATCTCGGGTAAAACACAGGTAGCATCCGAAACAGGGGTAATCGGTGCGGTGTGCATTATCTCGGCAGGGGCATCCTCAGGGATAACCTCAACTTCGACCTTTACCTCGTTTGTCTCGGGCTCTTCCTCACCTTTAAGACGGCGGATGGTAGCCTCAAAATCGTCGACACGTTTTACGTCGCTGTCTTCGGCAGAATTTGTTACCTGCTCCGATTTGAACATCGGCACCTTCTCTGTAACGGTTGTTCTCTCTTCTGCCTCACCCAAAACAGCCTTTTTGCAGCGTTCTAAGAAGGGATTGCTTTGCGCGTCGTCCGAAGTGGGTTCCACTTCGAGTACAACGGCACCTTCTTCCTTTTCTATAACCTGCGGTTCAACCGAATTGGTTGATTCGGTTCGTACATTTGTGCTTTTAAGTATTTCTTCGGCTCGCTTTGCAGCCTCTTTTGTTTCTTCCTCGGTCATTTCGGGTCTCGCACGGTCGGAAAATACCGAAAGCGATGAACCGTCGGTCGAGGTTTTTACCCACGACGGAACGTAATCGTCATCTATTGCGGTATTTTGTGTGCCTTTATCATGTTCCTTCATACTTTCGTAAACCGAGTTGGCAGTCGGCTTCTCGGCAGGATGCATGGGGATGTTTTCTACACCGTGTGAAAGTTCGTCTGCGGTTATGGCGTGAGGTGCAACCACTTTGCGTTCACCTGTAACCATACGATGTTGAATAGGCGCTATGTAGTCGTCATCATCAGTAAAAAGATTGTTGTTGTGACCGTCTTCAAAGTCATTTTTTATTCCTTTTTTAAATAAGCCCACTCTATTCATCCCCCTTTATTATATAGTTTTAATGTCGTTTCGCTGGCGTACTATCTCATACATTAGTATGCCTGCGGCAACCGATGCGTTCAATGAATTTATCTGCCCGAGCATTGGAAGTGACACTACCTGGTCGCACTTTTCTTTGACAAGACGGCTGACACCTCTGCCCTCAGAACCAATCACAAGACCGCAAGAGCCTTTCATATCGGTAGCGCACCATGAGCCGCCATCCATATCAGCAGCATATATCCACATGCCACCTTCTTTAAGGCGGTCAATTTCGGTATTAAGGTTATTAACCCTTGCAACACGCATATATTCTAAAGCGCCTGCCGCAGATTTTGCCACAACGGCATTGAGCGATGCACTTCTTCTTTGCGGAATTATGATACCGTGAGCACCCGAAGCCTCGGCTGTACGGATTATGGCACCCAAATTATGCGGGTCCTCTATACCGTCGCAGATTATGACAAACGGCGGTTCGTTTTTAGAGGCGGCGTAATCCAAAATATCTCCTACCTCGCAATATTTATGCGCGGCAACAATCAAAGCCACGCCCTGGTGCGATGCACCGCCGCTTAAAAAGTCAAGTTTTTGAGGTGATACCTCTTTTACCGGTATACCGCGGTCGCGACATTTAGCAATAAGTGCCTTGGTCGAGCCTTCGGCGGCACCGTGTGCCACCAAAAGTTTATCTATTTCCCTTCCCGAACGCAAAGCCTCGGCAACCGGATTTCTTCCGACAATTACGTCAGAAAACCGTTCTTCGCCCGATGCGTTCTCGGTTTCTTCAAAAAAATCAGCCATTAGTTATTTCCCTTTTCGTATTTTGTTCCGGTAAGTGCCTCAAACGAAGTTTTTACGGCATCTTCACTCATATCACATTGTAACTTAAAAACCGGCACCGAACGGATAAACTTGTCCATTAATTCTGCCATGCGGTCGGTATTCTCGCGCTTAGGAGGAAAGAAGGTCTGCCTGAGCAGAGCCATTACTGCACGAATACGGTCGGCAGGTTCGATTTTATTTTCTAAGCCTCTCTCAAGCAACACAACACCGCCAACCGGCACGATAACGTTTTCGTTTTCGTCGGTTTTGCCACTCCACGGAGTGCCGATGGCACAAAAAACACCGTCAATAAGGCGTATAGCCGGCTTGTCGTCGTTAATTTTCTTAACAGCGTCGCCAAGATATTCACACCACAGCCTTGTGTGTGTGGATTTACCTGTACCGCAATCGGCAGAGAACAGGTAAGCCTTACCATCATAACTTATTGCCGACGAATGAAGCAAAAATCCGTCATGCTCTAAAAGGTAGTTATAGAAGTATGCCGAAGTCACGATATACTCACGCTGAGAGTCGGTCAAATTAGGCGACTGAGCGCGCATTATATCCATTTTATCCTCGGTTGCCTCAATGGTGAAATCGGGTTCACCGTCGAAATCGGCAACATATTTAAGACTGCGTTGTTCCAACATACCGTAGTGGGTTGTCATTTCCACTTTAAGGCCTGCAATGATATATCTCTTTGTGCTCATAATTCCTCCATGTTAGCAGTATATACCTATTTATATAATAAAACTTTATATGCCAAATGTCAAAGGAAAAATCTCAAAAAACAAGTATTTACATATATTTCCCAAAAACAGTCAATACTACCTTTGTAATCTAAGTTTGAAAGGATGTTTTTTATGATATCTGAAATTAAAGCAACCGAGATTCTTGACTCGCGAGGAAACCCTACAGTTGCTGTCGAAGTCACATTAAACGACGGTTGCCGCGCGGCGGCAATAGCACCGTCGGGCGCATCGACCGGCAAGTTTGAAGCGCACGAACTTCGCGACGGCGGCACACGCTACGGTGGCAAAGGTGTTTTAAAGGCGGTAAAAAACGTCAACGAACGCATTTCTCCGCTTGTTTGTTCACTCGGCACACTCAACCAAAAAACCATTGACAACGAAATGATTAAACTTGACGGCACCGAAAACAAGACCGAACTTGGTGCCAATGCCATGCTTGCCGTATCTTTGGCGGTTGCACGTGCGGCGGCAAGGCACTACCGCGTACCGCTTTACCGTTACATCGGAGGAATTAGCGGACTCTGTTTACCTTCTCCTATGATGAACATTTTAAACGGTGGCGCGCATGCCGACAACAACATCGACATTCAGGAGTTTATGATTGTACCGACAAAAGGCGATTTTTCTGAAAAACTACGCACCGGAGCCGAAATTTACCACACTCTCAAAAGCCTTTTAAAATCCGACAAAAAAGCCACTGCCGTCGGTGACGAAGGTGGTTTTGCACCCGACCTCAAAAGTGACCGCGAGGCAATCGAATATATCATAAAAGCAATAGAAACCGCGGGTTATTCAACAAACGATGTAAAACTTGCGTTAGACGTAGCCTCCAGCGAATGGTACGAAAACGGACAGTATCACCTACCAAAATTAGGAGAAACTCTGACCTCGGAACAGTTGGGCAAAAGAATCGAAAGTCTTACCGCTGACTACCCTATCATCTCGGTCGAAGACCCGTTGGCAGAAGACGATTATGACGGCTGGCAGAAATTAACCGAAACTTTGGGACAAAAAGTGATGCTCGTGGGCGACGACCTTTTTGTTACCAACCCAACTCGGCTTAAGGACGGAATTAAAAATAAAAGAGGCAACTCGATTCTTATAAAACTCAATCAGATTGGCACACTCACCGAAACGCTTAATGTTATAAACATTGCCAAAAAATCAGGCTATACACCTATAATTTCGCACCGTTCGGGCGAAAGCGAAGATACTTTTATAGCCGACCTGTCGGTGGCTGTGGGCGCTGGGTTTATAAAATCGGGTGCACCTTGCCGAACCGACCGCACCGCTAAATATAACCGCCTTTTAAAAATTGAATCGGAACTAAAAAACCGCATGAATTAATTGAGTTTATTGAAAGAGATTCTTCGGTTGCGCCTCCCTTAGAATAATAAACAAAGCAAGGACAAAACTGTTTTGTGCCAAAGGCATTCCCGATTTTCGTTATTAGTTGCCAAACAAAAAAAACGCTCCGATTGTGAAGTGAACCCCAAAGATTAGAAAAAATTAAATATTAAATTTTAATTACACCTTATTACGTGATTTCAATACACGAATATCGTCCGAAATCATGACTTCCGGCTAGGCCGGTAGTTTGCTCTACGGTTGTAAGCCGCTGTTACTAGCCGGACTAAAAGTCCACCGAATAATCTCTGCTTGCAAAGGTGCCCCACTGCCGTATATACGACAGTCCGCCACCATCTGATGAAGGAGGTGGCTTTTTGCGAAGCAAAAAGACGGAGGGAGAGAAACACACTCACTCAAACTACCCCTCAGTCAGCCTATCGGCTGCCAGCTCCCCTGACAAGTGGAGCCTTCGCCGCGGCGAGATTACTCATCGGCAAAAGCCACTTTGGAACCACACGCTAAGTGTGTGGTTTTCGTTTTACAAGAAGTGGCAGTACAAAGCGACTAACTCTGTACTGCCACAAACAAAGGTTATATAACATCTTTTAAAAAACAACAAACCCGAACGTTTCACCAATTGGTAAAAGGTTCGGGTTTGAATGCTTTGGGTGTTTTGAACTTAATGACACGAATTAAAAGTGCCTGAAAACTGAGGGGTTTTATTATAAAACTATTAATTTATCTAAACTTTTTCAACATCCGATTGAATTCTAACGAATTTCTCATTCTTTCATAGGTCTTTTGAGGTGCTGTTTCTAAAAAATCCAAAGACCAAACTAAAACTCTTTTTCCAGAATACAATTTGTTTATCATATCTCTCAAGATGCAATCTCCACTTGCAACCTCATCTAACATTTTCGCGCATTGTAGTTCCTTATACTTAATTCGGATAACATCATCTTCGTTTCCAAAATCAGCAATCAGTCTAAGTGATAGGCTTTCCCATAATTTATGTGCCATCAACAAAGCTGATATTTCTTCGGTTTTATTATAAATATCGATATAAGCGTCACCCAGTTGTTCAGCGCTTAAAATTTTTTCATATATAGTCAGCGCATTATCAAACCATATTTTTTTAATTAACTTAACCGAATAACCCTCAGCCAAACTGTAGAGATTTTTTCTAACCCAATCACGAGAATCTTCCGAATCATATTCAAACAACTGTTCAGATTTTATTCCTACAGTTCCACCGAAATCAGGAAAAACCTTCAATATGTCTAGCGCTTGTTGTTTTTCACCTTGCGCATATAAAATTTTTGCTTTAATATTTATCGCTTCGAGGCGGATTCTTTCGATATTACAACCTCGTAAAATATTGTCACAAATATGCAATAGCTCATCTTTGCAATCTATTAACATAGAGCTATTTGCAACATGACCGCCTATCATATTATGCATATAGAGATACATTATTCTGTAATCATCATAATATTTTTTTCTTGCTTTAGCAATTAAGGAACTTGCATTATCGAATTTTCCATTAGCTCTAAATTGCCAATACTCTTTCTCAATTTCGTCAATCTGTTCTTGAATTTTGGAAGCATCATAACCCATTAACTCATCAATAGTTACATTAAAATATTTTGCCAATATTGGAAGAAAGGATATATCAGGAAATGTTTCTCCTCTTTCCCATTTGCTGACTGCAACGTTGCTTATATTAAGAAACTCCGAAAGTTGCTCTTGAGTTATATCCTTTTTCCTACGCAGATTTTTAATGTTTTCACCAATATAAATACTCATTATCTCACTCCTTAAGTTTCAAATAGCGCTACTTGTAATTATATTATATATGAAATTTTCAATAGGACAAGATAATGTTATTTTATACCACTTAACTTCAAGTTAAATAATTATCGTTTAGTTACAATGGAAAACAAGTAATTCTATTGCAATCAAACAAATTTAAGATGTACAACATCAACGGCTTGCCGTTGTATATCATCAAATCCGTAGGAATTGCATATCATCAAAACTTTAGTTTTGTATACCATCAACGGTTAAACAGTTGCATATCATCATTGCGAAAGCTTTTTGATGCACGCTAAAGCGTGATGATATACAGTCCTTACGGACTGATGAGATACAACGATAGCAACGCTATCGTTGATGATATGCCATTGCTTTCGCAATGGATAAAAAACTCTCGTTCAAAAGAACGAGAGTTTTTGGGTGTTTTGAACTTAGTGGCACGAATGAAATGTGCCTAAAAACCGAGGATTTTCTTGATTTAATCTTCAAATATTTCTTTTTCCATTACAACAGCGCACGTACAGTCGCCACCCTCACCAGAAAGTTTCATATCTATAATTTTCCAACCATTTGCTAAATAGTTTTTGTTCACATAATCATTACATTGACCACCGCAGCCGAGATAAAAACTTTGCTTCATAATAGGTTTTCCTCTCAACAAATAATCGATACTAACATTAAATATATCTGAAATTTGTGGAAGAAATGCAATATCAGGATAGCCACTACCCGTTTCCCATTTACTAACCGCTCTGTCGGTTACGCCTAATTTTTCCGCAAGTTCAAGTTGTGTAATGTTATTTATGTTTCGTAATTCGGCAATTCTTGTACCAAGTTTCATTTCATCCATTAAAAATACCTCCTACTTTTTTCTATTGATATTATAGCATAATTGCAAATATAAAACAACACACTCTGAGTTGAGTAAACACGAAGTTTAATCCATAAAAACTCTACTGTTAGTAGAGATAAAATCAATGCGAAGCATTGTATATCATCAATTCCGTAAGGAATTGCATATCATCAAAACTTTAGTTTTGTATATCATCAAGCCGACAGAAATACACACCTGAAGGTGTGATGAGATACAACAACGGCAATCCGTTGTTGATGATATACACGCTGACGCGTGATGATATGCCAAGCCTGTCGGCTTGGATAAAAAAACAATCGTTCAAGAGAACGAGTGTTTTTTGGGAGTTTTGAACTTAATGACACGAAAGAAATGTGCCTGAAAACTGAAGATTTACTTATAATTGTATTATATAACAGCATTTAATTATTCAAAAAAGTACTTATCTAAAATTTGCGAATATTTATCAGGAATAGAATAGCATCCTACCATGTACGGTTTTGGAGAACCGTCTTCATTATTTTGGTCAGAAGAAATATATGTGGTTATAACCCATTCGCCTTTTATTTTCCCTAACCAGCCCTTATTTACCGTTGCAACAGGACAATTTTCATACGCAAAATATAAAGACTTCATACGCTGATTATCATTAAGAATAAATATTGCTTCGGTTTCATAATCAAACGAGGTTGTTTTGGCAACATCAATTTCTGCTAAAGCTTCTGTAAAGTCTTTATCTTTAATGTACTCACCATTCCAACAAACCGTTGTGATTTTACCACTTGTAGGAACTGTATAATCATCAAAAACAAATAAATATTGGTCTAAAAAAGAACGTGCAACAACAAAAGTATGTGATGGATCTTCTTTAACTTCGTTGATTTTCCAACTACCATCTTCACTTTTGGCAATTGTTCTCCCCTCTGTATATTCGCCGGTAATTGTTGAATAATTCTTATCATTCCAAACCATACCTTCAAATCCAACTTTTGCCGAGTGATCAAATACAAAAGTACCACTATTCCATAACAATACAAAAATTCCAATTACCACTACAAAAAATACACATAAGCAAATAATTGCAAGTTTTGATAATTTACGTTTCATACCATCACCGACCTTTAAGTGCATTATAGCATAAAAGCGGCGGAGGGGCAAGTGAAAGTGAAATCGTGCTAACGCACGGTGAAACCAAAGGCTTTTACCTTTGGTGAAATCGAAACCTTGCGGTTTCGGTGAAATTAAATCCACCCACCGCCGCAGCGATTTCACCCGAACGAAGTGAGGATTTCACATTGCGAAGCAATATTTCACCCTCCCGTCAGGGTGGATTTAGTTGAAAAAGAAAAGACAAGTCTTTCGACTTGTCTTTCTTTTTCTGTCATTCGTGTCCGAAAAAGAACTGGTGTAAAGCCCTTACTTTCACTAGTTTTATACTAAATTTTCTTTTCAAATATATTATAATATAGAAAAACAATTAAAAATATCATTTATAGTTCATCTATTGTATTTGAACTAAAACCCGAATTCATTTTTTCCCTATACCTTACTAATAAACTATTAAATCTTCTTCTCCATATAGGATAATC
>JAZNVU010000005.1:0-53115 GCA_045592985.1 Acutalibacteraceae bacterium | reverse complement strand
ACTCACACTTCGTCGCTAAAAACAGTTCACTGAACTGTTTTCTTAACGCTCCTCACCCTCTCAGGGTTCCAATCCCCGGTAATAATATATATACATAATAAAAAAATCAGCCACACCAAAGGTGTAACTGATTTTTTGGTGATCCATCGGGGATTCGAACCCCGGACACCTTGATTAAAAGTCAAGTGCTCTGCCAACTGAGCTAATGAATCACATATCGCGCTTGCGACCTTGATATTATAACAACAGTATTGCAATTTGTCAACATTAAAATTCAAGTTTTGCAAAATTTTTACTATAAATGCTAAAATATTATAAACAACATGTATATGTAGAGTGTTTGCTTATCCTTTTTATCCAAAACATTGCCGTTGCATCATGCATATTTTGTCTAAATTTTAATTGTGTTGCACTTGTATGTTGAGTGCTCTTTTGTTATAATATGAAAGATAATGTAAATTTATATTTTAAAAGGGAAGTTGAAAAAATGCAATCAGCCGAAAAAATAAGAAACGTTGCTATTATCGCCCACGTTGACCATGGTAAAACCACTCTCGTTGACCAGTTGCTTAAACAAAGCGGTACTTTCCGCAGTAACGAGCAGGTTGCCGAACGCGTTATGGACTCTAATGACCTTGAACGTGAACGCGGTATTACCATCCTTTCAAAAAACACAAGCGTTATTTATAACGATATAAAAATTAATATTGTTGATACTCCCGGTCATGCTGACTTCGGTGGTGAGGTTGAGCGAATATTAATGATGGTTGACGGCGTTGTTCTGCTTGTTGATGCTTTCGAGGGTTGCATGCCTCAGACTCGTTTCGTGCTTAAAAAGGCTTTGGATCTTGGCAAAAAAGCAATAGTTGTTGTAAATAAAATTGACCGTCCTATGGCAAGGCCTGCCGAGGTTATCGACGAGGTACTTGATTTGTTTATTGAACTTGGTGCCGACGACGACCAAATTGAATTTCCCGTTGTATATGCTTCGGGACGTGACGGTTATGCAACCTTTGACCCTGACGCCACTATGGGTACCGATCTTCGACCGCTTTTTGATACCATTATTAAAGAAATTGACCCGCCCAAGGGCGACCCCAACGGTCCTACTCAGGTGCTTTTTTCTAATATTGACTATGACGATTACATTGGTCGAATAGGTGTTGGCCGTGTTGAGAGAGGTAGCCTTAAGGTTGGTCAGAACGTGGCTCTTTGCCATGCTGACGGTACAACTTCCAACGTTAAAATTACAAAACTTTTCCTTTTTGACGGACTTAAGCGTGTTGACGTTGATGAAGCACCTTTTGGTGAACTCGTATCTGTAGCAGGTATTACCGACCTTAATATCGGCGAAACGGTTTGTGACCCTTCCTGCATCGAGCCGTTGCCGTTTGTTAAGATTGACGAGCCAACCATTTCGATGAACTTTATGGTCAACAACTCTCCCTTTGCAGGCAGAGAAGGTAAGTACGTCACTTCCCGCAATCTTCGTGACCGTCTTTTCAAAGAGGTTGAGACCAATGTTTCTATGCGTGTTGAGGAAACCGATTCTGCCGATACTTTCAAGGTTTCGGGTCGCGGTGAGTTGCATCTTTCTATTCTTATAGAAACCATGCGCCGTCAAGGATTTGAGTTCCAGGTATCTCCTCCTGAAGTTATTTATAAGACTGATAAAGACGGCAAAAAATTAGAGCCGATCGAACTTCTTATGATAGAAGTACCCGAGGAATACGTCGGTGCCGTTATGGAGCGTCTTGGCACACGTCATGCCGAAATTCAGAATATGGGTACGCGTGAAACAGGTCTTAGTCACTTAGAATTCCTTATTCCTGCACGCGGTCTTATCGGCTACCGTTCACAGTTTATGACCGACACCAACGGTAACGGCATTATGAACCATATTTTCCACGGATACGAGGAATATAAGGGCGATATTGAAAATCGCTTAACAGGTTCAATAATCGTTCATGAGTCGGGTGAGTCGACCGGTTACGGTTTGTTCAACACCCAGTCAAGAGGACGTTTGTTTATAGGCCCCGGTGTGCCGGTTTATGAGGGTATGATTGTTGGCGAAAACCCCAAGAATGAGGATATCGTTTGCAACGTGTGTAAGAAAAAAGCGGCTACCAATATGCGTGCCGCAGGTTCCGACGATGCGCTTAAACTCACTCCTCCGTCTATTTTAAGCCTCGAGCAGTCGCTTGAATTTGTAAAGAGTGATGAACTTGTAGAAATTACTCCCGAGAATATCCGACTTCGCAAGCGTATTCTTGACAAAGAAACACGTATGAAGTACGAGAGCAAACTTAGGAAATAATTATGGAATTTATAATTCTTGATAACGAGTGGAACACCACATATCGTAAAATCAACGGAAAAAGTTTTAACGAACTTATTGAAATCGGCGCGGTGAAACTTGATGAGGAACTTAATGAAATATCAAGGTTTTCAGTGCTTATACGTTCGACCTTTACTAAGAAACTAAGCAGCCGTTTTCAGAGGCTTACTAACATCACTACCGAGGAAATGAAAAAAAACGGTATGTCTTTTGACGAAGCCGTAAACCTTTATACCGAGTGGGCAGGTAAAGATGCCGTAACGCTGACGTGGAGCAATTCCGATTTGTACGTTTTGCTTGAAAATTTCAGGCTTCGTTTTGGAATTGATAACATACCGTTTATAGGCAAATACGTTGACCTGCAAAAGTATGCTCAAAGTGAAATGATTTTAAAGGGAAGCAAAATAACCTCGCAAGTATCGGTTGCCAATGCAGCCATAATGCTGGGTATTCCCATTGACGGTATCGGACTGCACCGCGCTTTGGACGACAGTTTGCTTTGCGCCGAAATAATGCGCAAGGTCTATTGTCCTAAAAGATTAACGCAGTTTATTGTCGACACTTCACATCCCGATTATTATAAGCGCCTTACCTTTAAGGCTTTTATAATTAAAGACATAAACAGTCCGCTTGTCAATAAATCTAAGTTGGAGTTTGCGTGTGATAAATGCTCCGGTGAGGCTTTGAGAATGACACCGTGGGTGTTTAAAGGGCAAAGTTTCAGAAGCGAGTTTACCTGCAAATTTTGTGGATATAAATTTGTCGGTCGCGTGACCTTTAAAAAGTATTATGATAAGGTGGTTGTAAAGCGTAACACAGCACCGCTTACCGCCGTTGTTAAAACCGCAAAGCCTGTGGTTCAAGAAACCGAAAACAGTTAAAATAATAATCACCCGTATTTTTGAATAGTATGTACGGGTGATTTTTATGTCGGTGTTAATCTATTTCAGCAGCCTTTTGCTTTGCGTTTGTGGTGTGTATCTAACCGTCAAAAGCGGCTTTTTTCAGTTTAAAACAAGAAAAGTTTTTTCTGCAACGATAGGAAAACTTATAAAAGAAAAAGACATTGAAGGCTTTAAGGCGATGTCGGTAGCACTTGGCAGTACAATAGGTATAGGAAACATTGTCGGAGTTACGGCGGCAATATGCATAGGCGGAGCAGGTGCTGTTTTTTGGATGCTTGTGACGGGTCTTATCGGTATGATGACAAAATTTGCCGAAATTCGTGTATGCACAGAGGACAAAATCAAAAACGGCAGAAAATCGGGCGGACCTATGTATGTTTTCCAAAGCAAATTTGGTCGTGTTGGACGTTTCTTCGGTATACTTTTTGCTTTATTTACCGTTTTGGCATCACTTTTGGCAGGGAACGTGTCACAATCAAAATCCATTTACGAGTTTGCCGATTTGGGATTTTCACTTAGTATTGTACCGGTGTCCCTGGCGGTTGTACCGCTTGTGCTTGTGATAATTTCGGGCAAGGATAGGGTATATAAAAACTTTTCGGCGGTTTTTGTGCCATTAATGTCATGCCTTTATGTTGCCGCTATTGTGGTTACGTTAATACTCAACCGCCACAACATTTTGCCGGCGGTTGTTTCAATTTTCAAGTCGGCGTTTGGTATAGGCGAAGTGGCAGGCGGCATAACAGGTGTAAGTTTGGCTGTAACCGTTAAAACAGGTCTTATGAAAGGACTTTTCACCAATGAGGCAGGTATGGGCAGTTCGCCCATTGCACATTGTTCGTCCAATAAATCTAATTCGTATGAACAAGGTTGTTGGGGTATTGTAGAGGTCTTTATCGATACCGTTTTGGTTTGTATGCTGACTGCACTTGCTGTACTTTCGTCACCTACATACACTGAGGGTAAATATTTTGAGCCGTTTTCGCTTATATGTCGCGTGTTTGCCGAGCCGTTTGGTGTGTTTGGTATAAAAGCGTTATCACTTTCTGCCGTTTGCTTTGCGTTTGCCTCAATAATAGGTTGGTCGTTCTACGGTTTAAAAGCATTGGAATATTTGTCACAAAACCGAATGTTAAAGGCGGTATACATTGCTTTGTTTATAGTTCTAATACCTGTTTCGTCGGCACTTGAAAGCGAAACAATGTGGGTATTGACCGATGTGTTTAATTCGTGTATGCTTATTTTAAATACGGTGTTACTTTTAGTTTGCGGAGGCAAATCCGTAGAAGTTTTAAGGAAAGGAAGATGTAAAAATGGTATGCTCGCTGTGTCCGAGAAGATGCAAGGCTGAAAGAACTGATAACGGCAACAACGGTGGCTTTTGTCAAAGTCCGTTAAGCGTTAAGGTTGCACGTGCCGCATTGCACTTTTGGGAAGAACCGTGTATTAGCGGTAAAAACGGCTCAGGAACGGTCTTTTTCAGCGGATGCAGTCTCGGTTGCGTCTTCTGCCAAAATGATGAAATATCACACAAAAACAAGGGCAAAGCAATAACAGTAGAACGTCTTGCTGAGATTTTTAAAAATCTACAGGAACAAGGTGCTGAAAATATAAATCTTGTAAACCCAACACATTATGTTTATGCCATAAAAAAGGCATTTGACATTTTTAAGCCATCTATTCCTGTTGTATATAACTCCGGCGGATACGAAAGTGAAGAAACCTTAAAAATTGCCGATGAGTTTACCGATATTTATTTGCTTGATTTAAAATATCTGTCGGGCGAGCGTGCTAAAAAATACAGCAATGCCGAAAATTACCCCGAAGTGGCAACCAAGGCAATAAAGCATTGCTACGAGAGGCAAGTAAATGTTTTTGACGATAGGGGAATGATGCAAAAGGGTCTTATAATCCGTCATCTTGTTATGCCGCAAGGAACAAACGAAGCCATAAACGTAATAAAATGGGTTGAAGAAAATACACCGCATGCGATTTTGAGCCTTATGAGTCAGTATACTCCGTGCGGCAACCTAGAAAAATATCCCGAAATCAACCGAAAACTAACCTTGAGGGAGCATAACAAGGTATTATCTTTTGCTGAAGATAGCAGTATAGATATGATTTTTACTCAAGAACTTTCAAGCGGAAGTGAAGATTTTATACCGCCTTTTGATATGGAAGGCGTTTAAGGGTGGGTGCAAACCCACCTTTTTTATTTGTCATAATAACAAGAAAACCTTCATAACAATTAGTGGTAGCGAGAAAATTTTGGAGGTATATTTATGACAAGCACAAGCATTTATAACGATATTGCCGTCAGAACAGGCGGAGATATCTACATCGGTGTGGTAGGCCCCGTCAGAACGGGCAAATCGACCTTTATCAAAAAGTTTATGGATACTCTTGTAATTCCCAACATCGAAAGCGAGTATCAAAAAGAAAGAGCCAATGACGAACTTCCGCAGTCGGCAGGCGGCAGAACAATAATGACTACCGAGCCTAAGTTTGTGCCCGAAAAGGGTGTTGAGATAAAGATGCAGGACGAAATATCCATGAATGTGCGTCTTATCGATTGCGTTGGTTACATAGTGCCGAGTTCTTTGGGCTATATCGAAAACGATGACCCCAGAATGGTCATGACCCCCTGGTTTGAGGAACCTGTTCCTTTTAACATGGCGGCAGAGTTCGGCACCAAAAAGGTTATTACCGAACATTCCACTATAGGTCTTGTAATTACCACCGATGGCAGTATAAGTGACATTCCGCGCGAGGAATACGCCGAAGCCGAGGCTCGTGTTATTAATGAACTTAAAGAAATCAATAAACCGTTTATCGTGCTTGTAAACAGTATGTATCCGGCTTCCGAGTCGGCTGTGAATGTGGCACGTGAAATATCCGAAAAATATAACGTTACAGCCAAAACCGTCAATTGTATTGAACTTGACGAAGATGATATTGGCGATATCATGTCGGAGTTGCTCTATGAATTCCCTGTTAAGGAACTAAAAATACAGTTACCTATGTGGGTGACGGCTCTACCTTCTGAGCATTGGTTGCAAAAGCAGTTATATTCTTCGGTACTTGCCTGTTCTTCCGAATTGCAAAAGGTATCGCAAATAGCCGATTTTTCCAAAAAGATGTCGGCGTGTGAGAATATTATTTTCAGCACAGTTGAAAATATCAACTTAAGTGTCGGTAGCGCAACGGTTCGTGCCGACATTGAAAGAAAACTGTTTTATGACGTGCTTAAAGAAGAAACAGGCGTCGATATTGCCAACGAACAGCAACTTATGAAACAGATAATAGAATTTTCGGAAATTAAGAAGAAATATGACCGCTTTAAAGATGCCCTTGATGAGGTTGAGGCAACAGGTTACGGCATAGTCATGCCAGAAATCGAGGAGTTGGCATTAAAAGAGCCTGAAATTGTTAAACAAGGCGGAAGATATGGTGTAAGGCTTAGGGCATCGGCTCCGTCAATACATATGATGAAAGCCAATATTACAACCGAAGTCAGCCCGATAGTGGGTTCGGAAAAACAGTCGGAAGACCTTGTTATGTATCTGCTCGATGAATTTAAGGAAGAACCGACCAAAATCTGGGAGTCTAACATATTTGGCAAGTCGCTGCACTCTCTCGTTAATGAGGGACTTCATACCAAACTTGCACGCATGCCGCAGGACGCAAGAATGAGATTGCAGGAGACTTTGGAGAGGGTAATTAACGAAGGTTGCAGCGGTCTTATTTGCATTATTCTTTGATGGTATTTTTTGCTTGAAAATGGGGAACAATTATGATAATATGATTTTAGTACAAAACGTACTAAGAGAAGTAAAGGAGAATGAAAAAATGAAAAAATGGAAATGCAGTATTTGCGGAGAAATAGTTGAAAGTGATACTCGCCCTGAAAAGTGCCCTCTTTGTAAGGCTCCCGGCGAGAAGTTTAATGAAATTACCGAAGTTGAGGCTTCTTGGGCTACCGAGCACGAAGTAGGCATCGCAAAAAAAGACACTCCCGAAGAAATTGTTGAGGGACTTAGAGCCAACTTCAACGGTGAGTGTATGGAGGTTGGTATGTACCTTGCAATGGCAAGGGTTGCACACCGTGAAGGATATCCGGAAATCGGTCTTTATTGGGAAAAGGCTGCTTACGAAGAGGCTGAGCATGCCGCTAAATTTGCTGAACTTTTGGGCGAGTGTGTAACCGATTCTACCAAGACCAATCTTGAACTTCGAGTAGCTGCCGAAAACGGTGCTTGCGAAGGCAAATTTGACCTTGCAAAGAAAGCAAAACAACTCAACCTCGACGCTATCCATGATACAGTTCACGAGATGGCAAAGGATGAGGCTCGCCACGGCAGAGCATTTGAGGGACTGCTGAACCGTTATTTTAAATAATCATGGCTATTTTCAGGAAAATAAATAAAGCTGCATTTAAATTTGCAGACGGTATATTTCCGCCTTATAATAAATGCAAATGGGGAAATGTTATAAAAAACATGTTCGCAAAACGGGCATTTGCGTTTGTAGGTAAAGGCGTGAATTGGGGCAAATCACTTACTATCGCCTCTGATTTCCGTATTGGTAATAATTCCGGTGTCGGTGATTTTGCAAAAATCACTAGTGGAGTTACAATCGGAGACGATGTTATGATAGGTAAGAACCTCAAAATATTCACGATGAACCACAAAGTGGACAGAACAGATATCCCCATGCGTCTACAAGGCAATACGGAACCCTCTCCGTTAATTATCGGTAATGACGTTTGGATTTGTGACAATGTAATTATTACGCCAAGCTGTTGCCAAATTGGTGACGGAAGTATTTTGGCTGCAGGTTCCGTTGTGACTAAGGATGTAGAACCTTATTGCATTGTGGGTGGAAATCCTGCAAAGGTGATTCGTTATCGAAAATAACAATTATTCTATAGAAATTGCAATCGCAAAAACCAAGGAGCAACTTTTATAGGCATATTAATGAGCTTTAAATAATTGTTTTTGGTGGCTGTTATAGGGAAGGTTCTCGATATTATTTCTAAGATTATGAACGGTCAATAAATTCTAAGGACGCGAGGCAACTCGCGTCCTTTTATTTATGGAAAAGTTTTGAAAAAAATACTTGATTAAAGTTTTATAAAGCAATTAGCATTATGAACTTCAAGTTGATTTTTGGTTTAGGCTGTGGTATAATCCGTATATATAAAACTGACCGAGGTATGATATGTCGGAAGATAAAAAATTCAATCCTGTAGAGGAACAAAAAAGAAGACAGCAGGAACTTATTGAATTAAAACTTAAAAAGCAAGAGTTCCAAGAAAATCCTGAAGAATTTGTTCACGAGGGTGTTCCTGAATTTCAACAGTCCACCGCAAGCAAGGTGTATAATTTCTGGTATTATGCAAGATTTTCCGTTATTATGCTTGTGATTCTGGCAATAATCCTCACGGTGGGCGTTACCCAATGTGCAAACAGACCAAAATATGATATGACCATTGTGCTTTATATGAAACGAGCAATAAGCAGTACTATGGTAGAAAATCTTACCAATATTGCAGAGCTTTACTGTGAAGACCGCAACGGTGACGGTGAAAAGAATGTGCTTATTTTGGACTGCGCAGTTACAGAAGAGGATAAATTAGGCGATACAGGTATGTCTAAAACTACGCGCTTGCAAGCTAATTTTGCTAATGAGGAAGCAATAGTTTATATCATGGATAAAGAGGCACTGGTTGAACTGTCAAGTCTTGATGACGGTGCTTTTATCGACGGTTCTTTAAAGTTGCCCGAGTTTGAAGGCCGTGCGTTTAAACTAAACGGTTCTATTTTTGACAGCGCATTTAACACCGCCGACGAGCATTATGCTAACAGTTTTGAGTATTACATTGCACGTCGTGTGGTAAGTGGCACGCAGATTGAAAAAAAGAAAAACGCTGAAGTTTTTTCAAATCAGGCAAACGAGTTTATCCGTGCAGTGACGACCGATCCTCTTTTATTCCCTAAAAAGGAAGAATCTACCGACCCGTTTGACGATGTAGACCGTGAAATGCAATAATACCCTTCTCGCTGTCTCAATAGGCAGCGAGAAGAAAATTTAATATATCACCGCTTGTAGCGAAGCTGGATATCGCAGCAGATTCCGATTCTGAAGGACGGGGGTTCGAATCCCTTCAAGCGGGCCAAAAAAGAACGACGATTTTCGACAAGAAAGTTGTCGTTCTTTTTGTTCTCTTAACTTTTTTCTATTCTCTTTTCACTTTTTACTCAAATTGTCGTTTTCGAATAAAAGATGAGGAAAAGAGATGTAGTACAATATTTTAATATTTGATTGTGACCACTTTACAAATTGTCTTGTTTTGGGTATAATATATTTAAACTAAACAAAGGAGAGATTATTATGAAAAAATATGTTTGTGACGCTTGCGGTTGGGAGTATGATGAGGCTAAAGGTTATCCCGAAGGCGGTATCTCACCCGGTACCAAGTTTGAAGACATTCCCGATGATTTCGAATGTCCTCTTTGTGGCGTAGGCAAAGATATGTTCAGCGAAGCCTGATCTTGATTACGTACTTTTAGTACTGACGAATGTTTTTTATATTGAAACGAAAAGTCACTTGGAAATTTCAGTTTTTCCAAGTGACTTTTTTGCAATATCCGTTTAATTATTCTCGAAAAAGTTTTCTAAACTCACCGGGTGAGAGATTTTTGAGTTTTTTGAAAACCTGTATGTAATAACTTGTTGTTGAAAAACCGACTGTCATAGCAATTTCGGTTATACTCATGTCGGTAGAAGATAGAAGTTTCATCGAATTGTTAACACGGACAAGGTTTACATAATCACTGAAACTCATATTCATATATTCGTTAAAAATTCGAGAAAAATAACTGTAACTAAGCCCACAATGTTCAGAGGCTTCTGCAAGTGTTGCTGTGGTGTAGTTTTTGTTTACGTACTCGCGGATTTTTTTAACAGCGTTTACAGCCTTTTGGTTAGAGGGGAGGTCGGGGTTTCCTGCACGCTCATACCAATAACGCAAAACAAATGAAAAAATTCGCAAAACGCTTGAGTGTATAACTAATTCATAACCGAATTTTTTGTCGGTCTGCTCGTTTTTTAAAAAATCAAACTCTTTTGGTATAAATGTATCCTTCAAAACATCTTGGCCTAATAGTCTTTCTGTTCCAAAATTGTCAAACACATAAGGTATGGTATATTCCATTTCGGTAATACTTTGTCCGGAGGAAAACAGTACTTCGGGCATAAATTTTATGCAGAGCAGAGTTCTGTCGCCCTCTGAACCGCTTTTGGTGCAATGCGGTTCGCCGGAGTTTATAACATACATCGACCCCTCGGTCATCTCCACGATGTCCCCGTTTACCATTAATAAAAACGTGCCTTTTAATGCATATAATATCTCAATGTATTCATGGTAGTGCATTGAGTGCCACCAAGGAGATAACGGACCGTTGAAGTTTTGTATAAGACATTGCATTGTTAATGGGATATTGTTTTGCGTTTTCATGCCTTCATCCCAGGGTTTTTGCATTAAAATCACCGCCAATGTAAAAATATTGATATATTTTAGCAAAATTATTATAGCATATCGCAAAATATTATGGTAGACTTATTTTAGAAAAATGCTTGGAGGTAAAAATATGATCAGAGTTACTGTGTGGAATGAGTTCGTACATGAAAAAGTCAACGCAAAAGTAGCAGAAATTTACCCCAACGGTATCCATGGCGCCATTGCCGAGTTTTTGCAGTGTGATGATATCGTTGTAAGAACAGCCACGCTTGAAGACCCCGAGTGCGGTCTTACTGAAGAGGTTTTAAATGAGACAGACGTACTTCTTTGGTGGGGGCATGTGAGACACAGTGTGGTCCCCGATGAGGTTGCTGTTAGAGTGCGTGATAATGTGCTTAAAGGAATGGGATTTATCGCTCTCCATTCGGCTCACCACTCGAAACCGTTTAAACTTCTTATGGGCACTACATGTAATCTTTCTTGGCGAGAAGACGGAGATATGGAACGCATTTGGAACATAAACGTTGGTCACCCAATTACTCAGGGTATTGGCAGATATTTTGAACTTCCACATGAGGAAACTTATGCTGAACCGTTTAATATTCCCGAACCGGATGAAAACATTTTAATCGGTTGGTATGAAGGCGGAGAGGTTATCAGATCAGGATGTACATACCATCGTGAAAACGGCAGAATTTTTTACTTCCAGCCCGGTCATGAGACCTTTCCGACTTTTTATGACGAAAACGTTCAGACCATTATCCGCAACGCCGTTCGTTGGGCAGCACCTGTTTACAGAAGTGAAACTTTGTCATGTCCTAATATTAAAAAAATCGGAACCGAAGAATAATAACAAGTTTAAAAGCCTTAGTAACCGCGGTTACTAAGGCTTTTTGTTATATGTTCTCAATTTTTGAAAAATGGCATTCTGAAACAGAAATTTCAGGGAAAGCCTCGGCAATATCGCGACAAAGGGGAGCGATAATCACATCTTCGGTATTGAAGTGACCTGCATCAAAAAGTGAAATGCCAAGACTGCCTGCTTCGATAAACACATGGTGTTTAACATCAGCGGTGACAAAAGCATCAGCGCCGGACTTCATAACGTCTGACAGATAGTCTCCGCCCGAGCCGGAGCAAACAGCAACCTTTAAAACATCTCGGTCGCCTGCAACAAATTTAACACCGCCGCCAAGTGTTTCTTTAATGTGCCTTGCAAAACTATATGGGTCTTCGGCTTCGTCGAGTTCACCGATTTTTAGAACAAATCCGTCCTCGGCGGTAAACGGTTGGACATCGTAAAGACCTAAAGCCGAACAGAGTGCGTCGTTTACACCGCCTAAGGCAAGGTCAAGATTTGTATGACATGATATGACCGATATGCCTTTTTGGATAAGTTTGTAAACAAGGTTGTCTGCGGTTACGGTATTAAGAGGAGAAAAAATGATAGGGTGGTGGGTGATTATAAGGTTAGCGCCCAAATCTTCCGCGCGGTCGACAACCTCATCAAAGCAGTCAAGTGATACCAAAATTCCGCTGACTTCGGACTCAAGGTCACCAACCAGCAAACCAACGTTGTCAAAGGAAAGCGCGGTTTCTTTGGGAGCGACTGTTTCCAAAAAAGTTAATATATTATGTACTTTCATAATTCCACTCCTTTTAAATAAGCCCCGCATTTGCGGGGCTTATTTTACTTCTTAGCAAAAGAATCTTTAAGTGCAACGGTGCGGTTGATAACTAATTTTTCGGGTGTGCTGGATGTATCAACGCAGAAGTAACCCTGACGCATGAACTGATATCCGTCACCGGGTTTTGCATCTTTCATAAATGCTTCGCATTTGCATCCTGTCAAAACTGTGAGAGACTCGGGGTTTAAGTTGTCCTGGAACGAAGCAACGCCTTCCTCGTCAGAGGGGTTTTCAACATTGAAAAGACGGTCATAAAGGCGAATTTCAGCGTCGACCGAGTTTTCAACCGATACCCAATGCAAGGTTCCTTTAACTTTGCGTCCATCAGGCGAATCTCCGCCAAAGGTTGCAGGGTCGTAGGTTACATGAACGGCGGTAATATTACCGTCTTCATCGCTTTCATGAGAAGCGTATTTTACAAAATATGCACCCTTAAGACGGACTTCCTTTTCAGGGCAAAGACGGAAATACTTGGGAGGAGGCACAAGAGCAAAGTCGTCCTGCTCGATGTAAATTTCTCTCGAGAACGTGATGTTTCTTGTACCGAGTTCCGGTTTGTTGGGGTTGATTTCAACCGCGATATCCTCGGTTTTGCCTTCGGGATAATTGTCAACAATAACCTTTAAAGGACGAAGTACCGTCATAGCACGTTCGGCATTGATGTTAAGATGGTCTCTGACACAAGACTCAAGAAGAGCATAGTCGATAACGCTGTAAGCCTTGGAAACACCGATTTTTTCACAGAAAGTTCTGATAGCCTCGGCAGGGTAACCACGGCGACGCATACCGCTTATAGTAGCCATTCTGGGGTCATTCCAACCCTCAACAATGCCGTCGGTAACAAGTTTCAAGCACTTACGTTTACTGGTTAAAGTGTAGTTTACGTTCATACGTGCAAACTCAATCTGTCTGGGTGCTTGCGGGATTTCCAAAACTTCCAAGAACCAGTTATAAAGAGGACGGTGGTTTTCAAACTCAAGCGAGCAAAGTGAGTGGGTTACACCCTCTTTTGCGTCGGACAAAGGATGAGCAAAGTCATACATTGGGTATACGCACCATTTGTCACCTGTGCGGTGGTGGTGCGCTTTAAGTACGCGGTAAATAACAGGGTCACGCATATTAAGGTTAGGACTTGCCATGTCGATTTTTGCACGAAGTACCATTGAACCGTTCGGGAACTCACCCTCGGTCATTCTGCGGAATAAATCTTTGGTTTCTTCAACAGGTCTGTCTCGGTAGGGACTGTTTTTACCGGGTTCGGTTAACGTGCCGCGCATTTCACGGATAGTGTCGGCATCCGACTCGTCAACATAAGCCAAGCCTTTGTCAATGAGTTTTAATGCACATTCATAAATAAAATCAAAATAGTCTGAAGCAAAGTAAACGTTATCCCACTTAAAGCCAAGCCATTCGATATCTTCTTTGATAGCATCAACGTATTCAACGTCTTCCTTGGTGGGATTGGTATCATCAAGACGAAGATTACATTTTCCGTTGTATTTTTCGGCGGTACCAAAGTCAATGCAAATTGCTTTGGCATGGCCAATGTGAAGATAACCGTTGGGTTCGGGAGGAAAACGGGTTTGAACATAAGGATAAACTCCGTTTTCTAAATCTTCATCAATAAAATCATGTATAAAGTTGGAAGCAACTTCGGTTACTTCGGTATTTTTAATTTCTTCCATAAATGTCTCTCCGTTATTTTTTAAAGTGTTCTATTGCGGCATCGATTCGTGTCATGGTGCGGTCA
Source organism: Acutalibacteraceae bacterium (assembly GCA_045592985.1). GTDB lineage: Bacteria > Bacillota > Clostridia > Oscillospirales > Acutalibacteraceae > UMGS172. The sequence goes on along the minus strand of JAZNVU010000005.1, from coordinate 38,912 downwards.
ACACCTAAAACCTTCATAATACTGCAAAGGTCGGGTGTGTTGGTACGTCCTGTTACAGCAACGCGAATGATGGTCGAAGCATCGGCAGGGTTGCCTTTATAAAGTTCGGGGTTTTGCTTATAAACCTTGGTATCGTTGGCAAAATCTGCAGCAGGGCATACGCTCTTAACAGTTTCAAACCATTGTTGGTTGTCATGTGAGGGATCGTATGCTGTTTTGTATGCTTCGAGAATTTTAACTGCCGATTCCTTTTCAATATGTTCAGGTAAATCAAAACAAGGGGTATAAAGTTCGTCGAAAAGGAATGCACAGTAGTTTTCACAGTCGCTCCACTTAATAATGTCTTTTCTGGGTTTGGGGACATCGCGGTCAATAGCGAAAACCTTGGTCGTATAGCCAATATCCTTTTTAAGTATCTCGGCAAACTTGGGTGAAAACTCTTCAGCCCAAGCGATAAGTTCCTCAACTACTTCGCTCGATGTCATACGGGAAACAACACCTTTTGAAACGTCGTTAAGTTTGTTAGTATCAAACAAAGCGCCTGAAGCACTCATCTTCTTTATATTGAACTTGAATTTCTTATAATCTTCGGTGGGGTTGGCTCTTCTCCAATCCTCAAAATCGCTTGCGGCAATGGTCATAAGATATTCAATAACGCTGTCGTGACGGTAGCCTTCTTCAGCAAAGAAATGAACGGCTGCCTCAGGGTCTTTACGTTTACTGATTTTACGTTTTGCACCGTTGTCAAGTTTCATAATAGGAGAAACGTGAACGTACTTAGGTGCTTTGAAGCCAAGCAGTTTAAACAACTGCAGGTGCTTAGGTGTTGAAGAAATCCACTCATCACCGCGAATGACGTGGGTTGTGCCCATCAAATGGTCGTCAACCGCGTGGGCAAAGTGGTAAGTGGGTATGCCGTCGGATTTGAGTATTACAAAATCCTCGTCGTTCTCGGGCATTTCAATTTTGCCCTTGATACCGTCTTCAAATACAACTTTGTTTTCTTCACTGCCGGGTGATTTAAGTCTTACAACAAATGTTTTACCTTCTTTGATAAGTGCCTCGGCTTCTTCAAAGGTTATGTTTCTGTGTTTTGCCCATTCGCCGTGATAACCGGTACGAACCTTTAAAGCCTCCTGCTTTTCACGTGACGCAGCAAGGTCTTCCTCAGAGCAGAAACAAGGGTAGGCAAGCCCTTGTCTTATAAGTTCTTTGGCGTAGCATTGATAGATTGCGGCACGCTGGGACTGCTTATACGGACCATAGTCGCCTTGCTCTTTATCAGCCTCAACAAAACCTTCATCAATCTTAATTCCGAATCGTTTTATTCCACTGATAATATCTGCAATGCCGCCTTCAACCTCACGCTTTTTGTCAGTATCTTCGATTCGGGTGAAGAAAATACCACCGGTTGAGTCGGCAACCAATCGGTTTATGAGTGAAACAAAAAGTGTTCCCAAATGAAGGTATCCTGTGGGACTGGGTGCAACACGGGTGACCCTTGCACCTTCGGGCAGATTGCGTTTGGGATACATCTCTTCATAATATGACGGTATTTTGTCAATATTGGGTAATAACAGTTCCGCCATTTTTGAAAAATCGGTCATTATTTTAACCTCCAATATTAGAGTAGATTATATTCTTATATATTATTGCAGATTTTAATTGTAATTACAACCTTTTTCCATCAAAAAATTTAGTTGTTATTGTTGTTTTTTTGATTTTGATGTGGTATAATGACTTAAAAGTGTGACATTGGACGTGATATTTGCGTCTTAAGTTTATCAAAATAAGAGGTTTTTGTATGAAAAAGATACTTTGCGCTATATTAGTGCTTACTTTGATGGTGTGTTTTTGTGCATGTAAGGACGAGGGAAACGATAATACCAACGCGACAGGAGATTCGGTTGATCAGAATACAGTGAGTCTTGTAAATGTTGCGTATGACAATACCGAAGATTTGGTTGAAAATGCATCCGCGTTGGGATTTAAGATCAACTATCGCAGAAAACTTACCTTTGGTAACGAAAGTGATGCCTTAGGTCTTTCTGTTACTTATAATTTTACCGGAAAAGGAGAGGGAAGCAAGTTCTTTTACGAGACCGAATCCAAATCCGGAGGAACCGACGAACACACAATGATGTACGGAGACGGTAAGAATATTTACGGATACAAAGCAGAAACTACATATCTCGTATCCAATGATAATTTAACTGCTGACTATATCGGCAAGATTTCGGAGAACATTACCGTTTTCAATGCTTCGGATTTTGAAGTTATTGATACCGTTATTATGAATACAAGTTCTGGCGGACACGCCTTCATGCTGACCTATGATATTAAAACGGTTGAGTTTGATCCTGCTGACGTTTTTGGACCTCTTTATGCTGAAGGTTTTACTGAGTATGAACTGAAACCGATGTCGCTGACAGTAAGCGGAATCATCGACACAGAGGGAAGAATAACCGAAGAAAGAGTTTCTTATGCTTATAGTTATGAATATGAGGATATGACCGGTGTTGACCCCGATAACTCTGAAGCACAAGGTGTTATGAAAAATGCCACTGTTAAACTTGATGCAGAGATGTATTATGATTATGACATTGAGTCTATAAAAGTACCTTCCGAAATCACTTTGTTACCCGAAGAAGGCGAGCAGGAAGAGGAAACCGATGAACTCAGAGAACTTTCTTTGACCGATTTCCTTAAAATCGGTCAGCAATCTTCCGATAACACAAAAAACAAATAAATTTTCAAAACCGGCAGTTTTGCCGGTTTTCGGTTTTGTAAAAGAGGAGTATTAAAATGTCAGAAGAAAGAAAATGTAATGAAACAGGTTGTTCGGGTGATTGCAGCAGTTGCTCTAAAGCGCACGAAGAACAGCACGATTTCAGAGAAAAACTTAACCAATACAGCACCGTTAAACACGTAATAGGTGTTGTCAGTGGAAAAGGCGGTGTTGGTAAATCCATGGTTACCGCCATGCTTGCAGTTCTTATGAGCCGCAAGGGATATAAAGTGGGTATTCTTGATGCCGACATCACCGGACCATCTATACCAAGAATGTTCGGTATCAATTCAAGAGCAAAAATGAATGATAAAGGCATTTTGCCTGAAGAAACCGCAAATGGTATAAAGATTATGTCCTGCAACTTGCTGCTCGACAGTCCCGATGCCCCCGTTGTTTGGAGAGGGCCTGTTTTGGCAGGTGCAGTTAAGCAGTTCTGGACCGATGTTTATTGGGGCGAAATTGATTATATGTTTGTCGATATGCCTCCCGGAACCGGTGACGTTCCTCTTACCGTTTATCAGTCTTTGCCTATTGACGGTGCTATTATCGTAACCTCTCCGCAGGACCTCGTTTCGCTTATCGTTAAGAAGGCTTGCAACATGGCTTCAATGATGGATATTCCTGTACTCGGCATGGTTGAAAACATGAGTTATGTAAAATGCCCCGATTGTGGCAAAGCCATCAACATCTTTGGCGAAAGCAAGTTTAATGAACTTTGCGGTGAATTACAGATTATGCCGCTTGGTCGCATGCCTATTGACCCCAATTTGACCGAACTTGTAAACGACGGCGAGTTTGAAAAATTCTATGCCGACTACCTTTTAGGTGCGGCAGACATGCTCGAAACAGCACTTAATTAAACCCAAATAAAAATAAACCTGAACTTTATCGGTTCAGGTTTATTTTTTTTATGTCAGTTTTTCAAGCAGTGCACGGCAGCCTGTTTCAATGTCGCGGTAGGCGGTACTAAAATCACCGCTATACCAAGGGTCGGCAACGTCGCCACCTTTTGGGGTTAAGTCCATCAACTTGCATAATTTCTTATCGGGGTCGCCACCGAGAATAGCCAACGCATTACGAATGTTACGCGAATCCATGCATATAAGATAATTATATTTTTCGTAATCCGACTTTGTGAGTTGTACAGCATGTTTGCCATCACATTTTATGCCGTGGAGCAAAAGTTCATCTTTTGCGGGAGGGTATACAGGGTTGCCGATACCGTTCCAGATTTCCTCGGTGCTTGTTGCCGATGAAGAAATATAAAAATCATCCTCTAAACCCTTATCATGAACTAACTTTTTCATTATAAATTCCGCCATGGGCGAACGACAGATATTCCCGTGGCATATAAACATTATTTTTATCATATTAACCTACCATGATTTCGCCACTCGGCAAAAGTTTTCGGTCTCCTTTTTCATTTTCTTTGAGCGTCATAGCCATGAAGATGGAGAATGTACCCACTCTGCCGATAAACATGGTGACAATAACGGCTAGTTTTGAAATAAGACCAAGTTGTGTTGTAATACCTGCGGAGAGACCTGCTGTTCCAAATGCCGAAACAGCCTCAAACATCGCATCAATAGTTGAAAGTTCGTGATTTTCAACGATAATTACCGCTGATGTGATTATACAAATGACAATACCAACGGCTACAAGTGCCAGTGATTTATAAACAATGCTGTAATCTACTTTGCGCTTTAAAATAACGGTGTCTCGGCGGTTACAAAGTGCTGCAACTACGGTCATAAATATTACAACAAACGTAGTTACTTTAACACCACCGCCTGTAGAACCGGGACACGCACCGATGAACATCAATGCACAGCTTACAAGTTTTGTCGGGTCGTTCATAGCACCGAAATCGACTGTATTAAATCCCGCAGTACGCGCAGTAACTGATTGGAAAAACGAGGCAAGAACCTTGTCGCCAAAAGACAGTTCACCTAATGTGTTAGGGTTGGTGTATTCAAACGTAAAATATACAATTGCTCCAAACAAAATGAGAATTGCAGTGTATAAAGCCACCACCTTGGTGTGAAGCATCATTCTTTTACGACGGTGATAATGCAAAATATCCTGAAATACCAAGAAACCAAGGCCGCCAATAACAATAAGTGCCATTATTACGCAATTAACCAGTGGGTCGCTGACATATGCGGTAAGTGATGTAAATTCACCGTCGAATATATCGATTCCCGCATTGCAGTAAGCCGAAACAGCGGTGAAAACACTGACCCAAATGCCACGTTTCCAGCCCATAAGAGGCACAAACCTTATGCATAAAAGTATAGCACCGATAAATTCTATGGTAAGCGTTGATAAAACGATGAGTTTGACTAAAGACCTAAGGTCTTTAAGTGTCTGAGAGCCGGTTGAAGATTGGGCAAGCGTTAAATTCCCGAGACCGATTTTTTGTCTTAAAATCACGGTAAAAAACGTTGTGAGTGTTACTAAACCAAGACCGCCAATCTGAATCAGCGCAAGTATTATAATCTGACCCAACAATGACCAATAGGTTCCTGTGTCGACCAAAACAAGACCGGTTACGCAGGTGGAGGTTGTTGCGGTAAAGAGCGATGTTACCGGGTCGGTAAATCTTCCGCTTGCCGACGAAAACGGCATACATAACAATATAGTGCCTATAAGTATTACCGTAAGAAAGGAAAACACAATGGTTCTTGCAGGGTAAACAGGTCGGTCAACAATACCATCTTTATAGTGAGGATTCTTCTTAGTGATGTACGAATCGTCGAAAATGTTTTTCTTAGACTTAAAAAACATAATATGCTACCTTTCGTTTGTCAGATTTTTATAATTATAGGAATTATCCCGTTTGGTAAAATGTCGATTACGGCATAACTTTCTGGTCCGTTGCGGCTTCCTGATAATGCTCCCGGGTTTACATAATACACACCGTCTATATAGTCTGTTTTGGCAATGTGGGTGTGCCCATACAAAACAATTTTTGCATCAAAATTTGAAGCGATTGCCTGCAAAACGGCAGTATCTTGTTTTACAAAATTACGGTGTCCATGGGTGAAATAAATATTTGCACCGTTTACATTCACACAACCTTGCAAAGGTAGTTCAGAGCCAAAATCACAGTTACCTTTTACTATGTGAAATATTCTGTCATTATAAAATTCTGTTAGTTTTTTCACTTCTTCTGCACCGTCGCCCAAGTAAAAAACATGTTTGGCATCAGGTTGAGCATCAATGGCTTTTTGAACGCGTGATGCCGCACCGTGACAGTCGGATAATACAATTATTCTCATATTTACTCCTTAAATATAAGTAATCACAACTTTAAAAATTTCATATATTGTATATGAAAGAGGGTGAATATGCAATGGACGAAAAACAAATTGAAAAAATGCTTAATATGGCTGCCGCAAAACTCGGCATGACACCCGAACAACTGAAAAAAGCCGCTACCGACGGTAACACCGAGGCAATACTTTCGCATCTCGATAAATCTAAAGCAGACAAGGTCCGTTCGGTAATGAACAATAAGCAAATGACCGAGGATATTTTAAAATCGATTAAAAACAACGACGCAAAATAAGGAGGCGAAAAAAGATGGATGATATGGCGGGGAAAATATCCGAACTTTTATCCGACCCTGAGGGAATGAAAAAAATACAAGCAATGGCGAGTGCCTTGTTTGGCAAAGATGAGGAAGCATCCGATCAACAGCCAAAAGAAGAAACTAAGGAGTTGGAAGGCGGGTTATCATTACCTGAGGGGTTTGACCCACTGAAATTAATGAATATATTTTCTGCCCTCAAGAACGACAAAACCGACGAGAGGGCAACCCTTTTGTTGGCTTTGAGACCTCATTTATCAGCCGAACGCCAAGAAAGGGTCGATAAAGCAGTGAAACTGCTAAAATTAGCGTCATTATTGCCGCTTATCAAACAGCAGGGTATCTTAGACGAACTATTCTGAGGTGATTTCTTTGGACGGATATAATCACCGCGATATGCAGAAAATGCAACGCGATGCCGAGCAACGAATACGTGATATGCAGAAAAAAGCCGATCGTGCCGTTGCCGGTAATGACATGCCGCCGATACCGAACTTTGTCAGAACCAATACCAAACCACACGTTGGAAACAATAATTACGGTGGTTCTAACCTTGAAAACACCGCAAAGCAAAACCAAACGCAAAAGCCGATGCCTCAAAAAGAAAATAAGGGCTTAAACTTGCTTAAAATGTTTAATTTCAGTAATCTTAAGTTCGACAGGGATATCATGCTGGTTGTAGTTATGATACTGTTGCTGTCAACTGAAGAAAATGACGAACTGTTATTGTTGGCGCTTGTTTACATTATGCTTTAAGTCGGCTTAATGCACGGCTTACGGCAGCAAGTTGGGACATGCTGAGTGCTTCAGCACGCACGTTTTCGGAAAGGTCGGTTTCACTAAGCACCTTCTTTATATCATCTTTAGGATAGTTGCAACCGGCCGATACGGCATTGACCAAAGTTTTTCTGCGTTGCGCAAAAGCGGCTTTGATAAACTTAAAGAAAGTTTTTTCGTCGCCTACATCAAACGGTGGTTTATCCAAAATATCAAGTTTGATTACGGCACTGTCAACATTGGGAGCAGGTATGAAAGACCCGCGGGAAACATTGAAAAGTGTTCTTGCACTGCTGTAATAGCCTACCGCTACCGTTACTGCACCGGCATCTCGACTGCCAATGTCAGCACAAATGCGTTCTGCGGCCTCTTTTTGAACCATAACGGTTACTGAGGATATAGGAAGTTTGCTTTCAAGCAGCATCATGATTATGGGTGACGTTACATAGTAGGGGAGGTTGGCACAAACAGCCACTTTATGCCCTTTAAAACGTGTTTCTATAATTTCGGCTATGTCAAGTTTCAAAGCGTCGCCGAAAATCACTTCGACATTATCAAACTCGGACAAGGTTTCAGGCAAAACGTTTCGTAGCCTTTCATCGAGCTCAATAGCCACAACCTTCTCAGCTTTTTTGGCTAATTCAGCTGTCAAGACGCCAATTCCGGGACCTATTTCAAGAACGGCAGTCTCACCGTTTTCCACGGCACTTTCAGCCATTTTAGGACAAACTGTGGGATTTATGAGAAAATTCTGCCCAAGGCTCTTTTTGAAAGAAAAGCCGTTTTTTGTCAGAATTTCTTTAATAACCGACGGATTTGTCAACTCCATTATTATATCATCCTTTTATGTAGTAATAATTTTACATAATTACACATTTATACTTGTAATCATTCTTGTTTCTGCTATAATGGTTATAGTGAGTTGGAACAATCATTATAATATAAATGAATTTTAACATATTATGCGGAGGTTATCAATGAAATTTTACCAAAAGCATAAGCAGTTGTCAATGTGGATAGCTGCATTCATATTTGTTTCATGCGTTTTGATATTTAAAGAAATAATCGCAAAGATGCCTGTTATTTTTTCGGCATTAGGCGGTTTTATAAGCATACTGTCGCCGTTTATTGCAGGTTTTATAATTGCGTTTATTTTGTACGTACCGTGCAATAAGATTGAAAAATTGCTCAAGAAGTCAAAAAAAGCCAATTTTTTCTCCAAACACGCTAGAGGAATATCGGTTCTGTTGGTTTATCTTGCCGGTATAGCCATTATAGTTACACTTATTGCGTTGATTATTCCTTGGCTTGTGCGCAGTATAATTGCTCTGTATGATAACCGCGATTATTACTATCAGACGGTGGTCCAGTTTGTAGAGTCAAAATGTGATTCCAATGGCAGGTTTTTTGGAATGTTTGACCCTACCTCGATACTCAATACTTTTGACCCTAACAATCTTTTCAATGATATAAATTTCGACAAACTGGTTGCCATTGCCGATGGTGTATATAAATTCGGCGGTGCTTTGGTAGATACGGTTTTGTCTGTGTTCTCGTCAGTCTATATGTTGCTCAGCCGTGAAGCATTGTTATCATCGGTCGGAAGGTTTTTTGCAATATTCTTTAATCGCAAAAGCGTTACCTCTGCAAGAAAATATTTGAGTAAAATAGCCGATGTGTTCTACTCGTATATGTACAGTACGCTTATAGATGCTCTTATTGTGGCAGTGTTGTGTACCGTTGCATTCCTTATAATAGGTATTGATTACGCTCCTGTCTTCGGAATTCTGGTAGGACTTTCTAATCTTATTCCTTATTTCGGTGCTATAATTGCAGGTGTTGTGGTTGCGGTGTTTGTAGCACTTACTGACGGTTTTGTTTTAGCCATTATTACTGCGGCAATCATACTTGTTATACAACAGGTGGATTGTAATGTGTTGCAACCGAGAATCATCGGTAAATCGGTAGGACTGCGTCCTTTATATACGTTGATTGCCATCACCGTCGGCGGTGGACTGTTCGGCGTGGCAGGTATTTTGCTTGGTGTTCCCGTTTTTGCTACCATTGCAATGCTGTTTAATGACCTTTCTGAACATCATCAACGGAAGTTGGCAGAAGAAGAAATGGACATGGCAGTTTCAAAAGCAGAAATAATAGACCAGACTGACGAGGAATCTCAAGAAAAAGAGCAGATTTGAGAAAAATAAAACCTTTCAGTATTTCGCCACAAACGTGTCGATAGCGCTGAAAGGTTTATTTATGCAAAATAATTATAAATAATTGGTATATTTAGTGATGTATACTGACTTTTAATATTGACAAATCGGGGTTGTAAATATATAATTGTATTAGTTATATTCGCATTGTGTTGCTTAAAACCGTTGAGTGATAATGCGTATATTATATCAGGAAGGAAATGGGTATGAAAAACACAAAAATTTCAATTTTATTTATTGCCGTAATGTGCGTTGCACTTCTCGTTTGCGGCTGCTCTGAGAGTTCGTCGGTCGATCAGTATCAACCTACTGAGCCCGAAGTGGTTGAGGTGAATTTCACCACAACTGAAAGCGGCGGATTCAAATTCAATGTATATGATGACCATGCCGAGATAGTCGGTTATACCGGTGGTAAAGAAGTTAAGATTCCAGAAAGTGCCGGTGGTAAGAAGGTTACAGTCATAGGCTCATATGCTTTCTTAGGTTCTAAAGCAGGAGAGGATCTTGTTATTCCCGAGGGCATTACCGATATCGGATACGCAGCATTCAGTGGAACTTCGATTAAGTCGGTAAGTATTCCTTCAACCGTTAAGACCATCGGTTTTTATGCATTTGCCGATTGCTCTTCGCTTACGACTGCAACTTTACCCGATACACTTGTTGAAATAGGCGAGCATGCGTTTGACTCTTGTTCTGTACTCACAAACGTTAATATTCCTGCAAGTGTTAAAGTAATTGACGAGTACGCTTTCTATCGTTGTAAGAAACTTGAAGTTTCTTTTGCTGAAAATTGCCAACTTGAGGTTATAGGCAAAGAGGCCTTCAGTTCCTGTGGCGATGAAGATGACGAGATTGTTTATTTTGACGATTTCACTGTTCCTGCATCGGTAACTACAATCGGCGAGAGAGCATTCTTTAATAGTGCATATCTCAAAAAGATATCCTTTGCCGAAGGTTCGGCACTTGCAAAAATTGGCAATACTGCATTCGGTAAGACTGCTCTTACTACCATTACTCTTCCTTCCGGAGTTAAGGCCATACCTGATTATCTTTTCCAAAATTGCGGAGAACTCGCAACTGTTTATGTAACAGGTGATGTAGAGACTATAGGTGCCAATGCTTTTAAAGGATGTGCAGTACTTAAAACATTTGGTTTGTCCTCTGCTGATACTAAATCCAAAGGTGTTGTAATACCTGATTCGGTCAAGACTATTGGTGCATTCGCATTTGAGGGCTGCCCCGTTGAGTCGGTGAAAATTGGTTCAGGCTTGCAAAAGATTCCCGAAGGTTTGTTCAAGGCTTGTGAACTGCTTAAGAGTGTTGATACAGGCAACGTTGTTGAAATAGGTACTGAAGCATTTACTTCTTGTGTCGCACTTGATGCCATTACATATTCTCCTTCACTTGAAACTATCGGTGTTGGTGCCTTCTCTTACTGTACTTCGCTTGTAAATATCACCATTCCTGACTCGGTTATGTATATTAAAGACAGTGCGTACAACGGTTGTACTGAACTTTTGACGGTTGTACTTCCTAAAGACGTTCGCTCTTTAGGTTTGTCGGTATTTCAATCTTGTGAAAAATTGCAGACTATTGACCTTAACCGTGAGAAACTTACTTCCATTGGAGATGCTACATTCAGTGGCTGTACAACCCTTGTAAAGGTTGAACTTCCTTTAAATATCAAGGCTGTAAGTTCTAATCTTTTTGCCGGTTGTGTAGGTCTTGAAGAGGTTGTAATTCCTGAATCGGTCACATCGGTAGCTACAGGTGCATTTAACGGATGTGAAAACCTTAAAGAGATTACATTACCTGCAAAGGTAACGGTTATCAGTGATAACACATTCCTTGGATGTAAGAATCTTGGTTCTGTCACTTTGCTTGGCTCTATCACCAGCGTAGGTGCTAATGCATTTAATGGTTGTTCGGCACTTGCACAGATAGAACTTCCTTCTACTGTTAAGGAAATCGGAACTTTGGCATTCAACGGTTGTTCTTCCTTGACGAGTTTTGATATTCCTGCCAGTGTTTCCATTGTTTCGGAAAAAATCTTTGCCGGATGTACATCGCTTGCATCGGTCACCATTCCCGACTCTGTAAACAATATCGGTATTGGTGCATTTGAGGGTTGCGTTGCCCTTAAAGAGATTACGGTTCCTCAGAACGTATCTTCTATAGGTAACAATGCGTTTAAGGGATGTACTTCAATTAAGGCAGTTGATCTTCCTGCCAGAGTTTCAGTTATCGACTTCTCAGTATTCGAGGATTGTACATCACTTGAGGTTGTAAACTTTGCCAATAATCCCCGTTCTGTCGGTGATAAAGCATTTAAGGGATGTACCTCTTTAAAAGAGATATCCTTGCAACCTTCCACTGCTAAAGTTGGTGTTGATGCTTTTGCAGGTTGCAAGAACATTACCGTTAAATGTGTTGAGGGCTCGGCAGTTGCTGAGTATGCTATTGCAAATAACATTAGTTATTCTTTCGTTCCTAACGAAGAGGATACCGGCGATGACGGTGCACCTAATGTAGTACTTTTCATCATTGTAGTTGTGGTATTCCTTGCGGTTGTTGCAGGTATCGTAATATTCAGAATTCAACTCAAGAAAAAGAAAATAAGAGATACTTCACTTAAAGTTGAATAATTAACAACATTAAAAAACTCTGAAACCTACGTGGTTTCAGAGTTTTTTTTGTTGTGCAACGAAAAATTACCTATGCCAAAAAAGCATAGGTAATTAGTGGAAATTGTTCAAAGTTCTTTTCTGCCTTCGAAAGCTCTGGTTAGGGTCACCTCGTCGGCATATTCAAGTTCTCCGCCAACGGGTATACCCAAAGCGGGACGGGTTACTTTTATGCCCATGGTTTTTACAAGACGTGAAATATAACTTGCCGTTGCTTCGCCTTCAACAGTGGGGTTGGTGGCTACAACAATTTCGGTCACCTCACCCGATGAAAGCCTGGTCATGAGTTCACGAATCTTCAATTGGTCAGGGCCGACACCGTCAAGAGGGGAGAGTACACCGTGCAACACATGATAAAGACCTTTATACTCACGTGTGCGCTCAAATGCCATAACATCCTGCGAATCCTCAACAACACATATTATACTTCGGTCGCGGTCATTAGAACTGCAAATTGAACAGACCTCACCGTCAGTAAGATTCTGACAGACAGAACAATATCCTATTTTTTCTTTAGCTTCAAGCAAAGCATCCGAAAATTTTTGTGCCATATTATCCTGTCTTGTTATAACAAAATAGGCAAGTCTTCTCGCGGTTTTTTTACCGATTCCCGGCAAACGCTCAAACTGTTCGATAAGACGGTCGAGTGGTGCTACACTGTATGCCATCAGAAGAGTCCCGGAATGTTGAGACCGCCGGTAATAGCGCCCATTTCCTTTTCGCTTGTTTCGGCAATGTTTTTCATAGCCTCGTTTACGGCAATAGTGATGTAGTCTTCAAGCATCTCTACATCCTCAGGGTCGATTGCTTCGGGGTCAATCGTGATTTTTTTCATTTCGTGACGACCGTTGAAAGTGACTTCAACCATGCCGCCACCTGCAGTTGCAGAAAACTCACGTTCTTCGATATCTGCCTGAAGATTAGCCATGTCTTCCTGCATTTTTTGTACTTGTTTGAGCATTGCGGCTTGGCTCTGTCCGCCGCCTCCGGGTATTCTTGCTTTCATGTTTTCACCTTTTTCATTTAATCTTAAGCCTGAAATTAAGGCTTTATCTACTGTTGACTTTCAGGCACTTCAAGTTCTTTCAATTTTTGCATTATGTTTTGCAAAGGGTCGGTCGATGTTTGTTGTACTGCTTTTTTGTATGGTCCTAAACGGTAAGAAACACCGACTACTGCCTGAACAGTTGTTTTTATCTGTTTTCGGTAAATAGGGTCCTCGTTTCTCATAAGAGAAAAGAATTGGTCGTTTTCCGAATCAATCAACAATAAATCATCTTTTACATATGCTTTCGAACCTGCAAGTGTTGCCGCCATAAGAGGTGCCGTTTTTGAAAGTTCTGCAACCACGTCCTGCCATGCTTCAAAAGGCACAACGGTTGTTTCGATGTCCTTCTTTGTGGCCAAATCATGTTGCTCGTTTACCTCCTGTACAGGTTCGGCAGTCGGTTCAGTATAAACTTCCGCATCACTTACTTCAGCCAAGTTTTCAGGTTTAACTGACTCAACTTGAGGCTCGGGGGTTGACGCTGTTGTAACAGCAGAGTATTTTAATCTTCTTTCGATTCTTTCTAATCGGTCAAGTATCGCCGATAAAGAATTATCGAGCTGAGGTGTGCAAAGTTTAACCACAGCCGTTTCAAGTTCTGTCCTGCGGTCGGATGTTGTCATACGGTCAAGCGCATTTACAAACGTATTTATTGCGTTTACAATGCCTTCAATAGGGTAGTTAGACGCTTGGGCTTTAAGTTCGTCCAATACTTTAGGAGTGCACACTATAAGTCCTGCAGGCTCTTTAACCGTTTTAGCAATCATAAGATTACGGTAGTGGGTGATAAGTTCATTACAAAGTCGGCTAAGGTCGACAGCATTCTTATGAAGTTGATCAATTTTTCCGAGAGCAGCACCACTGTCTTCTTTGAGTATCATATCGGATATTGCCATGCAATAATCGTTACCTGCAAGAGAACAGACCTGCATAACGTCGTCCTCGGTAATATTTGAAGTTCTTGCGGCGCAAAGGTCAAGTGTCGACAACGCATCACGCATACCGCCATCTGACAAGGCAGCAATCATATCTGCTGCAGCGGGTTGTAACGAAAACCCTTCTTTTTTCGCAATATCCATAAGTCTGTTGCTTATAGCTTCCGGCGGGATACGGTGAAAATCGAAACGTTGACAGCGCGATAAAATAGTGGCAGGAAGTTTATGAACTTCGGTGGTTGCCAAAATAAATACAATGTGTGCAGGCGGTTCTTCCAAGGTTTTGAGCAGAGCGTTGAACGCACCGATTGACAACATATGTACTTCGTCAATAATGTAAACGCGGTATTTTGCCGAGGTAGGGGTGTAGTTTACCTGCTCTTTAAGGTCGCGAATGTTTTCAACGCCGTTGTTTGAAGCTGCGTCGATTTCGGTAATATCCAAAACATCGCCAGAGTCAATAGCAAGGCATGAGTCACATTCAAGGCAAGCGTCACCCTCGACGGGAGAAAGGCAATTGACTGCTTTAGCAAGTATTTTAGCGCAACTTGTTTTGCCGGTGCCTCTGGGACCGGTGAAAAGATAGGCATGAAAAATCTTGCCGGACTTAAGTTCATTCTTCAAAATTGAAGTAATATGTTCCTGACCGACAACGTCAGAGAATGTGCAAGGACGGTATTTTCTGTAAAGTGCCTGATACATTTCACTGTCTCCTTTATTTTTTAAAACAAGTACGCTCTGAAGTGTACGAACGACCGAGTTTACTGCGGCACACGGAAATAACCGCTTAATGCTGCTCGGTTCCCCGCCTGACATGGTTCACGGCACCCCGTCGCACAGGACCCGACCGTTCGCACGCTTCAAAGCGTACTACACTGTATTATACAACAAACGGTTTGACTTTACAATAGATTTTTCAAAAAAACAAAAAAAATCTACCGCAAATTTTGCGGTAGATTTTAAAATTTATTCTGCTTCAGGCGGTGTCAACATAATATCCTGGCCGTCTATTTGATAAATATGAACGTAATCAACGATGTATTTGTTGGAGGTGTTCCAATATTCTCCGCTTTCGTCAAGATTATATGAATCAGATACACTGGGATTTCCAACCGTCATACTGACTATAAGACTCATGTAATCGTTGAATGAGTCAAGTCTTTCATCGGTGTTAAACATATAGGTTGCTTTAACATCACCGTCGATTGTAGCGACAAGACGATCTTCTGTCCAAAGGAAACCGTATGTATGATACTCATCGTTAAAGGTTTTTCCAGAATTGGCAGTTGAATTATAACCTACGCTTGTGTGCTTAAATCCCCATTTGGTTCCTGAACTACTAGGCCAGTTGTGAACATTAAAACCTTCGATGGTGGCATCTCCGTAACTTTCGTTTACGTCGATTTCACCGTAATACATACCGTTAAAATTGTTGGAGGTTAGCCATGTTGCAGTCCATAATCCGGCACCGTTGGGGATAATACAACTTACTTCAAAATATCCGTACTTGTATTGGACTTTGCCGTGTGAACGCAGCATGCCGCCGTAATAGTATTTGTCGTCAAAAGCACCGTTGATTACAAGATTGCCGTCCTCGACATTTGTATGCGCCTTTGAGCGCACACTTGTTTTACCCGGGGTAACACTGCTTGTAGAGTACTGTGATCCGTCCATTATAGACCAATAATCTTCGTTTACTGCATCGCCGTCAAAATCCTCTAAGAATGTAGGTTTATAGTAGTCGGAACTCGAATAAGCACCAATTTTTTCGGAATATTTACCTGTATATTTGGTTCCGGCAGTAAAGTTGGTGTTTGCTTCGCAATCAATAAAGGTTTTGGTGAGTTCCGAGACCGCCATAGCAAGAGCGTGGGTACTGCCACCATTTACATACACGTTGCGACTGCCAAACTGATAGATATAATCATCATCTGTCAGTTCAGATGAATTGACAAGGTAACTGGCATTGTCATCGCTGTCACCGTTGACATCACCGACAAAAATGGTACAGTTAATGTCCATTTGGTCGCTCCAACTACTTTCTTTGACAACCTTTGGGGTGACCGAAGTTATGCTTGTCAAAACCGAAGCAAGTTTATCAACCTGCATTTTTGCGAGATAAGAGAAGTTATAGTCGGGATATACAATATACAGGTCACGAGTAAACAAATAATAGTGTTTTTCTCCCGGAGTAGCGCCGTTGAACTTGATGGTTTTTTTGGTATATGTGGTATTAGGAGCAATTTCTTTAACAACTATATCATCAAAATATACAACCGAGGTACATGCGTCTATGCCTAATGTATAGTTTAAATCCTGTGCCAAGAACAGCAGATATTGGTCTTCGCCAAGGTCTTCGGTGCATTTTATTGTCACGGTTACGCCGGTCCAGGAGCCTTGGGTTGTCAATTGCTTTAAACCGTATGAACCCGATTTCCCGCTTGCAATGCCAATGTAATCTTGCTTTGCGCCTCTGAAATGAACACAGACACCATTTTCGCTGAGATTTTCCGCATAATACATAAATGAAACCTCATACGAGTATCCAACCTTCATCTTGTAGCCGTTTTCCAAATCGTAACCCGAACGGCTGAGTGCAAAGTGGTGAGTATTACCGTCACCCGTAAAATCAATTTTTAATACTTCGTTTGAAGAATTAGTCGGAGAAACATCACGACTGAAATTAGATAGGTTTGTGCCGAATCTGTCGTTAGGGTCGTAATATCCGCCGTTAGCAAAATTAAGGATGTCAGCGTTGTACTTTGCACGCAACTCGATATCCCCTTCAGGTACTGTACGGTAAGGGGTCGTCATATCTGAACTGTACCAACCTATGAATTCAGCACCGTAATATTCGGTTGCTGACGGCAGGGAAGCACCAACTCTTGAGAATCTGTGAAAATCAACATCACCGTTGTCGTTATATGTTATATTGTCGGCGTAAGTCGCGATTTTAAAAGTGTTATCTGTGTCAAACTCACGAACAACAAAATTATCAAGATAAAGCTTTACATAATCATACGATACGGTGGATGAGGCTTGAGCCAGAAAAATAAAATACGGATAATCGTTTACCGTTTCATCGGTAGTGATGTTGATGGTCATTTTATCCCATTTTCCGATAGTTTGAAGTGATGAAGAACCAAGTCCGCCAGTTTTACCTTTATCTTTCCCGATATTACTTTCAGCAGCTCCGCGAATTCCGACATTTATTGACGTTAAATCGGTTGAGGTTGTATCAATATAGTAATCAAAACTGACAAGATACCGTGTATTGCTTTTAAGTACATAGCCGTTACTGTCAATGCCGTCGTAAGTAGAAAGGGCAAAATGAGTGTTGTTTAAGTTTTTAGAAAGATTGGCTCTCATACAGATGTTAGAACTGTCGGTTGGGTCAGTTTCACGGTACCAGCATGATATGGATCTGCTTGATGTAGGAGAATAGTTGTTGTTGGGGTCGTAAAAACCATCCTGTTCAAAGGTGTAGATTGTCAGCCTATCATACACAGCATAGTATGTATCTACGCCTTCGGTAACGGTGGTGTAAGATGTGGTTAATGTCTCATCATACCAACCCACGAAAACGCAGTTCTCGTCGGTTAAAGCGTGTTTATAAGGTTCAAGTACGGGTAAGTCGTCGCCGACAGTCAAATCTGTACTTTGTGATTCGCCGAAAACACTGAGGTAAACGCCCTCTTGAGTTATAGGCTCTGTAATCACCAGGTTATCGATATATACAACGTTCTGTGTTGCAGAGTTTCCGGATAATCTAAAAATCAGATACTCATAGTCAACATTGTATGTAAAGGTGGTTGAATATTCTGTCCAACTATCCGTCAAGGTAAGGGACTTTATGTTACTTGTGGTAATTGCGTCGGATTTATTTTCTGCCTGACCGATACCGAGACTGTTTGAACCGTAAGGAGTGAAGCGACAGAAACTGCCGGTATCAATATCGCGGAAGCGATAATCAAAAGTGATAGTGTAGGTTTGACCTTTTTGGGGTTTGAAGCCCTCATCGGCAATACCGTCGTAAATACCGGGATTAAAAGTTCTTAAAGTTCCGTTGAGACTATTGTCACTATGTTGACTTGAGCATACAATAGATGATAAAACCTTACCTTCGCCGTAAGGGTTATCAATTATGTTTACACGGTTAGTGTTGTTGGGGTCAAAGTGTGTTCCGCCTTCAAATGTGTATTTATTATAACTTTTGAATTTTGCATACAAAGTAGTTGAGGTGTTTGGAACAACCGTATACTCTTTTGTAAATGTGCTGTCATACCAACCGTCAAAAGTGTAACGCTCAAGCTCAGGACCCATAACTATATCTTCTAACGTTGAAAGATTGTTTCCGGGAATTAATTCATATGACGCAATGTCACCGTGAATGTTAAGGGTTATCATAACACGTCCTTCGGATAAAGGTAACGTGTTATTTGCAAGGTTATTGAGGAGCAGTAAAGAATCAAGAACGCTATTTTCACCATCTTTATTTAAATCGGAAGTATAGTGGCAGGTTTTGTAGTGCTCGTAATCGGTCCAACCGGCGAGAGTTCTTTGAAGAAGGGTTATATCCAAAAGGTCGACAAACCCGTCACAATTGACATCGCCCGAAGCAAAGTCACCCATAGTGTAATTAATAGTTACAACAGACGAGTTGTCTGATTTCACGTATGATTGCATAATCGACGAAGGCGCAGTGTATCCCAAAAAAGAGGAAGCGGTTACATTGGTAACACGACCTACTACACTTGTGTCAGTTTCTAAAACAACTATATCATCGCTTGCAATACAGTTTTCAAGGCGATGCTCAATAGTGTATTCTGCCACTTCGTCCGAGCCACCGATAATTATTTCAGCGGCACTAACTGTTGTTGATACTATGCAGAAAGTCAGCAGTAGGGATATAGCAACAATAATTTTTTTCATCTTTATACTCCCAGAATAATTTAAGTTTTGTTTAATCAAAGCATTAAAAATCAGATTAAAGTTTGAATACGTTGATTATACATAAACATCCTATCACGCTTAGACAATCCTGTCAACATTTATTTGCTCAAGAATATCTATTATTTGTGGCTTTTTTTTATAAAACAGAACGCCTGGGAGAGAAAGCACCTATGGTGTATCCCACAGGTGCTTTCTGCTATTCAGTAAACATTATGTGCTGACCGGCTATCTGATAGATGTGAACATAGTCCACAATGTACTTGTTGGAAGTGTTCGAATAACTTGCCGTTTCGTCAATGGGGTCTTCAAGGGTTGCGTTACCCACTGTCATGCTGACTATAAGACTTATATAGTCGTTATAAGTGTCAATATTGTCGTTTGTGTATGACGGTTCGCTTAAGCCTTTTGTGTTGTACTCAAATATTATATCACCGTCAACAATATATTTTCCATAGTTTTCGTCCCAGTAGAATCCAAAGGTGTAAAATCAAACCTTGCTGTGGTCGTATCCTTCCCAATTTGCGGCTTTTCTTTGCAAAACAGTACTATCCAACAGGTCAATATAGCCGTCGCAGTTGACATCACCGGTCTCAAATCCGTCCATAGTATAATTTATCGCTATTGTTGTGGAGTTGTCGGAAGATATGTGATCTTGTTTGAACGAATAATCAACGGAATATCCGAGAAAATCTTCCTCCTCGGCTTCGGTCAGCATGCCGGCAAAACTTTCATAGAGATTAGATTTAATCATTATGCTGTCAGGTAAGGCAATCGACTCTACATAATGTTCAACAGTATAAGAGGCAGGTGTGTTCGAGTTGCCTATAATTATTTCGGTCGCACTGACCGACGATGCGGTAAATATTAAAACTAAAAAGAATGAAACAACGGCTATAATACGCTTCAAGGAAAACCCTCCTTATTGACTTTATTAATTTCTAATTATTATACCATACACCCTAGTTTAAGTAAAGCGAAAAAATTACACAATTCACTTGATTTTTCACATTCTTAGTCTATAATAATTGTATAATATATAATAGCAGATAAAGTCGTGCCAAAATGCGGCGTTGATATGTTAGTAAAAATGAATTGAAAGGTGATTTTATGAGAATTTGTATCTATGGTGCAGCAAGCAGCAATATCGATCCACGTTATATCGAAAACGGTGAAGAACTAGGCAGAAAAATCGCTGAAAGAGGTCATTCACTTGTTTTCGGCGGCGGTGATAACGGTCTTATGGGCGCTGTCGCAAGAGGCGTCTATTGCAAAGGCGGTAAAATCAAGGCGGTCGTTCCGTCGTTTTTTAATGTTGACGGAGTGCTTTTTGCCCACAGTGATGAAACTGTTTTTACCGAGACGATGAGAGAAAGAAAACGCGAGTTGGAGGAAAGTTCTGACGGATTTGTTGTGACGCCGGGTGGTATAGGAACCTATGATGAACTGTTTGAGATACTTACTCTTCACAGTCTAAAACGTCACGCAAAGCCAATTGCTATTCTAAACCACCTTGGTTATTACGACGGACTTATAGATATGATTGAAAAGGGAATAGAAGCCGGGTTTATAAACAAAAGCGTCAGAAATATGATTTTTGTCTCACGCGATGCGGATGAGATTTTGGATTATATAGAAAACAAAGGCTAAACAAGCGACCTTTTTTCAAAAGAGAGGGTTAAAATATGGGTTTGTGGGTAGGCCTTGTTTTGTTTTATGGCCTTGCTAAGGGTGCGAGAGAAGGTATCAAGAAAAAAGCGCTTGAAAAAAACGGTGTTATAGAAGTTTTGTTTTTATATACCGCGCTGTCTTTCATTTTTACCATTCCTCTTTCACATGACATTTTCAACATTCTGCCGATTTATCATGTGCTGTTGCTGATAAAGGCATTTTGTATTTTTGTTGCTTGGATATGTGCGTTTAATTCGATTAAAAAAATGCCGATAGGAATTTACGGAATAATTGATTCCACCAGAATGGTATTTGCTGTGTTGTTGGCTCTTATAGTTTTGGGCGAGACCATGACTGTGCAAAAGTGTATTGGTATGGTGTTGGTTATCACAGGTGTCGTAGCGGTTAATTTGGGCAATAAATCGGACGAACGCGTTAAGATTAAATATCTTGCCATGTCTTTGGTTTCATGCGTTTTAAATGCTGTTTCGGGCATTATGGATAAGGAAATGATGACCTCCGGTCATCTCAGCAGTTCTCAGATGCAGTTCTGGTATATGCTATATCTCACCTTGTTTTACGGCGCGTATGTTTTGTTTACCAAAACCAAAGTATCGCTAAACGTTTTTAAAACAAATCCTTGGATAATTGTAATGAGTTTATTGTTTATAGCGGCTGACAGAGCACTGTTTATTGCTAACGAAGACCCTGCAAGCCAGGTCACAATAATGACACTTTTAAAACAATCATCAATACTTGTAACGGTTGCGACAGGAAAGATTTTTTTCAAGGAAAAGCATTTTTTAAAAAAGGTAGTATGTGCATCATTTGTACTGGCAGGTATTTTGATATCAACACTCGTTTGAGTTGAAGTATAAAATTTTTTGTTTATTTTATGAATTACATATGTTATAATAACTAATCATGTGTTTTAAAGCCAATTTTGGAGGGACATGCTTTGGAATGGACTGAAATTAAAATAAAAGTGCCTTTGAAAGACACCGAGACTGCCGAGGCTATTGCCAACATGGTAGTTCCTTACGGAATTTATGTCGAAGATTACTCTGAACTTGAAAAGGACGCCTTGGAAATTGCTCATATCGACCTTATAGATGAAGAACTTATCAAAAAAGACCGTACGGTTTCCATAATCCACATTTATATCAGCAATGAGGAGAATCCTTTTGAGTCGGTGCAGTATCTTAAAGAAAGATATACTGCGGTGGGAATTGACTCGGTTGTTGAGACCGATATGGTCAATGATAAAGATTGGGCGGATAACTGGAAAAAGTTTTTTAAGGTTACCGAAATCGGTAAAAGACTTACAATAAGACCAAGTTGGGAAGAATACGATAACAAAGACGGCAGGGTAGTGCTTAGCATCGACCCCGGTGCCGCCTTCGGTACAGGTACACACGCTACCACCAAAATGTGTCTCGAATTGCTTGAAAAGTATGTAGGTGACGGTTGCAAGTTGCTTGATATCGGTTCGGGAAGCGGAATTTTGAGTATTGCGGCAGGTCTCCTGGGTGCTAATGAGGCAATCGGTGTCGATATCGACCCTGTTGCCGTTAAGGTTGCCAAGGAAAATGCTGAAATCAACAATATGAGTGAGAAAGTCTCCTATATTGAGGGTGACCTTTGCGATAAAATTGACGGTAAGTTTGACATTGTTTGCGCCAACATCGTTGCCGACGTCATAATTTCACTTACCGATTACGTGGATAGGTTTATGCACGATGATTCTTTGTTTATCTGCTCAGGTATTATCGATATACGTGAGGATGATGTTTTGAAAGCGCTGTCGGTTAACGGTTTTACAGTGGTTGACGAGTGCGAATGTGAAAACTGGCGAGCATTTGCAGTACGAAAAGGGTAAGAAAGGAAATACAGTATGCTTCAATACGAAGAACAAAAATTAAGACTAACCGCCTTAGAAGGTGATATTGAAGAACTTGGTGAAGCATTGGGTCTCTCATATCTTCGCCGTGAGGTTGAAACTTTGGAGGTTCAGGCATCGGCTCCCGATTTTTGGAATGACCTTGAACGTGCCCAAAAGATTCAGCAAAAAATGGCAGGGCTAAAGGCCAAGATAGAAAAATATGAAAAACTTCAAAGCCTTTATGAGGACACACTTGTGCTTATCGAAATGGCGGATGAAGAAGGCGACCTTTCAATGCTTGAAGAGGTTGTGACTAGTGTTGATGAAGTTTTAAAAAGCCACGAGGAGCAGAGACTTTCTACTCTTCTTACAGGTGAATATGACGCTAACAATGCCATTCTTACCTTCCATGCCGGAGCAGGTGGTACCGAGGCTCAGGACTGGAACCAGATGCTTGTACGTATGTATACCCATTGGGGCGAGTCACATGGGTTTAAGGTTAACATGGTTGACTTTTTAGACGGTGAAGAAGCGGGACTTAAAAGTGCCGTGCTTACCATAAACGGTGAAAATGCTTACGGTTATCTTAAAGGTGAAAACGGTGTTCACAGACTTGTCCGTTGTTCGCCGTTTGACTCATCAGGCAGAAGACATACCTCGTTTGCTTCACTTGAAGTTATGCCCGAGATAACAGCCGATGTTAATATTGAGATTAGGGAAGAAGACCTTAAAATAGATACCTACCGTTCAAGTGGTGCTGGCGGTCAGCATGTTAATAAAACCGAGTCGGCAATACGTATTACCCATATTCCCACAGGTATCGTTGTTGCTTGCCAGAATGAGCGTAGCCAGTTCCAGAACAAGGACGTTGCTATGACCATGCTTAAATCCAAGCTTCTCGAAATCAAGGAAAGAGAACATCTTGATAAAATTGAGGATATCAAAGGTGTTCAAAAAGAAATTGCATGGGGTTCGCAGATTCGTTCCTATGTGTTCATGCCGTACACTCTTGTAAAAGACCATCGCACTGCTTTTGAATCAGGCAACGTCGGTGCTGTAATGGACGGTGACCTTGACGGTTTTATCAACGCATACCTTAAAGCGGCTTCCAAAAACGAACTCGGAAACTATTCTTCCGAGGATTAATGTAGAAAAATACAAGTATTTGTAAAAAAATCTATTGCTTTTTCTGTTGAAAAGTTGGATAATAAAGATGTAAATTATGGGTGTTAAACACTCTAAAATTTTTGAGGTGAATAATATGTTCGATTACAAAGTAAAAATCGGTCTTGTGCCTTTGCGCCGTGACACTACCAACCGTCCCGCAAAAACCTTTTTAACATGGGTTTCGGCAGAGGAAAGAGGTCACAGATTTGTAGAGTACATTGAAAAGAACTTTGCAAGTGAAAACGTTGAGTTCGTTGATACCAAAGGTATCGGTTGCAACGACCTTGTTTATAACGAGGAATCGGTTGACGCCACCGTTGCACGTTTTAAAGAAGCAGGTGTTGATGCTGTTTTTATTATCAACGCAAACTTCGGTAACGAAGAAGCAGCGGCTGACCTTGCTATGGCAATGGATAAGCCTGTTTGCATTTGGGCGCCTCTCGATGACGAGTATTATGAGCACGGCATGCGTCCTACAGATTCTCAGTGCGGTTCGTTCGGTCTCTCCCGTCAGATGCAGAGATATCATGTCCCGTTCAGCCACATTAACTGCTGCCGTGTAGAGTCTGACACCTTTGCAGAAGGTTTCGACAGTTTTGTAAGAGTTGCATGTATGGTTAAGAACTTCCGTGGCATGCGTATCGGTCAACTCGGTATTAGACCCAAGCCTTTCTTCTCGGTTATCTGGAACGAAGGCGAACTTATGGAGAAATTCGGTATCCGCATTATTCCTATTAACTTCGCATTTGTTCAGCAGACCTATAACGAGGTTAAGGAAACCATGCAGGACGATGTAAAAGAAGTTCTGCAGTATTTCAAAGACAACTACGAGATGGATGACCTTACCCCCAACTACCTTGAAACAATGGCAACCATGGTTGTTACATACAAGAAGTTGTTTAAGGACTACAATGTTGATATTATGTCGAGTGAATGTTGGACAGGATTTATTCAGATGTTCGACGGTTTCTGCCCCTGTGCAGTATTCGGCGTTCTCAACGATATGGGTTACTACGTAGCATGCGAAAGCGATATGCATTGCGCTATTACCGCTTCGCTTCTCACTTCGGCAACCTTGGGCAAGAAGAGACCTTTCCTTGGTGAGTTCACTGTTCGCCATCCTGAAAATCAGAATGCAGAGTTGCTTTGGCACTGCGGACCGTTCCCGCTTTCTGTCAAGGCTCCTGACAGCCCTGCATTGCTTGTCAACCAGCGTGAGTGGTTCCGTGCAAAAGACGGCACCTATACCGTAGCACGTATGGACCAGGAAAGCGGAAACTACATGGTTTTACCTTTGCTTTGCCACACTGTTGAAGGCCCTGAGACCCATGGTACATACCTTTGGGGTGAGTTTGAGAATCTTGACAAGATTGAAGACCGCTTGCTTGACGGTCCTTACATTCACCACTTTGTTGAAATCGAAGGCGACTACCGTAAAGAGTTTAAGGAGTTCTGCAAGTACTTCCCGAACCTTAAATACGATGATTCCTGCGAGAAATAAATAAATTGAAATCCCACCTGCATTGAAGCAGGTGGGATTTTTTGCTGTAAAAATTTATACTTTTTGAAAGAATTGTTAATTTAATTGATTTTAAACAAAAGTGTTTCAAATTCCTTCATTTCAACCTCGATTTTGTCGGAAGTAAAGGCGGGGTCGTTAGAATTCAACGGTGTTATTTCGGCTGTTAAGGGTAGTGATATAACCTTTTTGCCTTTGGTGGCCGAATGTATAGATATGTATCCATTACCGCAGTACACGATGTCGTCGGTATCACAATAGCAATGAACACCTGCACCAATGAGACGTTTACGCAAAACATCGGTGTCAAGTTCGGTCATATCGCTCAAACTTGCGGTTAGTACGGGAACATTATGTTTTTGGCAGAAGGCTTTAAGAACTTTTGCATTGTCGGAAAAATATTCCTCAGGATAGGGCATAATAACAGCCTTGTAATCCTTGCAGTGCTCAAAATCTTCAACCATCATAATATCGTAAGGGATACCCGCATTGCCGATTGCAATTCTGTATTTTCCTGCAACGTAGTACATCGGGTCGGTGGTGCCGATTCTTCGGTGATAGGTCTCGTCGATGACAAGCACAACGTCGGAATTTTCTTTTGGCAACTCGGCATTGGTATAGTCACCCATAATTTCGCGAAACTGCTTCATTTCACTCATAAGAGTAGGGTTGTCGTACCAACCGCCCCACATATCAAACCACCAAAAAGCATTGGAGTGTGTGAGCTGACGAGCAAACGATTTTCTAATGGCGGCAACCGAGCCTTGGAGCGTTTCAGGACCCTTCCAAATAGGGCCTTCATACTTTTTCTCAGGGTCCACACCCGGTCGGCAGTTGTCGGGATAATCTGAAAGATGTGTGCGGATATCGTTCTCGGCAAAATAGAGCTTACCGTGAAGTTTTAAACTTTCGCCGGGTATGGGTTCGTGCCAATCCTTACCTAAGGCACGCATATAGGCATAACTGTTAGGTGAACAAAAGAAGTCAATATCGGGACACTTTAATATTTCCCACAAACCGCTTGACCCTCTGACAGGACCGCCTATGTCAACAACATATCCGAAAAAGGCACCTACAATCTGCTTGTGATTTACACAATCCTTTGTAATTCGTGCAAAGTGAACGATGGTTTCGGCAATGCTGACATTCAAAAATTCAAGATAATGTAATACTGCTTCATTATCAATTTTACCAACTCCTGAAAAGGCTTTTGTTTCGGGAATTTCAACCTCTTCAGAATATTTTTCGGGGTAATGCTTTTTAAGATAAAGGTTAAAATACTTCTTGGTATTGGGACAAATGCTACCCTTAGAATCAAAATGAAACCATTCTTCGGTAAAGCCACCGGCAATTTGGTAGCCAACGATGTTGTCGGCGTAGTCTGAAGTTTGAACGTGAGCAATGTATTCTTTAAGCATTTCGGCTCCGGTGGTTTTGAAGTTCTCCGAATAAATTGCCTCGCGGAGTTTACCGTCATCACTGCGGCAACACTCATCCTCGTGCTCATCTACCCACCATTGCGGCATAGAAATGCGTACTCTTGGAAAAATTTTTGCATTAGGGCAAGCGGCAACAATTTGTCTTACATTCTTATCAAATTCGCTGAAATCCGGTTTTCCCTGTTTATCAAAAATACCAAAAAGGGGAGAAAAACCTGTGTTGGCATTAAGCGGCAGGCTTGAAAACGAAGCACAGAGCGAATACAGTTCATAGCCTGCGCTTGCAAAGTCCTTACAATGACTACGCTCGTCAAAATAGGTTATATATGCTGCGCCAGGAGTCTTTTTGCCGTCAACGAATAAAATGGGTCGCCCGTTAATTGATTTGATTTCACTGGTGGTCATTATTTCAACCCCTTTTCAACTGCATCCTTAATTTCCCAATTATTGGCTTCAAGACGTTCTTCGGCTTCCTCATAGACCACATTTGCAATCTCCGATACCATACGTATCATTCGATCTTTAAGTTTTGCGTTCATAGGCTTTACGTATATCATAAAGTTTTCGTATACGCGACCGTATTTTATCATAATACCAGTCGATATCATATTAAGCACCATTTTGTGTGCTGTGCCGGCCTTCATTCGTGACGAGCCTGTGATAACCTCAGCGCCGGTGTCGGTAATAATACTTATGTCAACGATTTGGCTTATTTTACAACCGTCGTTACAGGTAAGTCCAACAGTCAATGCGCCGTTGCTTTTTGCAAAATCTAATGCCCCTATAACATATTGAGCACCGCCGGCAACCGATATACCTACAACCGAGTCAAGTTCAGTGATGTTATACTCACTTATATCACGCTGACCCGCTTCATAATTATCTTCCGCATTTTCAACGGCGTTGCGTATTGCATTGTCACCGCCTGAAATAAGGCCTACGACCATATCAGGTGAAACACCGTAGGTGGGAGGACACTCCGAAGCATCGAGTATACCGAGTCTGCCTGAGGTGCCGCAACCTATGTAAAAAAGACGGCCGCCTTTGTTGATTCTCTCGGAAACTTTGTCTACTGCTTCGGCAATCTGAGGCAAAGCGTTTTCAACGGCTTTAGCGGCATTGAAGTTTTCACGGCTTATAACCTCCATCATTTCCAATGACGCCATTTTGTCAATATGGGTTGAATAAGGATTTCTCTGTTCAGTCTTAAGCATTTTAGTTTTCTCCTTTTTCGCTTTTAATTACACAAGGTGCACCGGCAAGAAGCACTGCACCCTCTACAGGTTCACAACTGAGCGTGTTAATTTTACTTAATCTTTCATCAGTAATGTATTGGTTGATGGTATCAACTAGATAGGGAAAATGACCCGCGATTCCGCCAGCCAGATAAATAGGCACGCTTGATTTATAAGGAGGGAAGAAATTAAGCGCTGCAACCAATTTTTCGGCAATTTTTTTGGCGTTCTTATGTATAACTTCTTCGGCAACCGTATCACCTTTTTCTGCCGCTTCAAAAACGATACCGGCAAACGAAGCAGTAAAGTCTTTGCCGTTGTTGTAAACTTCATGCAACAAATCGTTAATATCACACTTGCTGCGTTCCTTCAGCATTTCTGTCATTATGGTATGAGGACCGCTTGTGTCGAGGTCGTCAAGGACTGCCGATATACAAGACCGTCCAAACTCGGTTCCGGAGCATACATCGCCGATAATGTGACCATAACCGCCGATGCGGTGACGCTTTTCGCCGATGCAGGAATAGATAATTGAGCCGGTGCCTAAAATTGCAATAACACCGTCGTTTTTGCCCAAAGCGGCTGAAATAATGTTTTCCGCATCACCACTGATACAAAATGATGAAAATCTATAGTTTTCAAATTGTTTCATTACTTCGTCACGAAATTTCGGAGTTCCGCATCCTGCAATACCGGCATAAATGGAAATTTTGCCCAAAGGTATATCTTTACATAACTCCTTTATACCGCTTTTAATAATCTCGGCAGTACCTTCAGCACCGATAACGCTGGGATTAGAGCCGGCAAGAATTAGTGTTTTCAGCACATTGCCGTTTATATCGGTCAACATGAAGCCGGTTTTTGTACCGCCACCGTCTATTCCTAAGAAAAATGAAGGCTTTTCATGAAAGCTAAAAAGAGAATTAAGATCAGTGTCAAGTGCTTGTGCCAAAGTAGGTAACATTTCAGCAGGTGGCAAAGCAGTACCGGACTCCCATTTACTGATTGCCTTGCCGGAGTACGACAATATTTCGGCAAGTTTTACCTGACTTAATCCCGATTTTATGCGACTCGCTTTTAAATTGTCAGCAAAAGCTTTTTTCATTGTAGACACATAAATCACACCCTTGCAAATATTACAACTATTAACCAAAGTCCTGACTACAATCATTATAAGTCTCAAAAATCCACGTGTAAACCCACAAATTATACAAATTTAAACAAAAAGTCTACGATTTGTAGACGTTACATAAAAAAAGACTATGCAGTCTATAAAACTGCATAGTCTTTAAATTTGGTCTTTTACACAAGGTGCGCCTGCTAGCAAAACAGCACCTACAACAGGTTCGCGTGAAATGATATTAATGTTGCACGCATGCTTTTTTGAAATAATGTGTTCAATTTTTTTGATGTAATATGGTGCAAAATACGTCATTCCGCCTGCAAAATAAATAGGAACGGGAGCCTTTGAAGATTCAAAATCATCTAACGCAGATATAAGCTGTGTTGCAAACCTTTCAATGCTGCTGTTAAGAATGTTGGAGGCGACTTCGTCTCCAGCAGCAACCGAATGGAATACAACATCCGAAAAAGATGCCAAATAGATTTTACCGTTTTTATAAAGATTGCTAAGTAGTTCAGAAGAATCTTTAACTCTTTTTAATACTATGCCGGTCATAGAAGTGTGTGGACCACTGCCGTCGAGGTCATATAAAACAGCCTCAAGACACGAGCGACCCAACTCTGAACCCGAGAAAATATCACCGATAAGGTGACCGTAACCACCAATGGGACGAAGTTTCCCACCAACCGAAGTGTATGTGATTGAGCCTGTTCCTAAAATAGAAACAATACCGTCATTATCACCAAGGCCTAATGAGATAACGTTTTCAGCGTCGGTTCCCACGACTAGATTAGAAAATTTAAACCCGTCGAGTGAATGTTGCAAAAACTCACGGTTGCTGTTAAGCGAACAGCCCGAAATTCCGGCGAAAACTGAGATTTTACCGTACGGAATATTGCCGCACAACTCTTTAATTCCACTATGAATAACACCTATCGATGTTTCATAACCGACACTCGAAGGGTTTGAGGCGCCAAGTACAGTCTTACCGAGAATGTTACCGTCAATATCAGTGAGCATAAAGCGGGTTTTGGTTCCACCGCCGTCGATACCCAAAAAGTAGATAGGATCTTCTCTGAAATCGAAAAGTGTATTAAGATCCGTATGTAGCGTTTTAGCGATGACAGGCAATATCTCAGCAGGGGGTAATGCCGTACCGGTTTCCCACTTGCTAACCGATTTACTGGTATATGACAAAATCTCTGCCAGTCTTATCTGGCTTAAGCCTGCAGCGGTTCTGCATTTTTTTAGATTTTTTGCAAAGTGTTTCTTTGATTCGGACACCATTATCACCTCACAAGTAAATTATAGAACATAAAGAGTATTAAGTAAACCACCAAATACTTACAGAAATAGCAAAAATTCTCTAAATAGTAGAAATTTATGCTATTTTTTTCCAAAAAACACATTTTTTTATTGTAACAAATGCTTCAAAATTCTCTCAGGAGAAGATAAAAAATCCTTTGTGATTTTATAGTGCTCTGTATCCTGATACGTGACTTTTTCTATTCCTTTATCAGAAAACAGTAGTATATCGGCACCCGGATATGCCATTAAAATAGGGGAGTGCGTTGCAATAATTAATTGTGAATTTGCATTTACAAGGCGGTTAATCTCGCAAAGTAACGTCAACTGCTTGGACGGAGAAAGTGCAGCTTCGGGTTCGTCGAGTATATAAAGACCATCTCCGCCAAATCTTTTTTGTACCAGAGTCAGAAAACTCTCCCCATGCGACATTGTGTGAAGCGAGGCACCGCCGTATGAACTTGAAACCTTCAGTTCATCTATATTGCTCGCAAGGTTGTATACACTTTCTGCCCTTAAAAAGTAACCGTCTTTGGCAAAACTTCGTTTCTTTAAAATGATGTTTTCATATAAGGATGAATGGGATTCGGCGGTTGAAAAGGTGAAGTTTCTGGAACCGCCTTCGGCATTGAATCCAAAGGCGACCGCTATTGCCTCAAGAATGGTTGACTTGCCGGTGCCGTTGTCTCCTACGAAAAAAGTAACGGGTGAGTTAAAACAAATCCCGCCATCTTTACTTAACGCGTTAACAGCAGGTATGTTGTTTAGATATCTGTCGGTAAAAGGCTGGTTGTCAAGATTTACTTCGGAAATATACTGCCACATTTCTTCACCTTCTGTAAACATAATTAAGACGCTTGTATTTTTCGCAGTTAATACTCTCTAACTGCTCTTTAAGAATACGGTAGGACCAGTTTCCGTCGGCTTTACCGGGAATATTAAGTCTTGTGTCCATACCGAATTTAAGCAGGTCTTGAATAGGAAATATAACCGTACCTGCATGGCTTTGGAACATTGTTCTTATAATACTGTCGTAGCAGTTATCCCAATCTTCGTCGAAATAACCGCAGTATTCCATCATGCCTTTGCGTGTTTCTTCATCCAAATCCCAAACGTAGCCCAAAAGGGTATTGTTATCATGGGTGCCGGTGTAAGCAATGCAATTATTGATATAGTTATGCGGTTGGTGCGGATTATCGCTGTCCGAAATAAAACCGAACTGAAAAACCCTCATACCGGGGAAGTTGCTGTATTTAACAAGGTCGGCAACCTCTTTTGTTATGTCACCTAAATCTTCGGCTATTAAGAATTTATCCTTGCAAATCGAGTTTGCCATGTCGACAAAATCTTTGCCCGGACCCTTGACCCACTTACCTTCTTTTGCGGTCTTGGCACATGCAGGAACACTCCAATAAGATTCAATACCTCTGAAATGGTCGATTCTAACACCGTCAAATAGCATAAACATGTTTTGGAGTCGAGCCTTCCACCAAGAAAAGCCGTCGGTCTTCATCTTGTCCCAATCATAAAGCGGATTGCCCCAAAGTTGCCCATCCTCGCAGAAATAATCAGGCGGTACACCTGCCACGGCGGTAGGCTTAAAACCTTCGTCAAGTTGGAACATATCACGGTTGCCCCAAACGTCCGAACTGTCAAAAGCAACATATATAGGGATATCACCGATGACCTTAATACCTTTTTTGTGTGCGTATTCCAATACTTCGTTCCATTCGGTGAAAAACTCGTATTCAATAAACTGCCACATAAAAAGTATGTCATTATCAAAGGTTTCCTTAGTCCATTTGGTCCACTCAGCGTTATTGTTGGCGGCTTTAAGAGCCATAAATTCACAACATTGCGCAAGGTACGGATGATTCTTTATAAAAGCATCGATTTTGGAACGGTCTTTAATTCGTTTTGAAGCGGTAAACAGCAATTCCATTCTCTCGATTTTGAGACGGTCAAATTCAGCCGCGAAAGGTGTTTTTTGCTTTGCCGAATCAAGTTCACTTTTAGTAATAAGACCTCTATTGTAAAGTGTTTCGGGGTCGATAAAAAATGGATTACCGCCAAATGCAGAATATGATTTGTAAGGCGAATTACACTCGTCAACCATGCCGAAAGGCAGTACCTGCCAGTATGAAAAACCGCACTTATCAAGAAAATCAATAAATTCTTTCGCAGGCTTTCCAAAATTTCCTATAGAGTAATCACCGTAAAGTGATGATATGTGCATCAATACACCGCTTGCTCTTTTTCCGTTCATTTTATAACTCCTTAAAGGCAAATAAATGCTGCTAAATTACCGCGTTTGCCGGCAGTGGCTCTGTGCGAAAAGAAAACATCGGGGTGACATTTGGTGCAGAGGTCGGTAACCGAAATATTTTCTTTTTTCACCCCTGCTGATAAAAGGGTGAGGTAGTTGGTTTTCCACAAATCAATGTGAAATTTTCCGTTGCCGTCATCACGAATTATAAGGTTGTGGTCAATATCCATCTTCATAAATTCGTCTACAACGGGTGCGTCAACCTCAAAACAACAAATTCCGATGGACGGCGCTATGCCGACACAAATATCGCTCGGCTGACAACCAAAATGTTCTTGCATTGTTATTACGGTCTTTTTGCCTATTTCACCTTGTGTACCGCGCCACCCTGCGTGTGAAGTGGCAACGACTCTTTTTACAGGGTCGTAAAAAAGCAGACCGACACAGTCGGCATATTGCGTCACAAGAGTAACACCCTCAAGGTTTGTAATAAGTCCGTCTACATTCTCGTAATCGCGTTCTTTGACAATACCTTTTCCTATATCGTCCTCAGTAACAATGCGGATATTAGTGGTGTGTGTCTGGTGTGACAAAACGCATTTTTTGTAGTCTGTACCAATAGCATTACAAATACGACGGTAGTTTTCAGTTACATTATTTTCGTCATCTCCACGCGAGAACGAAAGGTTCATTGTGCTAAAAATACCTTGGCTCACACCACCCAAACGCGTTGAAAAAGCGTGCTTTACACCGTGTTTTTCCAAGGAAGGAAAGGTGATATATGTTACACCTTGCGAAGTTTTGATATTAAGGTTTTTGCTTTCTATCATAAGTTAGTCTCCGTTAAGACAAATTTTATTGTCGGTCTCAATGTTAAATCCACCGTCATAACATTTTGCTATTACGGTACCAACGGTGTCGGTTCGGTAAATTTTAGAACCTGCGTTTTGCAGACGGTCGAGGGTTTTGCTGTTTGGGTGACCGTAAGAATTGTTTAATCCGCATGAAATAACTGAAACGGCAGGTGTTACGGCTTTCAAAAACAAATCGGTTGAAGAACCTGAACTGCCGTGGTGACCTACTTTTAAAATGTCGGCATCCATATTAACATTCCGCGTTTGCATATCAAGTTCGGCGGCTTTTTCGGCATCACCTGTGAAAAGAAGCGTGTTGGTAAAACAGTTTATTAGCAAAACAGCCGAATAATTATTAAGGTCGCTGTAAATGGAATCAGCGTGAGGTGATAAAGCCGTAATGTTATAGTTATCATTTTCGGCAAGAACAGTTCCTGAACTTAAAAATACCGTTTTACATTCTTCCTTTTCAATACTTTCGGTCAATTTTTCATAAACACCTGATTCGGGCAAAAACTCCTCGTCAATCATCGGTAGACATACCGTTGAAACTTTAAGCATATCAAAAA
The DNA here is from genome assembly GCA_045592985.1 of Acutalibacteraceae bacterium. GTDB lineage: Bacteria > Bacillota > Clostridia > Oscillospirales > Acutalibacteraceae > UMGS172. The sequence goes on along the minus strand of JAZNVU010000005.1, from coordinate 4,889 downwards.
CGTCCGAAGCTCCGCCAATGTGGTCTTCGTGTGGGTGTGTAAGTACGAAATAATCAATTGTTTTTATACCTAATGTACGCATAAAATCGGCTATCAAAGTACCGTCATTGCGGTTGCCTGCATCAATAAGCATAACTGTACCGTCGGGGAAAATGAGAAGTGAACTGTCGGCGTTACCTACATCGAAAAAATACACAGTAAGACAACTGTCCTCATAGTGATTACGGTTTTCGTCAGAACAACCCACAAAAGTAGAAAATATCAGAAATAAGGAAAGTATAAAAGATAAGGGCTTGTTTATTTTCATAATGTCTCCCGAAACAAAGATTTCTATATAACTATTTTACCATATTATATTCTAAACACAAGGATTATTTTAAAAACACTATTGACAACATGATATCAAAATGATATCATAAAGTTAAAGATAAAAGTATGGAGGTATTTTTATGGAAGAAAAAATTTTGAAGAATAAGCAACATGGCATGTTGGCACTTGTACTTACAATACTTTTGTTGCTCGTAGGCATTGCATGTTTTGTTGTCGCAGCCATTTACGAAACCAAGAATCCCACTTTGTTTGTGGCATCGCTTGTTGTAGGTATTATCATCGTTTGCGTTGGCTGGATTCCGCTTTTGGGACTTAAGGTTTTAAAACCTCAGGAGGCACTTGTACTTACCCTTTTCGGTAAATATATCGGCACGTTAAAGGGTAACGGTTTTTACTATGTAAACCCGTTCTGCGTTGCCGTAAACCCTGCCGCTACTACCAAACTTAATCAAAGCGGTGATGTTTCCAACGCCAATAAGTTGCTTGCTACCGCCGCAAAAGGTACATCAACAACCATTGATTTGGAAAGTGTTAACAAAAAACTTTCACTTAAAGTTATGACACTCAACAATAACCGTCAAAAAATCAACGATTGTCTTGGCAACCCGATTGAGATTGGTATTGCCGTTATGTGGAAAATTGTCGATACTGCAAAGGCGGTTTTCAATGTTGATAACTATAAAGAATATCTTTCATTGCAGTGCGACAGTGCGCTTCGTAATGTTGTAAGAATTTATCCTTATGATGTTGCACCCAATGTTGATACAACAGGCGACGGTCTTGCCGATGAGGGAAGTCTTCGCGGTTCAAGTGAAATAGTTGCCGAGCGTATTCGTGAAGAAATTCAGGAAAGAGTAAAAGATGCCGGTATTGAGATTATCGAGGCAAGAATAACCTACCTTGCTTACGCTCCCGAAATTGCCGCAGTCATGCTTCAGCGTCAGCAGGCATCGGCTATTATTGATGCCAGAAGAATGATAGTTGACGGTGCTGTCGGTATGGTCGAAATGGCTCTTGAACGGCTTAACGAAGGCGGCATGGTACAACTTGACGAAGAAAGAAAGGCGGCGATGGTTTCCAATCTGTTGGTTGTGCTCTGCGGTAACCGTGATGCCCAACCGATTGTAAATTCAGGAAGCCTTTATTAAAAATATGAATGATAATCAAAAAAAACAAGTGCCTTTAAGACTTTCGCCAAAACTTTATGACGCTATTGCTGCTTGGGCAGAGGACGATTTCCGTTCGGTCAACGGACAGATTGAGTATCTTCTTTCGGAGTGTGTGCGTCAACGCAAGAAAAACGGCAAATATGTGTCGGACGAGATTGATATTCCACCGGAACTTGACATAGAATAGTTTCATGAATAACAAAAAATATAAGATACTTGTTTTATGCGTTGCGTTGGCTCTTAACACTGCTTGCTGTGTTGTTTCGGCAACTTTTGGTGAGATTAACATTTTCAGAATAGTCGGGTCATATGTTGCGTTTGCGGCTGTCGGCCTTTTGCTGTGGAAATTCCCAATGTCGGTGCAAATATTATTTTTAGGTTTTACTCTTTTGGCGTCGCCTTTAGGGTCGGTGTTGGGGCTTTATGCAAGTGTTCCTTTTTATGACAAATTCGTGCATTATTTAAGCGGTATTGTGTTAGGGTTAGCAGGCTTTTACATCGCAAAAAAGATGTTACACAAAAAGCAAATAACCGATAACGACGATTTTGTTAAATTGACGGTTGCATTTCTCTTTTCATGTTCGTGTGCCGCTTTTTGGGAGATATACGAGTTCACAGTCGATAATGTTTTGGGAATGGAGTCTCAAGGCAACAACGCAAATACAATGGGGGATATAGTAGCCGGAATTTTGGGCGCTGTTACATTTACGGTTTGTAAATTGATAACATTAAAAATTAAGAAGAAATAAAATGATAATTCGGGTTGTGAGCAAAATGCAAACCACCCGAATTTTCATTTTTTACCTTTAATATATTTATAAACAAGGATAAAAATAATATTGCAAGCGCAAAGAAAAAAGGAGGGAAAACAAATGACAGTAGTTCCTGAGGCAAAGGAAGCACTCAATCGTTTTAAGATGGAGGCTGCATCTGAGGTTGGTGTAAACCTCAAGCAGGGTTACAACGGTGACCTTACCGCAAAGCAGGCCGGCTCTATCGGTGGACAGATGGTTAATAACATCTGTCCTGTACGACATATGAATTTCACTCGTAAAAATCGCACTGTAAAAGGCTATGAAAAGCAGATTACATACGGATTTAGAGTGGTTGTATAGGCATTATTAAAGGCACGAACTGTGGACAGTTCGTGCCTTTAAATAGTCATAAGCATATCTGTATTACAATAAATATTGCCATTCCCTGCGGTTATAGAGAATTCGGAAAATATGTACTGTTTTTTCTTTTTCGTCAACAATATAAAAAGCAGTATAATTTTCAACCGGTATTCTGCGAACCCCCATAGAACGATAGGGCTCCTCACTAACGACAGCGTACCTTAACGGCATTTTGTTTAAAGTTAATACTTCCTTCTTAATCGCCCCGTAAATTTTCATCGCAATACCCGGTTCGTGAAGTGTGTCGCTTATATATGATAAAATACCGACTAAATCGTTCTCAGCTGTTTCTTCGATAACAATTTTATACTCCGTCAAATCCGAACTTCCTCTCTATATCAGAAAATACATCGCTTGCCGGACGGCTATTACCGTTTTTAACTGCAAACAAGCCTTCGTCTAACAATCTATGCAGTTCTGCCTTGCCACAAAGTCTTTCGTATTCTGCATTTGAGAGAACAACTAAATCTCCTGTTCCATTTTTAGTAATGAATACAGGCTCGTTAAACTGATTACAAAAATCAGATATTTCGTTATATTTATTTCTCAAATCAGAGCTAGGTCTAATTGCTGCCATAAAATTACCTCCCGTAATTATTCTATGCATATTCTATCATAATATTGATATATTGTCAACTCATTTAAGATAATAAACTCTAAAATTTTATGTAAGGGCACATATTAAATGTGCCGGGCGGAAGAAAGACGATCTTCTAATGAAATTTCGCCGAGTTCATTGTGACGTCTTTTTCCGTATTTTGAGATTATAGCAAGATTCATCTTATCGTGCTCACGCTTTGTTATAACACCATTCTTAAAAAGATAATCATTATAATAAAGCAATCTAAGCTCTCTTGTCATAATCTCAACTTCGAGCTTATTATCTTTTTTCATATATTTTCCTTTCTACTCACTAGTAGTATGGACGTTTTTTATTTGCTTTACTCAAATCATATAACATATAAAATCTCCTTACAGGCGGTGACGGGTGCCACCGCCGGATTACTGTTCTTCCTTTGATTGTCCCTATATATCAATCCTACAGATTTTCGTCAGCAGGATATTGTCGTCAATTTAAATTCTTCCTTCATCATTTTAATTAATAACTTACTTTTTCTTCGGCTTATCAGCCAAATAGATTCTTGTTACTTCGGTTCTGTGGTGGCCTAAGTTCTCGCTTACAATCTTTCGTGCTCTGCGTGGTCTTTCTTGCAACGCTTCAGCGTAGGTTCTTTGTGCGTAGGTGTGTCTGAGTCCGTGCCATGAGATTGTCTCGGTTCTTTTTACCGTCATCGCTTAAATCTTCCCGATTTTCTATCATGAAGCTTTTTCGGTTATAACTCATCCAGTTCTGCAAAGAACGCTTTTCACGTTTGACTCCGTCTTTTTCGCTTGCGGAGATTAAGTAATCCCTCGGGTATCGGCCCGAACATCGCGCATAATCCAAATATTTAGTAATAATACTGCGTTGCTTTGCACTTAAATCAATAGCTCTTGTTTGACCGCCTTTGCCTTTTATGACAAGTTGTGCGGTCTTTAAGGCGGACATAAGGTATTCCACTCTCAGTGTGCAGATTTCTTCAAGCCTTAAACCAAACTCATGGGCAAAGTCTATGGCAATCACCGCGTCCTGTCGACCTTGCTCGATAGCCAACTGTCGCATATTATCAATCTCGGTTTTCAGCCACGAGTGGTCTTTAACGCCTGTCGCACGTTTAGGCAGTAATAGCTTATCATTTTTTGAAAGTCTATTTTTACTACCGGATTTTCTATGGAAATACCGTATGCCGGATAGATCGGATTGTATAGTCGCGGCAGAGTTGTTTTCTTTCAGATGCTCCACATAGGCTTTAAAGTGTCGATCTTCCACGTTCTTGAAATTTTGCAGACGAAAATTATCTGCTAAGAACTTACAGTACCTTTTAGTTGCTTCATAGTACCGAGCCCTTGTTTTAAAACTAAGTTCGTTGCTGTGCTTGTAAATTGCTTCGACTTGTGCCAACAAGTTTTTATACAGACCCGGATTTATCACTGTAATATTATTAGAATCTGACATAGCAAACCGTCTCCTTTCTCCAAAAATTTTATTTCAACGCAAGGATAGGGACCAATGCTTGCGTAAAAAACTGTGTACGAAAAATATAACATAAACCGATAATATTTCTCTCGCGATGCGTTATTGTTTTCTTAACATTTGTACTATATAATATAGATG
>JAZNVU010000004.1:0-9879 GCA_045592985.1 Acutalibacteraceae bacterium | reverse complement strand
GTTAAATCCGCAAGATAATCCAACTCTTCACCTTTGCAATTCTTCATAAAGAAGTCCAACGCATTGTACATAAGACCGCGTTCTTCTAAATCGAACTGACAAATTATTCCGTCATTATTAGTTTCTTTAAAAAGCATGTTTACGCTCCTTTCCTAAGTACTTCAATAATCTCTTCATTGCTGATACGAAGCACACCAACAAGTGCCGCAAACTCGTCAACATTAAGACGTTCAGCAGGTGAGTGCAGACGGTACCATAAGGTTCGCTCCGAAACGCACAACGTTCTTGCGAGTGTGTCTCTTGATATACCGTACTCGGTCATTTTGTGTTGGATAAGCCCCTTAAGGCTCATCGCTCTGCGTTCCATAACACTTTGACGTTTCTGCTCAGCAGTAAGTAAGATTTTTGGCATTAAAATGCCCCCTTTCGACTGTTTTCGTGCTTGCAATAACTCTACCGCCGTAGATAGAACAGGAAGAAAAACCACAGCAAATTTTTATTGGAGATACCTCTAAGGGATGAGAGGTGGATATTATGAATTAAAGACGTTTAGTATTTTCCACCCACGGCAGCAGAGGTACTGCAAGCACATGATATTAAAAATTTAATTTGTTATAATTGCCTTAAAATAATAAATTTTTATTGCACAAAACGTGCAATTAATTCGCAAAAAAAATATCTTGAATACTCTTTTTATAGTATTCGGCAATGCGAACCTTAACCTCATCTCTCGGTATGCGTATACCATTTTCATACATAGATAATGCTGAAACGCTAATTCCTACGGCTTTTGCGACAGTTATTTGTGGTGTTTGTCCTCTGAGTATAGCAAGACGCTGGCCAATGACCTTTGGATTCATTTAATCACCTCCTGTTTCACGTTTCGTGCAATTTTAAGATATCACTTTTTATAACGTTTGTCAAGCATAAATTTCACAATTTGTTAAATTTTCTTGACTTGTTTACAAAATGTGAATATAATAAACACAGAAAACTTAAGGAAGTGAGCGTTTGAATCATTTTGGAAATACATTGCGAGTGTTACGTAATAAGCAAAACTTGACACAAACACAACTTGGTCAAGCATTGGGATTATCCTACAGCACTATCAGTATGTATGAGCGTGGCGAACGTGAACCAGATTTTGAAACTATTGAAATGATTGCAGATTACTTTAATGTTAATATAGCTTCACTGTTGGATAAGTCTTCAAAAAAGACGCCTAATATTGATAATGAGTTTGCATTAGAGAGCACGTTTCTTTATCTATCTGCTCACGAAAAAGCCTTAATCGAAGCCTATCGTGCTAAACTTGACATGCAGTCAGCCGTCGATACTCTGCTCGGTATAAAATGTGAACAAATTAAAGAACAACCCAATCGCACAATCAAAGTTGCTGCTTATGGCGGAGGTATAACCCAACACGAATTTACTGCTACAGATGAAGAACTACAGGATGCCATTGACGAGGGTAATTTGGACCAATATCCACTTAAACGATAATTTAATATATATAAAGCGATATATTGATGTATTTATGCGTTGACTGTTGTTAATGCATTTGTTTTGATATAATTGACAGATTTAAAAATTTTGTCAAATATTATCAAACAAGAAGGTATAAAAATGAAAAACTACATCGAACAAAAGGTTAACGACATCATTATTAAAACCGATATCTGTACATTGCCAATAGATGCACGGAAGATTGCACGGCGTCTCAAATACAATGTTAAAAGTTATGCCGAGTATAAAAAGTTTATAGAAAAGTTAGGCCTTAATAAATATGCAAAAGAATACCTTGCATTCAGCTTAAAATACGACAATGTTTATTATATTTTCGTTTCGGATGAATTGACAGTTGACCAGGAGCAAAAAGTCATCGCACATGAAATCGGCCACATCGTACTGCACGAACCTGATGAACGAGGTGTATATGGTAAAACGAGTGATACCGAAAGTCTTGATGATTATGAGAGTGACGCTAACACTTTTGCCATTAATTTGCTTGCTCCTTTGCCTATACTGTCAAACTACAATATTGAGTCACATAATGATATTCGCAAATTAACCAAACTCAGTATAAACGACAGTCTAGAGGTTTATGAAAACTATATTAATTACCGAGATGAATGTTGTTTGGTTTTTGAACGAAATCATTTAAAAGAACGTTCGATATGTCATTTAAATCGTTCGACCGTTAAATACAAAATAACAGTTCTGCTGTTAAGTATATTTTCTCTTTTACTTGTGGCTGTAGTATTATTCAGTATTTATAATATACACACTCTTACGTTGCCAAAGCAAGGCAACTCAAGTGATTACGTGTTATCAAAATCTACAGTAACTTATAGCACAAAAGAGCTTGACCCGGATGTTTCATACTACTGGACGGATGCAGGTAAAGTCTTTCATTCTGATATAAATTGCCGTTCACTAAAGAACTCGTCACAAATCAATAGCGGTATCCTTTCCGAAGCTCAGGAAGAAAAAGACCGTTTGTGTAAGTTTTGTGAAGAAAAACTATATTAATACAAAAATCAAATCAACCATAACCAATATTAATTTTTTAAAGCACAAGAGGAGAAAATTAGGATGTCAAAAGACTTGACGCAGGAGCAACTAAGTTCCTTAATCGACACTGGAATAAAAAGAGTTTCAGATTTGCTTAATGAATTGCGCAGTAACCCTAAAGAAAAACGTTCGTATAAGAAAGCGGGACTGATTGCATATTGGCTTATAGATTATGTGAAAATGCTAAAAAAAGAAAAAAATTTTGACGCCTCTAAAATGTTGCGCTATTACCGAGGAGATATAGTTTGCGTAAATTTTGGATATCGTGTCGGACGAGAACTTGGTGGAAAACATTTTGCTGTTGTGTTAGATAATTATAATAGTCATAACAGTGATGTAATGACGGTTGTTCCGTTAAAATCGAAAAAATCAACATATAAAGAAAGTATTTTTCAATATGAACTTGAGTATGGAATATATGAATTACACAAATTAAAATTTGAAAACATGACAAAAGAGTGCTATCAAGAATTAGAGAAATTAAAATCCGAAAATGGTTATTATGGCAGTACACCCAATGAAGATAGTTTAAAAGTTTTTAGTAAACATATTAAAGCTTTAAGTAAGAAAATTTCAGACGCAAACAATGTTAGAACAGACATATTTAAGTTGAAAGAAGGAAGTATTGCCGATTTAGGACAAATAATAACAATATCCAAAATTAGAATAATTAATCCTTGTAATGCATCAGACTCGTTAAAAGGCATCAGTCTTAAAGAAAAAGACATGGATGTTATTTCCAAAAAGATAAAATATTTGTATTTGCATTAAAATAAAATTTAAAAAATTATTAATTTATTGAATTTTTTATTGACAATCGGGATATAATTAATTATACTATTCATACAAAAGCCGTTTAGCGGCCGTGCAATAGCACAGAATAGTATTAAGCGGAAGGTGTCCCGTAAGGGGCACCTTTTGCTATTTAATAAAACAGTCTATCCTTCTTGTCCAAAACCAGGAAAGGAGTGTGTTTTGTGCCTACAGCAAGTAAACTCCCTTCGGGAAAATGGAGGGTTCAGGCTTCAAAAAAAATCGACGGTAAACTCGTCAAGAAAAGTTTCACCGATTCTGACAAACGAAAAGCCGAGCAATTGGCCCTCTATTGGCAAACCGAAGCAGTTTCTTATACTTTGGATGATTTAACCGTAGAAAAAGCCTTTGAACGTTATATTGAAGCCAAAAAGAACGTGCTTTCACCGTCAACAATTCAAGGATATAAAAACCTGTCTAAAAATTCCTTGCAGGATATTATGCCCTATAAAGTGTCCAAACTCACACAAGAACAAATACAAAAGTCGGTCAATATATTTGCCGCAGGACATTCCTCAAAAAGTACACGTAACTGTTGGGGTCTGCTTTCTGCCGTTCTCAAGATGTTCCGTCCTAATTTTAATGTAAACATTTCACTTCCGCAAAAAGACAAAAAAGAAATATATGTCCCCACTGATGAAGATATTAAAAAACTACTTTCTGCCGCAAAAGGTACAGACCTGTATATTCCTATATTACTTGCCGCCTTTGGCGGTATGCGAGAGGGTGAAATTTGCGCCTTAACCGACAATGATATACTTGACGGATATATTAATATCAATAAGTCAATGGTACTCGCAGATAAAGAGTGGAAGATTAAACCTCCTAAGACCTATTCAAGCAACCGTAAGGTCGAAATGCCGGAGTTTATTATTAACGAGCTCAAAGATAAAAACGGCAGAATTGTAAACAGAAATCCACACGCTGTGTCAATTGCGTTTAATAGGCTTCTAAAGAAACAAAATCTGCCATTGTTCCGGTTCCATGATTTACGCCATTATTACGTGTCGTCACTTCACGCACTCGGCATTCCGGATAAATATATAATGGCTCAGGGTGGTTGGTCGACCAACCACACAATGCAGACGGTTTATAATCACATAATGTCAGCAAAGCAAACAGAGTTTTCGACTAAAGTGACAAATCATTTTAATAATGTTTTGCAAAACAAAGACCAGCAAAATGGTACTAACTCACCACAAAACTCACCACAAAACTAAACTCACCGCATAATAAAGCATTATATTGACACAAGTTTAATTGTTCGAATCCCCTTCTCTCCGCCAAAGGAAAAGAGTTTATCTTTGATGATAGGCTCTTTTTTATTTTATAAAAGCAATAAAAGGGGATTCGAACAAGGCGTTAAAAACAACAGTCCAATGGACTGTTGTTTAGCCGTGGCAACGAGCGCAGCAAGGTGATAGGTGCGACAGCACCGAGACATAATCCCCTTATCTCCACCAAGTAGGAAAACCCATTGGGTAGTTATGTTATCTCTTTATAATGTTGAAAACCATACATAACCTATGATATACTTTGTTTATAAGAAGTTAAAGGAGGAATTTGGGTGATAAAACGTATTTTTGCTTTAATATTAATACAAGCGTTGCTATTTTGCGCTTGCTCAAGTATAGTTGAAACGGAAAAAAGTACAACAACTGACACCAGTATCGCTAACGATATAAATTTTAATGAATCAAGTGTTACGGCATCTGACGAATCGATCCACTCGGAGTTGTTTCTTTCGGAATACTCCACCGAGCAGATTACAGAATTTTTTGAGGAAATTGTATTGAATATGGAGTACTCTGACGGTTCTGGTAACACTTCACTTGTTCAAAAATGGAAAACTCCAATTAACTATCAGATATACGGCAATCCCACCGACAAAGACCTTTCGGTGCTGTCTGAATTATTTGAACAACTTAATGAAATTTTAGGCTTCCCGGGGATCCATGAAGCCACCGACAGCAACCTTGCAAATCTGACAATTAGTTTTCTTGACTATAAGGATTTTGAGAACACCTTTTCTTCATTCCTAAATGGTGAAGACGCGTTTGGAGCGGCACAATTTTGGTACTATACCGACACTAACGAAATCCACACAGCAACCGTCGGTTATCGCACAGACATCGACCAAACAACCAGAAATTCTGTTCTGATTGAAGAAATCATCAATTTGTTAGGGCTTAGTGATACTGTGTTGCGTGAAGACAGCATTGTTTACCAGTATTCAGACAGCAACACCTCATTGAGTGATGTTGATTTGGTCATTTTAAAACTTATGTATAATCCTGCAATCCAATGCGGAATGAATGCTGATACTTGTAATGCTGTTATTAAGAAATTATATTACTGATACCACCATTATGAAAAATAATGAAAAATTTATATTGAAAAACCTCAACTTTTTTTCCTTGTGTTCGGGTATTTGCTGTGCTATTATAATTTTATAAATAAAGGAGGCTTTTTTATGATAGAAAAATTTTGAGGCGAAGACTATATAATGCATCGTTATGAAGGTAATCCCATCATAACAGCCGAAAACTTCCCCGTTCCTGTTGTTTCTGTATTTAACTGTGGTCAAGTAATGTTTGAGGGCAAATATGTTTTACTAATTGCCGCTATTTATAAAGAGCGCAACGAACTTGGAAGCCTTGCGGGTATCCACGTTGCAATGAGCGAGGACGGAATTAATTTTGACATCAATCCGGAGGCTTTTTGCAAGTTCAGAAACTGGGCACCGAATGTACCGGGAAATTATGACTGTTGGATAATTGACCCCAGAGTAACACAAATTGGCGACACCTACTATATCGTTCGTCCGGGTCAGGTAAAACCTCCGATTGGCAAAGACATAGGGCCTTGTGCACTTCTTGAAAAAACCAAAGACTTTAAGACACTTGAATTTGTTGAATGTATTGCACTTCCCATTAACAGAGTGCCCTGCCTTTTCCCGGAAAAAATTAATGGTGATTATGTTCGTCTTGACCGTCCGTACGGTCTCCCCCGTGTTTCTCCTCCGGGTCATTCTCTCGACGACGAGCTTACCTACGGTATGTGGATTTCCTATTCGCCCGATATGATTCATTGGGGCAGACACCGTCCTTTCCTTTATCCCTGCACTTCCTTCGCCAACTACAAGATAGGACCCACACCACCCATCAAAACCAAGGATGGTTGGCTTGAAATATTTCACGGTGTGTATAAGGAAAATCGAGAGTGGTGCTACAGTCTGTCGGCAATGCTAATGGATTTGGAGAATCCCGAAAAGATTATCGGTATTCTTGATAAACCCATTCTCACCCCAAATAAAGATTACGAAATCTATGGCAGAGCTGAAAACGTTGTCTTTGCCTGCGGTGCTCTTGCCGACGAAGAAAAGGACGAAATCAGAATTTACTACGGTGCGGCTGACGAAAAAATCGGCCTCGCAACCGGCTCATTGAGTGAACTTTTGGAAGAACTAAAAAACAATCCACCTGAACTTCTCACTGCATATAAAAATAACAAGTGATATAATGCAAAAAACCGCGGTATGTGCTCGCCACACCGCGGTTTTTATCTTTATACCGTAAAACTCAAGTTTTACCAACCACAGAGATGTGAACGGCGCATAGCACCTACCGTCTTCTCTTTAACATCGCCGTACTGCTTTTCGAGTTGTGCTACAGTGTTTGCAACATCGCTTCGTTCGGTGCAACCGTTCTCAATACAACGGCTTTTTATTGTAGGCAAATTCTCGCGCTTTACTGCACCTACGATATCTCGTTCACGCGTCAGTACAAGCGGTCTTATTACTTCTATTCCCTTTTCTTTTATCTCTGTCACAGGTGAAAAACACCCAAACGTGCTGTTGTTGAGAAGACTCATATAAAATGTAATGGCTGCGTCATCCATGTGATGCCCGAGCGCCACTTTGTTGCACCCCAAACGTTTTGCTGCATCATACAAAGCACCTTTTCTCATTCTTGAACAAAGCGAACATGGATTTTTCTCGTTACGTTCTCTGAAAACTATATCCCAAATTTGCGTTTTTTCGACAATATACTCTACACACAAACTGCGGCAAATTTCAGCGATTTCGGCGTAATCCCCGTCAGCACCGCTAAAGTGAGGATCAACCGTTATTGCAACTACCTCGAACGGCACAGTATAAAAGTTTTTAAGTTTACCTAGTGCGGTCAGCAAAACGACCGAATCCTTGCCACCCGAAACACCAACAGCAATTCGGTCGTTTGGCTTTATCATATCATATTCTTTGATAGTTTTACGTACACTTGACAGTATTTTTTGCATTTTCTACTCCAAAAAGAAAAATTTACAAAATAAGTATACCACAACTGTTGGTTTTGTGATATACTTATTTAAAAATATTCACCTTGCTCTTAAAAAGAAAGGACAACGATGAGAGAATTATTTAAATATTTATTGAATTTTAATTTTGCAGCGCTTTTCAAGGATAAAACCCACAACGGCTATATTCAGTTTTTCCGATATATTTTTGTCGGCGGTATTGCTACGGTTGTTGACTGGACCGTACTTGAATTGCTTTTCGTTCTTCATCATGACGGACTGTATTTTTCAACCGCTATAGGTTTTTTGTGTGGACTCACCGTAAATTTTTTACTGTCCAAATTTTTCGTATTTAAAGGTACGCCATCGAATAAGCATGTTGCATGGGATGTTTTTGTTTACATCGCTACAGGAGTTGTCGGACTCGGATTTACCGAACTTATCATGTGGCTTGTGTCAGAGCATTGGCATACCCACCATATTTTTGCCAAGGCAATTGCAACCGTATTGGTATTATTGTGGAATTTTGGTTCAAAAAAATTAATTCTTTACAGAAAGCGTACAGATAAATGAAAAAAATCATCATTATAGGTGCAGGTCCTGCAGGACTTACTGCCGCTTATGAACTGCTTAAAACCGATGAATATGAGGTTGTCATTCTTGAAGCAACCGACCGAATCGGTGGAATATCGCAAACCGTAAAATACGGCGGCAACCGCATGGATATAGGCGGACACCGTTTCTTTTCTAAGGACAAACGCGTGACCGATTGGTGGCTTGAAGTTTTGCCGTTACAAGGCACACCATCGAAAGACGACAAAGCCTTTGACCGACAAAAGAGTTTTGCCAAAATAGGTCCCGACCCCGAAACAGAAGACTCTGTCATGCTGGTTCGTAACCGCATTTCCAGAATATATTACAAAAACTGCTTTTTTGACTACCCTGTAACCTTAAAGTGGGACACTCTTAAAAACATGGGCTTTGCCACCACTGTAAAGGCAGGTTTTTCGTACTTAAAGGCAAGGGTTTTTAAAAGACCTGAAAATTCACTTGAAGACTTTTACATAAACCGTTTTGGCAAGGTGCTTTACTCGATGTTTTTTGAGGGATACACCGAAAAACTCTGGGGCAGACACCCAAAGTATATTTCGGCGGATTGGGGCGCACAAAGGGTAAAAGGGTTGTCGATAACCGCCGTTTTGAAAGATATGTTCCGTAAGATTTTCGGCATAAAAGCCAAAACCACCGAAACATCACTTATTGAAAGCTTTATGTACCCTAAATTCGGTCCGGGTCAGCTTTGGGAAGCTGTTGCAGAAAAAGTCTGTGCCAAAGGCGGCAAAATTTACATGAATTGCACCGTCGAAAAAATCATTGCTGACGGCGACAGAATAACTGCCGTAGAATACGTGCAAGACGGCAAAAGTGTCACTTTGAAAGGTGACGTGGTTATCTCTACAATGTCTGTAAAAGACCTTGTAAACGGCATGGATAATGTGTCCGAAAACATAAGAGTTGCCGCATTGGGACTTCCCTACCGCGATTTTATGACGGTTGGACTGCTTGTAGACAAATTGAAACTCAAAAACCAAACAAATATAAAAACCTTTGGCAACATTGTGCCCGACTGTTGGATATATGTTCAGGATACCTCGGTAAAACTTGGACGCATACAGATTTTCAACAACTGGTCACCCTACCTGGTTAAAGACCCTGAAAATACCGTGTGGATAGGGCTTGAATACTTCTGCCATGAAGGTGACGAAATGTGGAGCATGACCGACAACGAGGCTGTGGATTTTGCAGTAGATGAACTTTGCAAAATCGGCGTTATTGAAAGAAGCGCTGTGCTTGATTGCCACCGTGAACTTATCAAAAAAGCATATCCTGCTTATTTTGACACATATTCCGAAATGGAGAGCATAAAGCAATATCTTGACGGTTTCCACAATCTTTACCTTATAGGAAGAAACGGTCAACACCGATATAACAACATGGACCACTCAATGGTTACGGCTTTTGAGGCGGTTGACTGCATAATAAACGGCAACCCCGACAAAACTGCGATTTGGAACGTCAACACCGAAAAAGAATACCACGAGGAAAGTAAATAGCAAAATTAAAAAGCACCGTGAACGAGGCGCACGCTGTAAGGAAGTGCGTCTCGTAAGTCGGAGGCCAAGCGGTCTTAGGAAG
>JAZNVU010000003.1:0-16855 GCA_045592985.1 Acutalibacteraceae bacterium | reverse complement strand
AAAATTTTCATCCTCTCAGTTTTTTTGGCACTAGGTGTTGTATCAAAACGAATTCTGTTATTTGATGTCAATATTTAAAAATATATAATGTTTTTTAAATATTATGTATTTTCATACTTAGCCATAAATAGTTCTTCTATTCATTATTATCTGTTTTCTACGTATGTGTTTTAATCACGTTACAAATAATTCAATATATATTACAATTAGCTTTATTATTTAATTATATATTACCTATTGTGAAAAAATTAACAAGTTAGTGTTTTCTTAACAATTATACAAAATGATAATGATTTTATTGTAATTTTGAACTTATTATTGTATAATTATATTGGAATGAGGTGACAATGTTTGAAACGTGAGATTTTAAATGCGGTATGTCCCCTTCTGCGGGATTATCTCTCTTATTGTGAAACGATAAAAGGAAAATCTTCTCAGACGGTTGAGCAGTATTACATAGACCTTACCCTATTCTTTAAGTATCTTAAGCAAGAACGCGGACTTGTTGAAAAAACAGTAGATTTTGATGATATAAAAACCGATGATGTTGAAATAGAACTTCTTAAATCAGTTACATTGACAGATTTATACAGTTTTATTGTATATTGCAAATCCGAACGTAATAATCAAGCTGCTGCACGTTCACGTAAGGTTTCTTCACTCAGGATGTTTTTTAAATATCTAACCAATAATCTTCACCTTTTGAGTGTTAACCCTGCAGCAGAATTAGAAACACCAAAATTAAGAAAGTCATTGCCTGTTCATTTGACTTTAGAGCAAAGTATTGATTTATTACGTGCAGTAGATGGACCAAACAAAGAACGTGATTACTGTATTCTGACATTATTTTTAAACTGCGGTATGCGTCTTGCTGAGCTTTGTTCATTAAACTATACCGACATCAAACCTGATGGCTCTATGAAAATACTCGGTAAAGGTAACAAAGAAAGAATTGTTTATCTTAATGATGCATGCATAGAAGCAATTGCTCAGTATATGAAGGTCAGACCGAATGATAAAATAGTCGCTAAGGATAAAAACGCCTTATTTATAAGCAACAGAGGTCTTAGAATCAGTAATAAAACTGTTCAACATATTGTTAAAACATTTTTAGAAAAAGCTGGCCTTGGCGGACAAGGTTATTCAACACATAAATTACGTCATACTGCCGCAACTTTAATGTATCAACAAGGTAATGTTGACATCAGAATCTTAAAAGATATTTTAGGCCATGCCAACCTCGGAACAACACAAATTTATACACATGTTTCTGACACTCAAGTTCAAGATGCTTTTAAAGCAAATCCGTTAGCTAATATTAAACCTAAAAAATAATCTGCAGTACTCTATACTGCAGATTATTTTTTTTCACAATTTTGTCCGAATTTGTATATGATATAAAAGAAACTAACAGAGGAATGATATATGCCTTTTGCGCCAAGAGAATTATTAGCAAGAATAATACAATGTGAAGCCGGTGGCGAAGGAGAAATCGGAATGGCTGCGGTAGCAACAGTCGTAATGAACCGAGTACATGTTTCCGGTGGTGAATACTTAAGAACCGGCGGCGGAAATATCAGAAACGTTATATTTCAACAATACCAGTTTGATTGTGCCAGAACTGAAATTGGCGGACAATACAACGCACAAAATATTTACAATATGAATCCACAACAAATACACTACGACATAGCTGATTGGGCACTTGAAGGTAACCAACTCGGTGCTGTAGGTGATTGTTTGTGGTATTTTAACCCGTTTTCTAGCAACTGCGAGCAGTTTTTTCCCAGAAATGGATCCGGAGTGTTCCACACACGTATAAATCTTCATTGTTTTTACAGACCAACAAATAAGTATTGGCAAACTTAATATATTATGGAGTGATTTTATGAATTCTTCATGTAACAGTGGCATGAATTATAACGAAGGTACTGTTTATAATCCTGCCTGGAATAATGAAAAAAACACAAGACAGATGATATATGATGCAAATCGTATGGGTGAACAACGTATCAAGGAAATGCAGATGCAGGCAAGAAATCAAAATATGAACACCAATAGTAACGGTATGATGACTAATTGGAGCGCTAATGACATGCAAAATTGGTCTCCTAATACTATATCAACAACGCCTGAAACACTAACAAACACAGATTTTTTACCAGCTTACCTAAAAAGACATATCGGTAAATGGGTCAGAGTAGATTTTCTAATCGGTGGCGGTATTGAACAAAGAGTTGGTATTTTAGAAGAAGTCGGTGCAAGTTATATAATTCTTAACGTTATTGAACCCGCTACACTGCTCGTTTGTGATATGTTTTCAATAAAATTTGTAACCGTAGTTCTCGACGACGATTTTACTAAATTAACATTATAAAAAAATGACCGCACTAATCTTGTTAGTGCGGTCAAAAAAAATTTAATTGAAATTATTTGGTTGCAAAAATTTTCATGGCTCTCATTACGTCTTCTTTAATTGCCTTTTCAGCATCGAGAAGTGCATCATGGAACTGAGCATATTCTTTATTAGAAATCGCAGCACCGCCGGCCTTAGACATATAAGTATAGTAATTAACTTTTCTAACGCCGCGCTTAATAACTTCTTTATAATCAGCTTCGCTTACACCGCTTCCACCATGCATAACAATGGGTACGTCAATAAGGCTTTCAATTTTTGAGATACGTTCAAAATCAAGCTTTGGTGCAGATTTATAGAAACCGTGAACAGTACCAAAAGCACAAGCTAAAGCATCAATGCCGGTTTCTTCAACAAATATTTTAGCTGCATCAGGATCGGTATAGATGGATTCTCCACCCTCTTCTCCGCCTTCTCTTGCACCCATGGAACCAATTTCTGCCTCAACAGATGCACCGAACTTCTTGGCAAATTCAACCATATGTTTAGTATTGGCTGTATTTTCTTCAGTGCTTAAGGTTGAACCGTCATACATAACTGAAGTAAAACCAAGCTCAAGACCGCGCTTTACATAATCCATATCAACACCGTGGTCAAGATGTACGCAAACGGGAACCTTTGCTCTTTTTGCAAACCACAACATAATAGGAGCAATTTCCTCCATTACGCAAAGACCCATTTCTTCATGAACCTGAGCATGCATGATAATGACCGGCATATTCATATCTTCAGCAGCAGCAATGATTGCCTTGAGAGAAGTAAGGTTCGGAGAATTGAATGAACCGATTGCAATTTTTTCTTTTTCTGCAATAGCAAGAATTTCCTTAAGATTTACTAACATAATTAAAACTCCTTATCAAATACCGACTTGTTATCGGTAAATTTAAAACAGATTGATGTATTATACACTTCATCATGCTGTAAGAATTGCAAAATACCGTCTTTACGTGCATTAGCTCTTCCGCAAGGATGAATATTACCCGGCTCTAATCCTAAAACATAATCGGTTTTGCCCATCATTTTCCATTCAGTAAAACAAGGCAATTCAGACTTCTTAAAAGACATAACCAATCCGATATTTTCAATATCGTTATAGAGACCGGATTTGCAAATGCCATTAACTTCAGACAACTCAAAGAAATAGCATCTTTCAACAAATGCGGTTTGAGGTTCTTCCATCTCAAGTGCTGTTGAAATATACTTTTCTGCCTCATCACTTCTTGCCCACATTTTATCATACGGAACTTTAAGTTCTGCATTTTTATTGAGCAAAGGATAGCCTAAATTACAGTGATACAAGAGCATAAGTGGCGTTTCAACGTCAGCTTCATTTACGATACGGTCGCTAAAAGTCAAAGTATTTTCGGTATAAGATATAAAGAATTTACGTCTCATAACCAGCTTTGTTCCAAAAATAATACAATCTCTAATAACAAATTCAAGAGTAATACCATCTTCGTTTTCGTCATTAATTTTAAGTTCAGCAGGAGTGTTAGCAATTGTGCCATGCAAAGGCAAATTTTCGCCTTCATCAACACAAGGTTGACCTACCGTACCTAAACCGCATGTAGTCATAAAACCAGCGCTAAAAGATTTTAAAAAGCCGGCAGCAACATTATCGTAATATGAAGGTGCAACGTATCCGCAAGGAGAAAAATATGATAAATTTTTACCGTTTAAAGAAACTCTTGCGATATCGGCACAACGGTCAGTCGAAATCCATACTTCAAGACCTTTACCGTTTCTAACATAGATAAAATGCATTCCGTCGCCTTTGCCGTTTTGCAATACATATTGTTCTGCACCACGCACCTGCAAAGGGTGACCAATATAATTTTTGTTCATAAAACATTCCTCATAAAATCAAATTAATTTTCTGACAGAATTATAAACCTCTCCGTACTTATCGCAAAGAACTTTATAACGCTCATAATTTTCAGGGTTGGGTTTGAATACCTTTTTAATAGGAGCCATCTTCGCAGCAGCAGCTTTAATATCATTAAACAATCCAATAGCTTTTGCTGTAATAATAGCAGTACCTGCTGCACCGACTTCTTTGCAATCGAGCGACATCAGTTCTTTGTTCAAAATATCAGCTTTTATTTGAAGCCATACGTCTGACGATGCACCGCCACCGGTTGCTCTGAGTTCTTTGACCTCATCTATGAACTGTTCTATTACAGCAAAGTTCATCTTAATTTCATAAGACGTACCTTCCATTAAAGCTTTATAAATATCATATTTGGTAGTACCAAGCGTTACTCCTATAAAAGCTGCTTTAGAACCTAAATCCATATAAGGAGTAGCAGCTCCTGCAAAATGTGGCATTATAAGAATCCCGGTAGGACCATCTTTTACCTTGCTATCAAGATATGCATAAACATTAGTGCCGTTTTTAGCACATTCTTGTGATTCAAGTTCAGCAAAGTTATCTCTGAACCATTTCAAGGTTGCACCGCCGGTATAAGACACGCAATAGCAAGCATATTTTCCGTCGATATAAGGAACAACAGCATAACCGCCATCATAAAGTTTCATGTCGGTTGGTTTTTCGTTGAACATAACAGGGATACATTCAACAGTACCGGTTCCATCCATGGCAATGCTTGAATCGAAAATACCGGAGCCAACCATAGCAGCAACCTGATCATGAAATGCACAAACTATTTTGATATCATAATCAATACCTATTTCATTTTTAATACTGTCTAAGAGGTTACCTGCAACAGTACCGCTTTCAACAGGTGTTGCAAATAAAGATTTATCAATGCCAGCAGCATCAAAAATATCGTCACACCATTGTTTTTCAACAATATCAAAAGCAGCTGTTCTTGCTGCTAAGGAATAATCGATAATTGGATTGCCGGATAAAGTGTAAACGATAAAATCCTGTCCCAAAAGTACACGCTTTATTTTGGCAAAAACATCGGAACGATTGTTTTTAATCCACATTAATTTATAAATACTGTACATCTGATTCGGTTTACAACCGGTGATGTCTACCAATTTTTCATATCCAACCTTGTCAGATAAGTATCTACAAAATTCCTCACCTCTTGGGTCGGTATAAAGCATGGAAGGGAGCAAAATATTGTCATTTTCATCTAAAACAGCAAAGGTTTCACCAAAAGAAGTAACTCCCAAGGCTTCAATTTTATAAGCGTGTGCCGCTTCTTTTAATACTTGGATTACACCTTCTTTAACGTCAGCAAAATTGATTTCATGACTGCCGTCAACACGTTTAGCGTCATATTCACGGTAATAAGAATCAAGCAATTTTCCTTCGGTGTTAAAAACAGCTATTTTGCAACCTGTTGTTCCAACATCAAGTCCTGCAATATACATAAAAAATTACCCCTCAATATCAACAATTTCGTATTTAAGATAATACTTAAAAGCCTCACATAGTACATCTTTGACATGACCATTAGCAACTGTAGTATGATGCTTAAATCCGTTACGTGCAAGTTTGATAAGTTTATCCTGAAGATTATCAATCTTAGCAACACCGCCGCAACCGAAGAATTCTTTCTCAATTTCGTCAGAAGTAAACTCACCTTCGCTGAAATAAATATGAATTTTACCGTCTTCGGTCTTACAGTTGGAATAGGTCATGGGGAAAGTTCCTATACGGCCTTCATTGGTACCCCAACCGCTACCCGGGTCACCTTTATCAAACATTTGTCGAGTTTATAAAAAGCACTACGGAAAAGCCCCAAAAGTTTACCGAAAATAGTACGATTTTATTATATTACAATCATATTTAATTGCAAGGACAGTAATTGTGGATAATTAATTAAATTTCTACTAATACGAGATTTTATCCGAGGTGGTATTTTGCATAGTCAAAAAAGTTGCGCAAAAAACCGAATACGCAAGTTGTTTTATGAAACTGAGTTATCAATCATTAAATTTTTGAAGAAAAACATTGTAATGACGGTGGCTTTTATCGCTGCTCTCATCACTTCTGTTATAGTTCCTATTGATAAAGAGTACATAAATTATTTCGATTTTAAAACGCTTACATGTCTGTTTTGTGTACTTGCTGTGGTTTGCGCTTTAAAAAACATTAGTTTCTTTTACTTGTTGGCAAAAAAGATAGTTACATTGTTTAAAAATGCACGGTTATGCATTTTGGCGCTTGTTTATATTACGTTTATCGGTTCAATGCTTATCGCTAATGATATGGCTCTGTTAACTTTCTTGCCTTTAGGATATTTTGTTTTAACAACAACAAAGCTACACAAATACATGGCATTTACATTTATTATGCAGAACATTTCTGCTAACTTGGGAGGAATGTTAACTCCTTTTGGAAATCCACAAAATCTATACTTATATTCTAAATATAATATACCAACCGATGAGTTTATTTCAATAATGTTACCACCTTTTGTTGCTTCGGTTGCTTTAATAACTATTTGTTGTTTGTTTATAAAACCGATAGCACTTGAAATACCTGAGGATGACACGACTATATCAAAACCTCTTACGGTATTCTATTTGCTGTTATTCATTCTATCAATTGTCATTGTATTTCGTTCAATTCACTATGTTGTAGGTCTCATTATTATACCTATTTGCTTATTATTTACAGACCGCAAAGCATTAAAAGATGTTGACTATCCCCTCTTGCTTACTTTTGTTTTTTTCTTTATCTTTGCCGGTAACATGGCGCGTATTGGCATAGTTCGAGAGGTTTTTTCTTATTTATTAAACAAGAGCACCCTTATATTCAGTATTGTTTCTTGCCAGTTTATCAGTAATGTTCCGTCTGCATTCTATTGTCGCAGTTCACCGATAACTATCGCGAATTATTGATAGGAGTCAATGTTGGCGTAACCGGAACATTAATCGCCTCGTTGGCAAGTCTTATTACATTTAGAGAATATGTAAAACATAATCCCGGTAAAACACTTTATTATATTGCAGTTTTTACAGTGTTTAATTTTGGATTTTTATTAATCCTTACAGGGTTAATGTTACTACTGTAATTACTTGGTACACAAAATATTTTAAGCAAAAACCGTATCATAATGGGCGGTTTTTTATGAATTTTTACCTAATTATATTATTTATTTTTTCTGAATTCTAATGGAGAAACACCGGAATAATGCTTGAACGCCCTACTGAAATATAAAGCATCAACGAAACCGACGGTGGCTGATATTTCTGCGACAGTAAGTTCTGAATACAATAATAATTCTTTGGCTTTTTCCATTCGCGTTCGTGTTATAAATTGTTGAGGAGTTATACCAACATTAGCACTAAAAAGTTTAGAAAAATAGTTCGAATTAAGAAAAGCACGTTTTGAAAGATACTCTATCGTAATATTTTCATTATAATGTCTAGATATATAACCTACTGCATCAGCAATTACATTGTTTTTTATAGGAGAAACCGAAGATTTTGCAAGATTTGCAAAAAGATTATACAGTAAAGATAAAGCAGATATTTTGTTTATAAGGTCATCTTTTAAAGTGATAAAAAATAATTTTTCCAAGGTGACTTCAATTTCGGAAGAATTTACAACCTTTAAAATAGGTTTTTCAGGTGTTAAACCCAACATCGGTATCAGTTCTTTTAATTGAGTACCTGTGAGTGTTACCCATCTTATACTCCAAGGAACAAAAGGTTTGGTTATATATGATGCATTTGAGTTTGGAAACATGACATAAAAATCTCCGGTTGACAAATTAAACTGATTATCACCAACAGTCAATTGTGCTTCTCCTGATATAACATATGTCAACAAATATGCATTTTGTTTATGGATATATTTATGGTCGATAGATTTTTCACGATTCCCGCAATAATGAAGATATAAATCGCCTTTTATTCTGAAATCAAAATAATTATCCTGAAATGTATTCATATTATCACCAAAAAATATAATACAACAAAAAAGCGAATTTGTCCATATAAATATTTTATTACACTATACAAAATCCGACATAAATGATGTAGAATTATAAAAAATATTAAAGGAGTGTAAATAAATGGACAAGAAAGAACTGACAAAAGCCATAAAAAAATTGGCTATTGACCTTGGTGCCGATATGGTCGGCGTTGCGCCTATTTCACGTTTTGAGGGTATGCCTCATATGTTAAGGCCTACAGCTCATTTGCCCGAAGCCAAGTCGGTAGTTTGTCTCGGTATTCATCATCCCGACGCATCGGTTGATTGGTGCGGAGAGCCTAACCCTAACTTCCCTGCTGCATTCCAGATCGGTATGATACCCAAGTTGGATGCAATTTGCTTCCGCATGTGTAAATGGATGGAAGAACAAGGATATGTCACCATCCCTCAGCCTTGCACAACCTACTGGAGACACCGTACATATAAAGATATTCCTTATGAGCATACCGCCGCATGGAACCACATGCCTGCATTTGTTGCTGCCGGTCTTGGAGAATACGGATATCATGGAATGGTTATGTCGCCCGAATACGGTCCCCGTGAGAGAATAATATCATTTATAACCGCCGCAGACCTCGAACCCGATGAACTTTATAACGGTGACCCGCTGTGTGACTCCTGTATGGCATGTGCCAGACATTGTGCAGGCAGAAACTATGAAGAAGAACGTTTGAACAACCCGAAATTCTTCGATTTCACCATCGAAGGCAAGCGTTTCCACTACCCCAATATCAACCGTTGGCGTTGCTTCTACGGTGAGCAGGCACATCTTGACACAAATCTTCTTGCTGATATCGATGATATGGATGAAGAAAAGATATATGAGTCGGTTGAAAAGGGTACACGTGTTAAAAACCACGGTTATATGTGCAGTTCATTCAAGCATTGTATGACTCCCAAAAAGCGCTATATCAACCGAAAATATACCCCCGGTGCATTGCGTAAAAAGTTGGTTGTAAAGAAAAGCCATGAAGAGATGCTTCAGAGAATCAAAGAACTTGCTCTTAATGCAGGTGCTGACCGCATCACCATTCAACCTCTCTCGGATTTTGTTAATCATAAGCAGTATTTTGAAGAAGGCTTCCGAGTCGAGCAGTTCTTTGAAACCTTTACAACCGTAATTACTATTGGCCGTGATGTTCATGATTTCGGCACCCAAGACGAATTGAACCTCAGAAACAGGAATCATTTGATTTCGGCAATGACCGACCGCACTTCTTGTTTTGCAATTGATGCAGCACGTTATCTTGATGATTTGGGATATGAAGCCATTCAGGATTGGTATGCTACCGGAATTGCAAGAAAATCATCACACAACGCCGGCTGGGAAAAGGAAGGCAGATTTGTTTCGGTTTCGGCTATTATTTGCAATATACCTTTCGAACCCACAACCGAGGTTTTGCGAGAATGGAACGACGAGTGTGTGCCTAATCTTTCGCCTGAGCTTCCTATATTCAATAATATGGATATGGTAACTGTTGGTAAATTCGACGACATTACCTATCCCGGTGTCGAGAAGATTAAAGCTGAATTTCCCGGAATGAAATCGATTGTTTGTTTAGCCGAAAGTTTACCTGAACGCGCTGTTGAGCTGGCTGGTGTTCAAGAAGCTGAAGACGGTTCATCTTACGCTTATGCTCATTATGAAATTCATAAAGAGAGCATCTGGGCAGGTGTAGACCTTTGCAGTACACTGGTAGCAAAAGGCTTCAAAGCTATCCCGCTTGCTGAACTTGCACCCGACTCTCACACAACTATTGGTAAATTCGGACGCCATATGCCCGATCTTAAAGCTAATGCTCCTTTTGCTGTTGCTGCAGGACTCGGAATACTCGGTAAGAGTGGAATGGTTATGAATGAAAAATACGGTCCTAGGATGAGATTTACATTTGTATTGACCGACGCCGAACTTACTCCTACCTCTGTAAATACCACTAACCTTTGTCCTGAAGGTTGTAATGCCTGTGCAACAGCATGCCCCATGCAGGCGTTACTCGGTGAAATGCAGAACATACAGATAAAAGACGGCGTTTCCTACCCTGTTTTCACCCGAGATGAAACAAAGTGCGCTTGGGCAAGGTCACTTGCAATGTGTGAAGGTGCCGGCTCGGCTCAACTTGGATGGAAATTGCCCGATGTTAAGCTTCCCGAAAAGCTTGACGATGAAACAATTAAGGAAATCCAAAGCAATAAGGATAAAATACAAACACTCTGCTACCGCAATCCTCATTTCATTGATATAATCATTGAACGTTGCTTGCAAAACTGCCCTGTTGCTAAAAAGAAATAAACAAAAAAAGAGAGGCTTGAAATTCAAGTCTCTCTTTCGTTTTATAAATTATTTTATATCAACGTCAATCGGAAGTTTACCCTTGGCCTCGATTTTACCAGCAAGAACATCCAGAGCATGAATTTGAGTTTCAGGAGCAGAGTAACCGAATATTATTCTCTTCATGTGATTCAAAGTTTCAACCGCAAGAGGATTGCCAAAATGAACCAGAGCAGAAATCTTACCCGAAAGGCTTAAAGCATTAATAACAGCCTCAGTTCGTCTTGTAAGACAATCGGTACCTGCATAGCAAGGACTTGTACAGAAGGTTACAAAAACGACCTCGTCATGCTTGGTTGCCGCAACAAGAACCTTTTCATTTTCCCAAGGTGATGAATACTCTGGTAAATAAACAATCTCGCTATTGGGGAAGTTTTCTTTAATTTTATTGGTAACTGTGTTAGGATTATACCACTCATTATCAGCAATTTCAAGCGCACCCGTATTTGCATCAGTTTTAACGTTCATCTGCGTGGATACAACAAACAAACGACGCTTGTCTGTATCACCGATAGAAGCAGACAATCCATCTTCAGTAACGGCAGTAATGCAATCACGAGAGATATTATTGAGGTTTTCAAGGTCTTGCTCGGTAAAATCGGGCTCGATATCGGCACGTTCACCAACCCATTTTTGAAGTTCTAGCACACGGCGTACAGAATTATTAAGCTCTTCCTCGGTAAACATACCATCTTCAAAGTTCTTCTTAATATATTCATAGCAGGTTTTGGTGGATGTACGGTAGTTGGTAAGAATATTATCGATACCTGCCTTTATGCACATACCGTATACGTTCTCTTCACCATACTTCTGCAAAATACCCATCATCGCAAGTGAATCAGTAAAGTAAACACCGTCAAAACCGAGATTTCTTAAAATATCCAAGGTTTTCTTTGAAAGTGTTGCGGGATAATCAGGATCAATTTCATTAACAGAATGATGACTTGTCATAACCGATGACAAAAGGCCCTGCTGCATAAGTAAAACATAAGGCTTGAGGTCAAACTCAACAATCTCCTTAGCCGAAACATTTGAAGGAGTTTCAGTCATATGTGAATCATATGGAGAATCAACACCGCCGGGATAATGTTTACCGGTGTTAAAGAAGCCTGCTTTATGAAATTCAGAAGCTATAATTCCCGCTGCATGAGCAACCTTTTCGGGTGTATCGCCAAAATGACGAGAGCTTGAGCAAGGAGCGTTAAGACCTTTTCTGGGAATATCTATAACCGGTCCCCAAGTGCCGTTAAAGCCGTCATCTTTGGCAAATTTTGCAACACCTCTGCCAAAGGATTTATAATATTCATCATTATTACAAGCAGCAAGACACAAAGCATCAGTCTTAGGTAAATCGCATCCGTCATAGCCCTTTTCCATATCGGCAATAATCAAAATAGGATAATCAGCAGCCTCTTTTATTGCTGAAATAAACTCCTTGGTGCGAGCACCAACAGGGACTTGAACAGAACCCAAAGCATGGTTTCTGATAAGTTCTAAAGTAAATTCAAGGTCGTCTTTGTAACTCAAGCGACGGGCACAAAGCACCATACCAAGCTTTTGTTCAATAGATAAATCTTCAACCTTTAAATAATTCATAAAATCAATTCCTTTCAGAAATTTATTTAATTAATTATAGCAACAACAATTATGCAAAAGCAACTAACTTTTTATATTGTGACAATATATACAATAAATTAAAGAATAATTGACATTATTTGCAATATATATGGCAAAAACAAAAAGCGACCATAAGGTCGCTTTTATCTAGCCATAGGATGATATTTTTTATAACTTTGAGCATAACGGTTTCTCATAAGTTGTGCATAAACTTGCGTTGAAGATAAATCTGAATGACCCAAAATCTCTTGAATATCTTTAAGCGGAGCACCGTTTTCAAGCAAATGGGCAGCAAACGAATGACGAATAGTATGCGGAGTAATATCTTTTTTAATATTCGCTTTATCTGCATAATACTTAATAATTTTCCATAAACCTTGTCGTGTGAGAGGTTTGCCGTTCATATTAGTGAACAATTCTTCTGTTTTATCTTCAAGAACAACAACATCACGAACATTAGAAATATAGTTAGTAACTGCTTTTATAGCCTCGGGATACATGGGGATAACACGATCATTTTTATCACTATGTAAATGAAGAATACCAATTTGAACATTAACATCAATTGCTTTGATTGTAATAAGCTCTGAAACTTTAATTCCAGTAGCATACAAAAGTTCAAGCATCGCTTTATCACGGCATCCTTTAAGTTCAGAACAATCAGGCTGTGAAAGAAGCATTGTGATTTCCTTAGAGGTGAGGATTTCAGGTAGTTTTTTTGCAGACCTATTAACCTTAACACCATTTAACGGATTATCTTTACAGATATCTACAGAAACACAAAAAGAATAATAGCAGCGAAGAGAAGCTATAACTCTGTTAATAGTTGCCTCTGATTTACCTTGCTTTTGCAAGGATTCAAAATATTCATCAATATGTGAATGTTTTACAGAAGATGTTGAACGAATATTCATAAGTTCACAAAAAGATGCAAACTGGCTTACATCACGCAAATAAGACTCCAGTGTATTACTGGAGCATTTTTTAGTTTCCTTTAAAAAAACTTCAAATTCTTTTATGTAAGCCTTCATTTTTAACATCTCGATTCTAAAAGAGAATAATTTTAAGAAAAATTAAAGAATTTAATAAAACCAACGGTAAGTACAGTTTCTATGATAGAAGATACCGTTAGAAAAACAATACAAATTAAATACTTTCTCATTGCTGTTACGCAAAACGGCCGTACTGCAACACCTTTAGAAGAAATATCCCTCAACAATGAAAAGAACTTTAAAGATAAAGCAAAACATTTTGATGATAGATAAACCAAAGCAAAGAAAACAATAACATCAGCCGGTAAAAGTATTAGGTTAGCAAAAGCAATGCCATGTAAAGAATAATAACGGTATAAAACACCGGACAATAATCCTGAAACAAACCCTTTAAAAGAAACAATTAAAGGAATTGCAGGAATACCAACAACGCCAAAAGAAGAAAACAAAACAATAGAAAGTAAACAAAAATCAGTAAAAAAATTACTGAAAAAAATACGGATAAAGTTCGATTCTTTACGGAATGAAATAAAAGAATCAAAGCAGCTTTTGAGCATTTTTTCATAGCCATCGCTAACATGTCCTACAACTAAAGTGCCAATAAGCAATCCTAAAAGTAAAAACAATAGCGAAAGTATAAAATACCGATTATCAGCAACAAATTGAAATGATTTGTTTATCGTTTTACTATTTTTTTCAACTACCATCATAATTATCACCTCTTAAAAAATACAGTAATAATTATGAGACAAGCCGTAAAATAATGACAAAAAATCTTGTCCTTAAATTATAAGGACAAAGATTTTAAAAAATATTTGATGTGTAAAATAACAGGTAAAACTGGAAAAAATAAGTATTATGTAACCTTAAGTTTAAAACTGCAATATAAACATCATCAAATATTGAATTAAACAAATATAAAAATAGGTGTTTTTTAGCCGTATATTATTTATAACTCATTTTTAATATTATGTCAACTACAATTTTTAAAAATAATTTAGTATTATGTAAACTGTTTATGTAAACCACATCATGTTGTGCAAAAACAGTATTATGTAAACCATTTTTGTCTATTTTAATATTTATTTTTTTAAAAATATGTGATATAATATACTAAAAATGTTTATGAGGTGTTTTATGAATAAAACCGTACTTATAACAGGCGGTGCTAAAGGTATCGGTGCTGCTACCACTTCCCTATTTGCTGAATCGGGTTATAACGTTGTTATAAACTATAACACTTCTGAAAATGAAGCAATGCGGCTTTTTAATGAACTTAAGTTTAAAGGATACAGTGTTTCTGTATTTAAAGCCGATATTACAAAAAAAGACGAGGCATATAAACTAATCCAGCACACTGTTTCAGTCTTTGGTGGCATTGATATTTTAATTAATAATGCAGGTATAGCAGAGCAGAAATTGTTCACTGAAATTTCAAGTGATGATTGGAACAACATGATTTCAGTTGACCTTACCGGTACTTATAATTGCTGCAAAGCTGTTGTACCCTATTTTATAAAGCAACACAGCGGCAGTATTGTAAACATTTCATCTGTTTGGGGTATTGTCGGTGCTTCTTGTGAAGTACACTACTCTGCTGCTAAATCCGGCGTGATTGGTCTTACAAAGGCACTATCCAAAGAACTAGGGCCAAGCAATATCAGGGTTAACTGTATTGCCCCGGGTGTAATAGATACCGAGATGAACTCAATCCACTCAAAGGAAACCATGTGCTCTCTATCAGATGCAACTCCTTTATGTCGAATTGGCAAGCCTGCAGAAGTCGCCGAAGCAATACTTTTTATTGCTTCAGATAAAGCATCCTTTATAACCGGTCAAGTTTTATCGGTTGATGGTGGTTTTGCTGTTTAATATCCTTCTGCACCATAATCAAACAATATTCCTGCCATGTCGCTTCCCGGGTATTCAATAACATTTGTATATGCATCTGGAACATCGCCTACAATAATAGTTTCGGCTAATACAAATTCTGTATCATAACTACCCGATGTTCTATACCAAGGCATAACAAAATATATATCTGCACTAATATCAAGAGTGATTTTATGTAATGTTTGATTGATTCCTGCAGATATGAAAGTGCTTGAAATTTTTGAATAAACAGCCGAACTCATTTTAAAACTTATGCTTATATTTGGACCTCTGTTATTTAAAAACTGATTTCCTGTGAGCGTACCTGCAGGTACAGTAATTTTTACATTTTCTTGCTGAGCTATTTGTTTTTGAATGAGTGATATCATTTCTGCTTTAATTTTTGTTATTGTTACAGTATCAAATTCAACAGAATTGACACTTCCATTTTCTGAACAGTTTATAAGTATCAAATCTTTATAACTGATTTTCTGCTGTTCAAGATACCTGCTGACTGACGCGTTTATTGTGCTGTTTGCTATTATCTTTGCTCTGCTTTGCGCATAGTTATTTATAATAATTCTCATTCTTGCATCAGCACACAACACTAAATATATACTTGTCAATAATGCAACCAGTAGAATTAATGCTCTGAGTTTTATATTAAACGAATGTTTTTTAATTTTTTTCATATCACACCGCATTTAATAAAAAAATAAAAACCACGGTATAACACCGTGGTTTAATATATTTTACGTTAAATTACATTTTATGTTCACAATTATTCGTTGTAACATTTAATAATCATTTCAATAATTTTGTCAATACCTACCTTGCTGTTTAGCGCCAGGTCAAAATTCTTGATATCGCCCCATTTTAATTGAGTGTAATAATTATAATATGAAGCTCTTCTTTTATCGGTCTTTTTCATAATATCTTTAGCCTTTGACTCAGGTATCCCCAAACGTTCAGAAACATTCTTAATGCGAATATCCTCATCACAATAAAGAAATACTTTAAGAACATCATCACGATCTTTTAATACGTAATCTGAACAACGTCCCAAAATAATGCACGGACCTTTTTCTGCAAGTTCTTTAATAGCTTCACTTTGCGATATAAAAAGTTGGTCATTAAGTGGAATATTGGGAGTATGAAAGGCTGAGCCGAAATGCGAATATGTGCTTAAAGACAATGAATAAAGCAAACTGTTTGTTGCTTTTTCATCATACTGCTCCAAGACATCAGAACTAATACCGCTTTTGTTAGAGGCATACTCAATAAGTTCACGGTCATAAAAAGGGATTCCAAGTTTCTCGGATAATATCTTACAGATTGCACGACCGCCACATCCATATTGCCTACCAATAGTAATAACAGATTTCATGTTAAGCCTCCTTGTGCTATTTTCTTTACATTTATATTTTAACATATTTTACGATAATGTCAAAGAAGTTTTTAATTACATTTATGTAATTTTTAAAATTAAAATTACTTTTTATATTATTAAAATTAAGTATTTCTTGACACAACAATAAATAGTTGATATAATACTGGTTGTTGTCGGTTGTATTTGTTTAAAAATTGGTCGACGGAGGCGAAGGCGTGTATCGACGCCTGAGAAAACGTCGGGCACCGCAAGAGTATCGCGGAGCGCGGATGCGCCCCAAACCAAAAAACTTAATATGCGGGTATGGCGGAATTGGCAG
>JAZNVU010000002.1:0-7172 GCA_045592985.1 Acutalibacteraceae bacterium | reverse complement strand
ACTAAAAAACGCCTAAGGCAAAAGCCTTGGGCGTTTTTAATTGCAATATGTTATTTGCTAGCTTCTTCGATAGCAACAGCGCAAGCAACGGTCATACCAACCATGGGGTTGTTACCTGCACCGATAAGACCCATCATCTCAACGTGAGCAGGAACAGAAGAAGAACCTGCAAACTGAGCGTCGCCGTGCATACGGCCCATAGTATCGGTCATACCGTAGGAAGCGGGACCTGCAGCCATGTTATCAGGATGCAAGGTACGTCCTGTACCGCCGCCGGAAGCAACGGAGAAGTAGTTCTTGCCGTTCTCATAGCACCACTTTTTGTAGGTACCTGCAACAGGATGCTGGAAACGAGTGGGGTTGGTGGAGTTACCGGTGATCGAAACGCCAACCTTCTCAAGTTTCATAGTTGCAACGCCTTCGGGCACGTTATCCGAACCATAGCACTTAACGTCAGCTCTGGGGCCGTTGGAGAATGCCTTTTCGCTGATAACCTTAACTTCTTCCTTATAGGGGTCAAACTCGGTCTCTACATAAGTAAAGCCGTTGATTCTCGAAATGATGTAAGCAGCGTCTTTGCCAAGACCGTTAAGAATAACGCGCAAGGGGTTAGTACGAACCTTGTTAGCGTTAAGTGCAATCTTGATAGCACCTTCAGCAGCAGCAAAAGACTCGTGACCTGCCAAGAAGCAGAAGCACTCGGTCTCTTCCGACAAAAGCATTTTACCGAGGTTACCGTGGCCAAGACCAACCTTACGGTTTTCGGCAACAGAACCGGGGATACAGAAAGCCTGCAAGCCGATACCGATAGCAGCAGCAGCGTCAGCAGCCTTGGTGCAACCGGTCTTAATAGCGATAGCCGAACCTACGGTGTAAGCCCACTTTGCATTCTCGAATGCGATAGGCTGAGTTTCTTCAACTATTTTGTAAGGGTCGATACCCTTTGCGTCGCAAATTTCCTTACATTCGTCGATGGAGGAAATTCCGTATTCTTTAAGAGTAGCAAGGATTTTGGCCTCGCGTCTCTCGTAACCTTCAAACTTTGCCATTTTGCAATTCCTCCTTATTCTTTTCTGGGGTCTATGTACTTAGCGGCATCTGCGAATCTGCCGTATGTACCTTTAGACTTCTCGTATGCTTCGTTAGGCTCCATACCCTTCTTGATGAAGTCGGTCATTTTGCCCAATGAAACGAACTCGTAACCGATAACTTCATCGTTCTCGTCAAGAGCCATTCTGGTGCAGTAACCTTCGGTCATTTCGAGGTATCTAACACCCTTTGCCTTGGTGCCGTACATGGTACCAACCATGGAACGCTCACCCTTACCAAGGTCTTCCATACCTGCTCCGATAACAAGACCGTCCTCAGAGAAGGCAGACTGGCTACGGCCGTAAACAATCTGAAGGAAAAGCTCACGCATAGCGGTGTTAATAGCATCGCAAACAAGGTCGGTATTAAGAGCCTCTAAAAGGGTTTTGCCGGGAAGAATCTCAGCAGCCATAGCAGCAGAGTGGGTCATACCCGAGCAACCGATGGTCTCAACAAGAGCCTCTTCAATGATGCCGTTTTTAACGTTGAGGGAAAGTTTGCAAGCACCCTGCTGGGGAGCACACCAACCCACACCGTGTGTGTAAGCGGAAATGTCGGTAATTTCTTTTGCCTGTACCCATTTACCCTCTTCAGGGATAGGAGCCGGACCGTGGTGCGGACCCTTGGCTACAGTGCACATGTTCTGAACTTCGATAGAATAATTCATAATGCAGTAACTCCTTTCAAATTTTGAGCGATACTATTATATACTGTTTTTCTCAAAAAGACAAGACCCGAAAACCAATTTGTTTAAATTTTAACACATTTTTCGACAAAAAACATTTCCTTTCGTTCTCATAGTCGAAAATTATTTGACTTTTTGTAACTATTGTTACTTGACATTGCTTAACTTTGGCTTTATACTGTAAACGTTACCACAACATTTAGGTCAAAGGGGTTAGGAACATGAACAACTTAGAATTACCAAGAGAAATGGTTTGTTATCCAACGGTTTTTGCGGTAAGTAATGTTTATAAAATTTTTATGCCGTTTAACGACAACGCCACTGTTAAAGTGACCGTCGGTGATAAAGATTACTATGATGATTGCAACGGTGTTTTGCGTTCAAACACGCTTATGCATAGTGTTGAAGTGCCTATGAGCGAACTTGACTTGTACAAGAGTTATACCGTAAAATTTCGTAAAGTTATTGAACGCAAGCCATATTACCCCGCTTTTGAAGATGAAATTGCGGTTAAGTTTACCTTCAAGCCTCTAGAAAAAACCGAAAATATCAACATTTACCATATTTCGGATGCTCATAATCTTGTTGAATCACCTGTTAAGGCGGGTTCGTTCTTTGGAGATAACCTTGATTTGCTTGTGCTTAACGGCGATATTCCCAATCATGGCGGTGCTGTGCAGAATTTCTTTGCAATTTGTAAAATTGCCTCGGGTATCACAAAGGGCGGTGTGCCCTGCATTTGCTCGCGTGGTAACCATGATGACAGAGGTCTTTATGCCGAGGAAATGCCGCATTATATACCAACTATGAACGGAAAAACATATTACACAACCCGGTTGGGTAACGTTTGGGCGCTTATTCTTGACTGCGGTGAGGATAAGCCCGACGAAGGTGTTGAATATGGCGGCACGGTGTGTTTTCATCCCTTCCGATTGAAAGAAACCGAATTTATAAAATCGGTTATTGAAAATGCAAAAAATGAATATGAGGCCGAGGGTGTTGAATACAAACTCGTTATTGTTCACAACCCGTTTACCTTTGTTAACGTGCCTCCGTTTGATATTGAAATAGACCTTTATACAGAGTGGGCAAAGCTTTTGAAGGATAACGTTAAACCCGACCTTATGCTTTGCGGACACAATCACACGCTGGAAATATGTGAGGTTGGTTGCGACAACGACCACTTGGGTCAACCCTGCCCCGTTATCATTGGTTCAAGACCTATTCTTAAAGAACCGTTTGGCTTTGAAGGTTGCGGAATAACCCTTCAAAACAACTCGGCACAAATTATTTTTAACAACAACGAGGGACATGTTTTGAACAAGCATACCTTGGATTTAACACCTACAACGTCTAGTGAAAATTAAAAAAACTTCGGAGGTCTTTCGACTTCCGAAGCTTTTTGTTAATCCTCTATAGCTGCTTTTTTTGCAAAAATTCGGTGGATAACTTCCACGTCAAATTTCGGATTGCGGTCATAGGCATAAAGCCCGTTTTGTTCTTGCTCGACATCGGTCAACTGGGTATAACAGAAACCGAACATTTTCGGGTTATCCAGTAAAACATCGGTGAGTCCTTTAAGACGTGTTAAGAACTCTTCCTCGGTTTTTGGAGCATCGCCGTAGCCCCAACCTGTTTTTTTATCACTCCAAAGTATACCGCCGTATTCGCTTACAAAGAAGCATTTTTTACCGTCATAACGTTGACGTCCGTTGCTATTGCTGTCAATTACAGTGCCGTCTTTAAACGCATTTTCGTAGTGGCTTGCAAATTCTTTAGGATCTTGTGCATAGTCGTGAACATCGTAAATTTCAGGGGCCAAAACGTGGTAAAAGCCACTAACATCAATACAGGGTCTGGTTGGGTCAACCGATTTTGTCACACGGTAAACAGTTGATATAAGTTCATTAAACTGCTGCCTTCCGTTTTGGTTAAAAGTTTCGTTAAAGGGGCACCAACCAACGATCGAGGGATGATTAAAATCACGCTCCAGAACCTCCAACCATTCAGGCAAAATACCGTAGATGGCATCGGGATACGAATGGTCAAGTCCCCAGTCGGCATATTCGCCCCAAACCATATAGCCCTTGCGGTCTGCGTGGTATAAAAAGCGTTCCTCAAAAACCTTTTGGTGAAGTCTTGCACCGTTAAATCCCAAAGCCATGGAACGGTCGATATCAGCTAACAATTCTTCATCAGAGGGAGCAGTATAAATACCGTCGGGATAAAAGCCTTGGTCTAAAACAAGGCGTTGAAATACCGATTTGCCATTCAATAAAAATTTGTAATCGGTATACTGAATTGAACGCAACCCGAAATAACTTCTTACCTCATCATCACCGAAAGTCAGGTTCAAATCATAAAGACCGCCTTTGCCGAGCTCCCAAAGGTGAACTTCGGTAAGAGGAATGGAAACATTTACTTGCCCGCATGCATCTTTTAAGGAAACACTTCCTGTTTCCTTACCGTTAAACGAAGTGGAAACATTAAGGTCGGACTTGCCGCTTAAATGAAGACTAATACTGATAGTCGAGGTGGCAACATCCGGGTAATACTTGGCTTTGACTATGTGATTTTGGGGTAAAAATTCAAGCCAAACGGTCTGCCATATACCGGTAGTTCGGGTGTAGTGAGCACCACCCGATTTATAACGTAAACACTGTTTACCTGTCGGAATCAAGCGGTCTCGCTCGTCATCTAAAGCATTGACCACAAGTACATTTTCACCTTCTTTAACACAAGGTGTAATATCCATTGAAAATGAGACATAGCCACCTTTATGGCCACCGACCTTTTGTCCGTTTACATAGACTACGGTTCGGTAATCTACCGCGCCAAAATGAAGCATAACCTTGCCGTTTAATTTATCAGCAGTAACGTTAAAGCGACGGCGATACCAAATCGAATTCATAAAATCGGTTTCAGCAATACCAGACAACTTACTCTGAGGGCAAAAAGGAACATTAATAGAAAGTGGATATACTGCATCATCAAGGTGCATTCCACGAGCTTCACCACTCGTCCCCCGGTCAAATGCAAAATCCCATTTTCCGTTTAGGTTTTCCCAATTCTTTCGTTCAAACTGAGGCTTCGGATGTTCGTTTCTCGATATCATAAAAAACCTTCTTTTGGTTATAACATTCCTTCAATTTTATCGGCATGTTTAAGGTTTGAAAACGCCTTCTCATTAAGTTCAACCCCTCGGTTTCGGAGCACTCTTTTTGCCGAAAGACTGACAACAGGCAACAGTTTGGAGGAGGAGAAAACGTAAGCATTCCAAGCACGCCCCGAAAACTCATCTGCCCAATCGTTGAGGTCGGCAACCTTGGAAAGTTCTACAAAACCTCCGTCATGTGTTGCAACAAAAACATCGGTATAATTTTTGGCTGTCGTTGGCTTTGGTACCGAATAGAATATATCAAAAAGGTCTATAAGATTTTTATCTAATCCCTTTTCCTCGCATATTCTTATTGCTTCGGCCTGCACCTCGTGGCGGAATCCTCCGCCGGTAATTGCCTTTTGCAAAGCCTCGTAGGCTTCGTTTAGGGTAAATTCAGTCTTGCCGTCAACCGACGATATGTTTGAAAGATTAATCACCAAGGCTTTTTTGGGCAAATCGCGGCTTTTTATCTGCTTTACAACGTCGGCTATTGTCTTGCCCGAATCGGCGTGTATCGGCATCTTCGATACAGGCACGGCAAAATCGGGGTCTCCACTTTCGTCATATATCTTAAAAATATCTTCGTCGGTGTAATAAAGAAAATCGCATGGGTGCGAAAGTTTTCCGCCTGCTCTAAGCCCATTTACAACGTCATATACAAGTGCATCTGCTGCCAAAACCTTCTGGTGTTGATAGATGTATCTTGTCAGCATCTGTTTGCCGAATATCATTTCCTCGACGGTTGAAACGCCCGAAATCGAAACAGTGAGATGTCTACCCAAAGTGCCGTCGGTTTCTTCACGGTCTACAAACTTGATTTTATAAAGGAAACGGTCTATATGATATGTCAGCGACAAACCAGTAATATAACTGTCTCGTCTCAGATAGTCAAGTGAATCAGCATCAAACTGACCGTTTATCATTTCGGTAAGGTAATACTTTTTGATTTTTTTACCGTTGGATTCATAAACGGTATCGATGGGTGCACCAACTATCATTCTACCCAATTCGTCAAACAGGGTATCACTCATTTCGGGATACGACACATTGAGGTTGAAAAAATCTCTGAACGCTTTTGTATTGATAATAACATATCCCAAAATCTCGTGCGGTTGCGCGGTGGAAAAGATTTCAAATGAGTTTTTAAGGGTTATAAATTCTTCGGTATTTCCATACATACGCTCGGACAAATGCGAAAAAAAGCAATGTCCCACATCGTGCAAAAGCGCAGCAAGTCTTAGTTTATTTATGTCCTCAGCCGTTACAGAAGTTTTACTGTTGACCCCTGAATCATTTACACTTTCCGCCATCCTTGTTACAAGTGCTACTACACCTAATGTGTGTTCAAATCTCGAATGATGCGCCGATGGATACGTATAAACTGCAAGACCCAACTGATTGACATTGCGAAGTCTTTGCAAAAGAGGTGAATCCATTATCTGCAGTTCCCATGGGTAAAATTTCACCGTTCCCCAGACAGGGTCATGAATAACCTTTATTTCGTTATAAGTGGTCGGTTTATATCCGTCAAGCACTCTGCCGACGAAATTTTCGGCTTTTTGCGAAAACTCCTTATATATAATTGCTTCTTTGCAATCTTCAGGGCAGGTATTTGGGCATCTTTGCATCTCGGAAAACCCCCTTTAAAACATTGTTTCCATTGTACCACGGTCGCAAGTTATCTGTCAACCGACAAATAAATTGATTTTTAGCGAATTAGTGCATATATTCCATAAATTTTGGTATTGCAAAAAACAGCAATCAATATATAATTAAACCAAAGGAGTGATTTTATGTCAGTATTGCCTGAGGTTTCAGAAAAACACGGTGTTTTAACACCCCACTTTCCCGATCCGTTTTTGACAGTCATATGGCGAAATTGGAACAAGGTAGACCCGTCTGTAATTTCCAAAATTCTTGATGCCGACATCGATGATATTAGGGATAGTGCCGAACTTTTAGGGCTTGACCGATCCGGCGATTTCGACCCGGTTTGGACCAAAAGAGGTTACATTACTCTTATTCGCCAAAATTGGCATTTGCTTGAGTTTGACCAGATATGCACTCTCATAGATTACACCGAGGAAAGGCTTGCCGTTGCCCTTAAAGAGGACGATTTCTTGTTCGTTAAAATGGGCAAAATGAAGCCAACAGTCGACCGTCCGAAATACCGCAAATTGACCGACGAGGAAATCACCAAGGTTAAGTCTATTGTTTCTTACTTAAAAGACACCTGCG
>JAZNVU010000001.1:0-18091 GCA_045592985.1 Acutalibacteraceae bacterium | reverse complement strand
GCGTTTCGACAAACTACAATCATTATAAAACTCAGCTAATCCGAGCCGTTTTTATGGGCTCGGATTTATACACTGTTATTTCTTTTTTCTTTTGAAGAAAAGTCTCGGCTCGTCGTCCTCGTCTTCTTCCTCGTCGTCTTCGATTCCGAAACTGATGCGACCTTTGGTTTTAGGAATTTCAACCTTAATAACCGGTTTTTCTTCCTCTTCTTCTATATCATCATCAAATATGAACTGCATATTTGCAACGGCATCTTCACGAACATCTGACTTGACATTGGATATGACAGGAATTGCATCTTCCTCATTGTCCTCTGCTGGTTCTTTTTTAGATACCGAACTGATATCTTCCATTTCAACGGGCTCTTCTTGTGCGGCTTTTGCTGCCTCTTCCTCCGCCTTAGCTCTTGCTTCGGCCTCGGCTTTAGCCTTAGCCTCTGCTTCTGCTTTGGCTTGTTCTTCGGCTTCTATTCTTGCTTTTTCCTCAGCCTCTAATCTTGCCTTTTCTTCAGCTTCCGCTTTTGCCTGCTCCTCAGCAAGTCTTGCAGCTTCTGCTGCCTCTTCCTGAGCTTTTTTCTCAGCCTCGGCGGCGTTGCGCTCGTTTTCTTTCGCGGCGAGTTTTTCGTTCACGGCATTTTGAAGCAATTCTTCAGGATTATTGAAGTCAATCGCAAGAACAGTCTTGGCACGTTCCATATTAAACGGAATCTCTGCGGGAAGTTGATTGATAAGTTCCATAACTGCGGCACACTGTGCGACAGCCTTTTTGCGGTAGTCCGAAACTTCAATCATAAGGCGGTCGTAAAGTTTCTGCTCAAGTTCAATCGACTCTTTAGCAGCAGTAACAGCCTCTTCTGCTTTAGCGATGGCCTCGGCAATAATTTTTGCAGCTTCTTTTTCGGCGGTTTCGCCCAGAAGTACTGCGTTTTTCTCGGCCTCGTCAATAATTTCTTTGGCTTTAATTTCAGCCTGTTTAACATCAAGTTCTGCTGCGGCGGTAATGTTTGCCGCCTCTTCCTTAGCGGCTTCAATCATGGAATCAGCAGTAAGCTGTGCGTTGACAAGAATATTTTGAATTCCTGCAGCAGAAAGACCGCCTTCCGGTGCTTTTTCGCTATATTCCCTGAGTTTACGGTCTGCATCAGCCTTTTGACGGCTGAGTATTTCTATTTCAGAAGCGACCTCTTCAAGGAACAACTCAACATCGCTCTGCTTATAACCTCCCATAGGAGATTTCTGAAACTCCATATTACGAATTTGTTCGGGTGTCTTCATGACATTACCTCCGTCTAAAAATCAGTTGTATTTTCTGTATTTAAGGATAATACGTCCTTTTTTTGAATGTTCGGATACACTGTCGATTATAAATCGACCTTTTTTACGCACAGTAACAGTATCGCCTTCGGTTATTTCTTTTGATGCCTTTTGCACCTCTAAACCGTTAACCGCAACAAAACCTGCCGACAAAAGTTCGAGTGCCGTACTTCTTGAACAGTTAGCAATAGCCGAGACAACAGCATCTACTCTTGTCGATGCTACTGTATCACTAAATTCGGTAAAACCTTTAGGTGTCGGCATATAATCCGTGTCATCAACAGTTATATCTACTCCGCAAGATGCAATTTTTGTCACTTGAGAAACAATAAACTCTGCCACTGTTTCGCTGACAAAGAGTACAACATCTCTGTCATCAGGCAATATATCACCGACAGTATCTCTTTCAATGCCAAGTGACATCAAAGTGCCTAGAACCTCTCGATGTTCCAACGCACGCGAACTGCGGTTAATTATGCGAAGTTTTTTAATTGGGTAAGCCGAGTCGTCATACTCGCACCAATCAGGGAACACACCGAAGTATACCCTCTCGGCATCTTCATAACCACCGAAAAGCCTCCACCTTGCCTTTTCGTTTTTGGCAACTGCGGAAGCCAATGCAACGCCCGAAGAATCGAGAAAACCAACAAACTTCGGCACATTACGCATATCACTCATGCGAACAGCATCCTTAAGTCTTGCTGTAAGAATATCTTTCTCGCCTGAGTCCATCTATTACATAAACTGACTTGCGTCCATTTCATCAAGAAGGAGTTCGCCCATTACATCAACATTACTGGGAGTGATGATGAAGGTGCTGTTGGCTACCCTCTTGATTCTTCCGCCATGTGCATATGCTGCACCAGAAAGGAAGTCTATAAGTCTGCGCTGAACATCTTTGCTTGTAGCCTCAAGGTTAAGTACAACAGTTCTGTGGTCGGCAAGATGGTCGGCAATAGCAATAGCATCGTCAAAGCGTTCCGGCTTTACGAGTGCTACCTGAATCTGAGTACCGGTCTTAACAGTTCCGATGTTCTGTGCTTTACCTCTGCGGTCACTGGGGAACTGAGTAGTCTTCTCCTTCTCATAACGTTCAAAGCGAGAAGAAGAGGACGAATAATAGTCCTCCTTTTGAGACTCGTTCTTGGTAGGAAGCACGGTTTCTTCGAAATCGTCTTCCTCGTCGGTGGCGCTCATGATGTCTTTAATCTTATCAAAAAAGCTCATGTTTTTTCTCCTTTGCTTTTATTTGTAAATTCTTTGTCCAAAAAGGCGTGTTCCGATTCTTACAATATTGGCGCCATATAAAATTGCCGTCTCATAATCATCCGACATACCCATGGACAGATATTCCATATTTACATTATCCATGTTTTTACCCCTAATGTCAATAAACAGTTTGCGCATTTTGTCAAAATATTGCGATACTTTTTCAATATTTTCGCAAATTGGGGGTATAGTCATGAGTCCTTTGACCTTAATGTGCTCCATTTTTCCCATTTCGGTCAACGCATTTTCAACCTCTTCGGCCAAAAATCCTGATTTACTTTCCTCGTTTCCAATGTTTACCTC
Organism: Acutalibacteraceae bacterium; assembly: GCA_045592985.1. Taxonomy (GTDB): domain Bacteria; phylum Bacillota; class Clostridia; order Oscillospirales; family Acutalibacteraceae; genus UMGS172. Next base: position 15,205 of record JAZNVU010000001.1, on the reverse strand, counting down.
AACCAAAATATCAGTCACAACGTTTAATTTTTCAGAAACGCGGTCAATTTCAGCAGCAAGTTTTAAAGAGTGTACCGACTCTATCATTTCCACCTTGCCGACAACATCTTTAACCTTATTGGTCTGAAGATGACCGATGAAGTGACGGTGTGCCGTTGTATTAAGGTCATCAATTTTTGACAAAAACTCTTGCACGCGGTTTTCGCCAATGTAGTTTATTCCGCTGTTTATGGCATGGTTTATAACCTCTACGGGAACAGTCTTGGTTGCGGCAAGAAGTATAACATCTTTTGGGTCTCTGCCTGCCTTTTCACATGCCACCGATATTTTTTCCGAAACTTCGGCAAAATTTTGGTTGAACCATTCTATTTTAGACTGAATATCAGTTGATAACTTTTCCATCATGCAAATTCTTTCCTTTAACGATTATCTCATCATATATTCTAAGTACCTTTTTATCGGAAGTCTCGCGTTCAACGATAGAATAATTTTCACCCGTCCACTTGATGTTTACTTCGACAAATTTCACCTGAGATGCCGTCAGCACATAAACACCTTTAACACCGTCAACCACACGAATAGCACGGTTATCCACCTTAAGTCCATCGTACTGCTCGTACACAACCGTCATTTCAAGCCAACGCATGGCGGCAAGTTCGGTGTTCATGTTGTTGCAGGAAAATACCACTACTGCGTTATCCTGCACGGACTGTTTGTTTATACGGTGGACCGTAACCTTAATTTCAGGCGAAGACGGTAAAGCAGTTTTAATGGTAACTGCCGAGCCTTCTCTCAAATTAAGTACCTCGTCAAACGGCATTTCGGCAGCAATATACCACTCGTAATCGCTTACTATTTTGCACACTTCACTGCCACTCGGCTCGCTGTGTGAAATGCTTTGCATATCCTCTGCCGTAAGGGTTGAAATATCTTCGGTTGTGACCGAATTTTCATATCCGTCGACCGAATAGATAACATAACCCGACTGAGGCGAGATAATACTGTCAACCGGCGCGGTCATAGCATTTTTTAAACCGTCTCTTTCAGCCTTAAGCACCGCGATAAGCGAATTAAAATCGCTTACTTTACCGGTGATTATCTGGTAACGGTTTATATCGGCAAGCAGTTGTTCGGTTGCTGCTGTTTTGTTATCAACACGGCCGTTTTGGGTACCTCGCATAGTAGAAATGAGCGAAGCGTGAATATTTGCTTTAAGTGCGCCAAGGTCGGCGGCGTTGAGGTCGTTATAACTTTGAATATTTTCCAAAGAAGCAATGCGGCTGTCGAGTTGTTCCAAAAGCACCTTGTTTTCGGCATCGGTACTGTTTTGATAAACATTAGCTATTGTACCTTTTTTGGAAACACGTCCGCCGTTTTGCACCTCGTAACCCAAAGTACCGTCGGTTTTACTATTTATAACCGTTTCGTTACGGATTATATACCCCAAAGTGTTGTAACCTGAAAAAGCCGAATGGGTATAAACTGTGTCGGTTGTTACGGGATTAATAAGCACCGAATAGATTTGCGCAACAACAAACACGGCAACAAAAAATCCCGCCAGCCATTTAACAAGTTTTACCACTGTTTTGCTCATTGTCACGCATCCTTTCAGTTTTGTTCTATGATTTTTTTAGCCTCAAAAAACACATCGGGTGTTTCGTCGGCATATATCCAGTTAATTTTTTCGTTTCGGCGGTACCATGTGAGTTGACGTTTAGCATACCGCCTTGTTTCGGTTTTTAGATTTTCAACCGCTTCTTCTAAAGAAATTTCTCCTTCAAAAAACGGAAAAAATTCTTTATGCCCTATTGCTTGTACCGCGGTTTTTCCTTTGTTGCCGAGATAAGCAGATTTTGCCTCTTCAAGCAAGCCATTTTGGAGCATTATATCGACCCTTTTGTTGATTCGGTCATAAAGTTTTTCGCGGTCGCGATAGGTTATACCAATCCATATCACATCAAAAGGCTCTTCTAAGGGTTTTGATTCTAAATTCATTTCAGTCATGCTTTTGCCGTGAATTTCGTAAACCTCAAGCGCCCTGATAATACGTTTTTTATCGTTAATATGCAGTTTCTCTGCCGTTTTGGGGTCGACCTTTTTAAGTCTTGCAAAAAGTTCTTCCATACCCTTTTCTTCGGCTTCGATTTCAAGTTTTTTGCGAACTTCACCCGAGTTTTCGTCCAAAAACTTTACACCTTGCAAAAAAGAATCGACATAAAGACCTGTACCACCGACAATTATGGGAAGTTTACCTCTTGCCGCAATTTCATCAACCTTAGTTTCGGCAAGTTTTATAAACTCGGCAACCGAGAACTTATCGGTACAAGGCAAAAAACCTACCAAGTGGTGTTGTACTCCCTGCATTTCGTCCTCGGTCGGTGCCGCAGAGGCAATAGGCATATTGTCATAGACCTGCATAGAGTCGGCAGAAATGACCTCGCCACCAAATTCAAGCGCTGTTTTAACTCCCAGCGCAGTCTTACCCGACGCGGTGGGACCTACAATGGCTACCACCCTTTGATTTTGCATTACTGTATCCTTCCGAATTGTTTTTCTATTTCACGTTTCTTAAGTTCTATTGCTACAGGACGTCCATGAGGACAATACATTATTTCTTTATTAGAAAGCACTGCTTTCGCCAACAATTCCAACTCTTTCTCGGTTGAAAAATTACCCGCTTTTACCGCAGCGCGGCACGACATAGTTTCAAAAAGACGTTCAAGTCGTTCAATTTGGACCGTTTGTTTAGACGAAAGACTTGCAGCAACCTCGAAAACAAGCGAAGTGATATCCTCGTCTATAAGTGCCGACGGAACGGCTCTTACAAGAACGGTGGAGTTGCCAAAATCGTCAACATCAAAGCCTGCTTTACTTAAAAGGTCGATATTTTCAACAACTGTTGTATAATCGTCTTTACCGAGTGAAACCTGAACAGGGCTTAACAGCATTTGCTGAAAGTTCTCTTCGCCTTGTTTGAATTTGTTGAACAGTATTCTTTCGTGTGCGGCATGCTTGTCCAACAAATAAAGGCTTTCACCTTTTTGGACTATAACATAGGTCGCAAAAGCCTCACCTATGTAACGGATTTCTTCTTCCTCTGCTACTTCAACTATCTTTTGTGGCTCTTCCTTTACCTTGGGTTCGGGTGAAGTGACAATCGGTTCGTCATCTATGAAATCCGGTATTTTTGGCTTTGCGTCAAATTCCTCTTTGACTTCTACAGTCTCTTGCTGAACGGTTACAACCTGCTCGACAACAGTTTTTACCTCGGTTTTAACATGTTCGTCCTTATTCTGCATATCTTTAACAGCAGAAATATCAACATATTCGCCTTTAATTTGGGGTGAATGTAAAACCATCGGCGAAGTTTTTTTAGCCGTATTGTAAACCATCTTTTCAAGTTGTTTTAATGGGTCAGCCTGTGCTTTTTGAATACCCGGCAAAACGGTCTGACGGTATTCCTCAGTTGTCATTCTGATTTGTTGCGGCTTTTGAGGAATTTTCATTTCAGGACGTTCGTCGCCGTGGCTTAAAGCATTTTTTATGCCGTAATGCACACAGTCAAATATCCTACGGTCATCCGAAAACCTTACTTCTGTCTTAGCAGGATGAACGTTTATATCAACAGCACCAAACGGCACAGTAAGATGCAATACTGCGGCAGGAAATCTGCCAACCATAGCCGAATTTTTATAGGCTACGTCAAGTGCCTGTGCCACCGTGCCCGAACGCACATAACGTCCGTTAAGAAATACAAACTGTGCATTTTTCTTAGGTCTGCAAGCAGTCGGACGGCAGGTGTAACCGCTTAACTTTATTCCCTCAAGTTCGAAATCCACGGGAATAAGAGTTGATGCAAACTCACGTCCGCAGACGGCATATATTGCAGACATCAACTTGCCGTCGCCCGGTGTTGACATAACGTTTTTACCGTCTCTGATAAACTGTATGGAAATTTCCGGGTGTGACAACGCAATATGGTCAAGTATGGCACCAACAGCATTACCCTCGGCAACATCCTTTTTAAGGAACTTCATACGTGCAGGCGTGTTGAAAAACAGGTCTCTTACAATGATTGTCGTACCGTCAGGGCAACCTGCATCGTCCACCGTCACCTCGTTTGAACCTTCGCTACGATAAACGGAGCCTATTTCGGCAGTTTTGGTTTTGGTTATCATTTCAATCCGCGAAACCGAGGAAATAGCCGCCAACGCTTCACCTCTGAAGCCCAAAGTTGCAATAGCATTAAGGTCATCTTCGACACGCACTTTGCTTGTTGCGTGGCGGAGAAATGCAGTAGCAACAAAATCGCGCTCTATTCCGCAACCGTTATCGGTAACGCGCATAAAAGTAACACCGCCGTTTTTAATCTCGACAGTAATTTTGGTAGACCCCGCATCTATTGAGTTTTCAACCAATTCTTTTATGACCGAGGCAGGTCTTTCGACCACCTCACCTGCCGCAATAAGTTCGGCAACCTGTTTGGGTAACACTTTTATTTCAGCCATTTTCGGGGCCTCCTTTCAAAAAAATAAAGTAAATTATTCTTCAAAAGCCGATATAAGAAGTTGTTCAAACTCTCTTACCATAGGCTCGATATCGGAGCGGCGCTCTTTATATCCAAAAAGGGAAAATATCCCAAATGCCGCTATAAGCAACAACGGTATGTAAAGTGCAAGATGAATCATATCCCTCATCTGGAACTTAAAAAATACCAACGCCGAAGCCGAAAGAGGCACCGCAAAGCATACTAACGACAAAATCCTTGTATACCAACTAATTACACGGTCATATACAAACACATACTCGATTTTTGTCATACCGTCGGGAAGTTCTATAACTTCAACCAGCATACAATAGGTTTCGTATGTATCCTTTTTGTCGGCTCTAAGTTTATATTCAATCTTAAAAACACCGCTTTGACGGTCAACACTTGCGGCAAGTCGGGATTCTTTATTGCTGCCAAGTGCTTTTTCAAATATATTCATAACCTCGTCATAAGGCATGTCAAGCATAGCGTGACGCTTTTTGCCAACCTGCTTGTATCTTCCACCCAAATTCACTAAATAACCCCCTACATCATACTTCTTTTGCCTTTTTGACAAAATCGTTAAGTACAGTCATACATTCAATCGGTGTCAGAGTATTAACGTCCAACACTTTCAGTTCTTCCAATATCTGACGGGCACCGTGGAGTTCAAAGGTCATTTGCATTTCAGTCTCGTCACCCGTGATGTTACGTTGTGAAACACCATCGCCGTTTTCAAGTCCCGCCAAAATTTCTTTTGCTCTGGCAATTACCGAATCGGGTATACCCGACAACTTGGCAACCTCAACACCATAACTGTCATCAGCACCTCCACGCACAATTCGGCGCAGGAAGGTAATATCGTCACCGCGTTTTTTTACCGCTACATTATAATTCTTAACGCCGTCAAGTTGACCTTCAAGAGCAGTCAACTCATGATAGTGTGTGGCAAATAACGTCTTTGCGCCTATTTTCTTCTTGTCGCTGACAAATTCCAACACGGCACGTGCTATCGACATACCGTCATAAGTTGAAGTACCTCGTCCGATTTCGTCTAAAATAAGCAAACTCTTTGAAGTTGCATTTTTTAGTATGCTTGCAACCTCACTCATTTCAACCATAAAGGTTGACTGACCCGAAGCCAGGTCATCCGATGCGCCTACACGTGTAAAAATAGCATCGGTTATCGGCACTCCAGCCGCCCCGGCAGGAACAAAACAACCAATCTGAGCCATAAGCACAATAACGGCAACCTGCCTCATATAGGTCGATTTACCTGCCATGTTAGGACCGGTAATTATGGCACAACGGTTATTCCCACAGTCAAGCACTGCGTCATTGGGTACAAATGGCATGGGACTCAAAAGTTCAACAACCGGATGACGTCCCGCAACAATGTTGAGTGCGCCCGAAGTATTAAGTGTGGGTCGACAATAATTGTTACGCACCGAAACTTCGGCAAACGAGCACATAACATCGGTAAGAGCCAACGCATCGGCTGTTCTCTGAACCCTTGACAAAGCATCGGCAACCGTTTTTCTGATACCGTCAAAAATCTGATACTCTAACTGCGCACTGCGTTCTTTAGCACCAAGCACCCTTGCCTCTATGTGTTTGAGTTCGTCGGTAATAAAACGTTCGCAGTTGGTAAGTGTCTGCTTTCTTATGTAATGTTCGGGCACCATATCCTTGAACGAATTGGTAACCTCAATATAATAACCGAAGACCTTGTTATAACGAACTTTAAGCGTTTTTATGCCGGTGGCTTCCTTTTCTTTGGCTTCAATATCGGCAATTATTCTTGTACCGCCGTTCATATCCGAACGCAAAGTATCCAGTTCTTCGTTGTAACCCTCTTTGATAATCCCGCCTTCACGAACCGAAAACGGAGGTTCGTCAACAATCGCATCATCAATAAGTTTGCGAAGGTCTTCCATTAAATCAATATCATTAGCCGCAGAACTTAACAATCGGCTGTTAAGAGTTGACATCAAGTTTTTCAACTCGGGCAACATGAAAAGTGTTGAACATAGTGCTCTGAGTTCTTTACCGCCTGCAGTACCGTAAACAATACGGGTCATAAGCCTTTCGATATCTTTAACTCCTGTAAGCAATTCTCTCAGTTCACTGCACAATACGGTATTATTTGTAAGTTCTTCAACCGCATTAAGGCGAGTTTCTATCGCCATTCTTTCCATAAGCGGTTGTTCTAAAAAGCGGCGTATCAAACGCTTGCCCATAGCGGTACGGGTCTTGTCAATAACCCACAAAAGCGAACCTTTTTTATCTTTGCCGCGCATAGTTTCGCAAAGTTCGAGGTTGCGCATTGCGGTAATATCAATTCGCATGAACTGATTATCGGTATAGATATCAACGTCCGAAATTCGCTCTAGTCCACTCATTTGGGTGCTTTTGAGATAACCCAAAGATGCGCCTACCACCCTCAAAGGCATGGAAGACGGTTCAAAACCTTTTTCGGCACTTGATTTGATATTGAATTGATTGCAAACCTCAAGTTCTGCCACCGAATCGTCAAACTTTTCTTCGGGCAAAACGGTAACACAACATTGCAAACGGTCTTTAACAAAAGAAACCAACGTCTTCTTTTTGCCAAAATCATCAATCGTTATAATTTCTTTTGGATTAAATCGACCTAGTTCGGCAATAACACGTTGTTCGGCATCGCTACCTTTTATTTCGGTTGCGTTTACAGTACCGGTCGATGCATCGACAAAGCAAAGCCCAAAACTGTTGCGCTCGAAAAACACAGCCGCAAGATAGTTGTTGCGTGCTTCGTCGAGCATACTGTCTTCAAAAACTGTTCCGGGTGTGACAATTCTTATAACATCACGGCGGACAAGCCCTTTGGCAGTGGCAGGGTCCTCGGTCTGTTCACAAATGGCAACCTTATAACCCTTTTGGATAAGACGCGCAATATATCCTTCGCAACTGTGGTAAGGAACACCGCACATGGGCGCTCTTTCAGGGAGACCGCATTCCTTACCCGTAAGCACGATTTCAAGTTCTTCTGCGGCTGTTACGGCATCGTCAAAGAACATCTCATAAAAATCGCCCACACGGAAGAACAAAAGACAATCTTTATTCTGCTCTTTTATTTCAAGATACTGACGCATCATGGGTGATAACTCAGCCAATTCCAATTCCTCCAAAAGCCTTAAATTTAAGGCTCAAACTATAAAATTAATGGCAACCTCCACAGGTAGCGCAACTGCCGGTGCAACCCTCTTCAGGTTCGCAAGTCATGGGGTCCTCGCCGTCGATTGAAAGTTCAATAATGCCGTTAACCTTTCTCATAACAGCTTCAAACTCAGCCTTAGCCTTGTTATATTCAATCATGGTTTCATTACACATTATCTGACCGTAAAGACGGCGGAGAGTAGCGTTGTATTCCTTAACCTTTTCGTCATCCTTTTGATCGCCTTTTGCAAGTTCATTATCGATACCCATGCTGGCAACGTTGAACTCTCCGATTATATCCTGAAGTTCTTTATCGGCATCGTTGGCTTTTTTGGCCTCAACCAAAGCCTTATATCTTGCATCCTCTTGTATTGCCGCGCCCAAGGCACGTACTGCGTCCATAATATCCATTTTTTATATCTCCTTTGATTTTTATATACTTTTACCATGCAAAACTCCGTCAAACGAAGTTATTTGTGCCAAAACGAAATCGCCTATATTCTTGCTTTCGCCATCAAGACGAACTACGAGATTCTCACTCGAACGGCCAATAGGAACACCCTCGTCTTGTTCTTCTATAAGCAAGCGAACTTTCTTACCAATAAGACCGATATTTGTTTCTCTCGAAATTTCCTCCTGCACTCGTAACAGTTCGGCAAATCTACGTGACTTATCCTTTTTGCTTTCGGGGTCATCCATCGAAGCGGCAGGTGTACCCGGTCGGGGTGAAAAAATAAAGGTAAACAGCGAATAATACCTGACCTCTTTTATCAGTTCTACTGTTTTTTCAAAATCCTCCTCGGTTTCACCGGGGAAGCCAACAATAATATCGCTTGTAAACTGAATGTCGGGCATAAGTTCACGTGCGCGGTTTATAAGTTTTAAATACCCTTCTTTTGTATACCTGCGGTTCATAAGTGACAAGATTTTATCACTTCCGCACTGAACGGGAAGGTGCAAATGTTTTTCAACCTTTTCACATTCACTCATAGCCAGTAACAGTTCTTCCGAACAATCCTTTGGGTGCGAGGTCATAAATCTTATTCTGAAATCTCCCGGTAGGTCGTTCACTGCTCTTAAAAGTGTGGGAAAATCGGTCGGGGTTTTACAACCTCTGCCGTAAGAGTTGACATTTTGACCAAGCAACATAATTTCCTTAGCGCCCGAATCAATAAGCCATTTTGCCTCGTTTATTACATCTTGTTGCTCGCGCGAATGTTCACGACCTCTTGTGTAAGGGACAATGCAATAAGAACAAAAGTTGTTGCAACCTTGCATTATCGGTAACCATGCTTTTATGATACCGTCACGCCGTATGGGAACACCCTCTACAAAGCCTTCGTCTCTTTCAGGATTTTCAAAAATCCTACCGCTTCCTGTCATTCGGCGGTAGATAAATTCAGGTAACTTATGACGAACGTGGGTACCGAAAAGAATATCAACATAAGGGTAACTCTTCTTGATTTTTTCGGCAACGCGGGGTTGTTGTGCCATACATCCGCAAACGCAAATAAGCATTCCGGGTCGGCGGCGCTTGTTGGCTTTTAAAATGCCAACATTTCCAAACACCCTGTCCTCGGCATGTTCACGCACGGCACAGGTGTTATAAAGCACCAAATCGGCTTCATTCAAATCCTCGGTAAAGCCGTAACCCATCAGTTCCATAAGGCCTTTCAGTCTTTCGCTGTCGCTGACATTTTGCTGGCAACCGTAGGTGTGAACAAATGCCAAAGGCTTGTTCGAATACCGTTCTTTTATTAATTGACGCACCCTTTCGGCATAGCCGAATTGCGCTTGCAGTTCTTGCTCTAAATTATCTGAAACTTTATTATCAGTCACGGGTAATATCTCTCCAAAGTACACTTATCCATAATATGTGTTATTATACCTCAAAAACGATTCAAGTTCAAGAGTAAATATAAAAAAAGCACTCCATTTTTCAAATAAAATGAAGTGCTTTTTAATTTTCATTACTCTTCAATTTTTACCGATATTTCCCCTGTTGACAGCGTCATTATGCTATGTTCACCGAGTTTCACAACAAGACCGCCATTATTGTCTATGTCAATAGCCGTAGCAACGCTACTTTTACCGTTCGCAGTAAAAACTATCTGTTTGCCCAGCACCATTGAACGCTTTTTATAAGGTTCGATAAATTTCCTCTCGGGCATTGTTTCTATAAACCTTGTAAGGTGTTTTATGATCACCTCGGCTAATAACTCGCGGTTAAGGTTTGTTTTTAATGAACCTGCAATATTTTTCAAATCTTCAGGAAAATCTTGCGTATTAATGTTAATGCCTATGCCAACTACAATGGAAGTTACACCATCTTTATCAGTGACCGATTCTGAGAGTATTCCGCAAACCTTTCTTCCGTCTACAAAAATATCGTTTACCCATTTTATAGCAGGTTTTAAATCGGTCAGTTCTTCTATGGCTAACGCAACTGCTACCGAAGCGGCACAGGTTACCGCAACACCGTCTGACAAAGCTGTCTGAGGTTTATATAGGTATGACATATAAAGCCCCGTCGAGTCGGGAGAGTAAAAACTTCTGCCAAGCCTACCTCTGCCTGCTGTCTGACAGTCGGCTATAAAAAGCATAGGGGAATCATATCCTAACAAAGCGGTTTGTTTTGCCTTCGAGTTGGTAGAATCGACTTTGTCAAAATGTATTACACAAACACCTTTTTCGATGATTATTTCAAAACTCATTTGGCACACGGCTCCCCTTTCCAACATTGAAATTACTTTATTTCATTATATTACACATTCAAGAAATGTCAACGTCGGTTTTACCTAAGCATGCACAATGTACAGCCGAAGGTTTACAGTTCACTTTCTTTCTCCGATTTATACTTTTTCATTGTTCAATTATACTAAGACAACTACATGCAAACACCAAACTATATGTTTTCCTAAATCAGTTTCCCAAAATCCTTGGCAACAAATCATTAATGACTGCTATATACAATTAAACGAAAGCCACTAACTATTTTTGAAATCAGTTGGCGGCTTTTTAATTATAAAATTCAAGTAATTTAACTTATGCCCACCACATTTTGCCGGCATTTTCGGCAATAATAAGCGGCTTTAAGAAATCAGCAGCCTTTTCAAGGCCTTCAGTCTTGCTCATAAGAGCATCCTCATGCTCAATGCTGATAGCATAGTCATAACCGTTGAGTTTTAACGCACTTATGATATCTCTCCAATATGCCTCGTCGTTACCGTAACCAACCGTTCTGAAAAGCCACGAACGGTTTTTAAGGTCACCGTAACTCTGAGTATCAAGAACGCCATTTATTGCAGTGTTGTACTTGTCTATTCTCGAATCTTTAGCATGAACGTGGAAAATTGCGTCGCCCATCTCGTTAATAACCTTGACGGGGTCCATGCCCTGCCATACAAGGTGGCTGGGGTCGAAGTTGGCACCAAGTTCGGGTCCTACTGCGGCACGAATCTTTTTAAGTGAATCGGTGTTATATACACAGAAACCGGGATGAAGTTCGAAAGCAATTTTGTTTACACCGTGAGCCTTAGCAAACTCAACTGTCTTTTTCCAATAAGGAATAAGAACTTCGTTCCACTGCCAATCAAGAATAGCCAAAAAGTCTTCAGGCCAAGGACAGGTTACCCAGTTAGGATACTTAGAATCAGGGCAGTCGCCAGGGCAACCTGAGAAGGTGTTAATCTGATGAAGACCCATCTTTTCGGCCAAAAGAATAGTGTTGCGAATAGTCTTGTCATACATCTCGGCAAGTTCTTTTTGAGGATGAACAGGGTTACCGTGGCAGGACAGTGCACTAACCTCTAAACCTGCATCTTTGATGGTTGCCATAAACTCATCAAATGCCTTGTCGTCATTCAAAAGAATTTCTGGGTCAGCATGTGCTTTGCCGGGATAACCGCCGCAACCGATTTCTATCATATCACAACCGATAGACTTAAAATACTTGCATGCATCTTTTAAAGGCATGTCGCTCATAAGAGTAGTAAAAACGCCTAATTTCATAAAATTTACCTCCAAAACCTATTATTTAATTCTATAATACTTCATTAACAAATAATTTTCAAGACCTTTAAAGGTTGTTTGTTGTAAAAATTGTAATCGTATGATATACTTTAACCTGAACAAATTCCAATCACTAAACACAAGATTATTACGGAATGAGGGATTGTTTTGCCAAAAATAATGGATATTATTAAATCTCTTTCGGGTGACTGTCCATGTGGTCTTAATCACCAAACATCAATTAAAGATGTTCGTATTGCCTCGGGACTAGTCAACGAAGTTGGTAACATTTTAAAACAGAACTACTTCCCATCTAATATCTTATTGGTTGCCGACCAAAACACGCTAAAAGCATCCGAAGGCATAGTAGAGAGTTTACAAGATTTCAATATTTCTTATAAAATTTTCAACAATTTACGCGTGGCAAAAATGGAACTTGTTTATGAAGTAGAAGACCTGGTTTCAGAAAAAGACATCGGCGTTTTATCGGTAGGCACCGGTTCTATCAACGATATTTGCAGACTTGCTTCGGCAAGGTGCAACAAACCGCTTTGCATTTTTGCAACAGCACCCTCAATGGACGGCTTTGCTTCTTACAGTGCGCCAATTGTAAACAACGGTTTTAAATCCAGTTATCCCGCAAAAAGTCCTGAGATTATAATAGGTGATACAAAAATATTGGCAAACGCTCCCAAAGAACTTAAATCAGCAGGCTTCGGCGACATGGTTGCAAAATATGTAGGAATTATAGATTGGAAAATTTCTGCGCTTTTAACCGACGAATTATACTGTGATAAGGTTGCACAACTCACTCTCGATGCAGTTGACGAGTTGATTAATATGGCCGATAAAGTCACCTCAAACGATGAATATACCGCTGGTAAAATATTCGAAGCACTTCTTAAAACAGGCATTGGAATGAGTTTTATGCAAAACTCACGTCCGGCAAGCGGTTCCGAGCATATTATTGCTCATTTAATGGAGTGTTTAGAATTACTGGACAATATCGTTCCCAATCTTCACGGAGACGATGTTGGTGTCTGTACATTAGAAATGCTTAAACATTACAACATGTTGGCAGATTCTAATCAAATCATAACACGGTACGAAAATATTGAGTGGGATGATGTTTATGAGTTCTACGGAACTTTGCAGGACAACATCAAAAGACTTAACCACCCGGATAGCATCATTGATGGTATAACTCCGGAAATCGTTAAGGAATCATGGCCCGAAATTGTCAAAATAATAAAGAGTGTTCCCTCTTTCAAAAAGTGTTATATAGCAATGAAAAAAGCCGGTTGCAAAACCACTGTTGAAAACCTAGGAAAAACTCAAAAATTTTTTGATGACTGTGTTAAATATTCACCGTATATGAGAAAAAGACTTACGTTATTACGATTGGACAACATGATTGAGGTGCTATCATGATTAATTATGCAACTATCGGCTCGGGTTGGATTGCCGAGTCTTTTATAAACGGGTGTAATCTTCATCCCGACAAATTTAAATTATCTGCCGTATATTCAAGGACTTATGAAAAAGGCTCCGAGTTTGGTGCAAAATTTGGTTGTGACAAAGTTTACACCGACTTGGAAGCAATGGCAAAAGACCCGTCTATTGACGCAGTATACATTGCAAGTCCCAACGCTTTTCACTTTATTCAAAGCAAAATAATGCTCCAAAATGGCAAGCATGTTATCTGCGAAAAACCTATAACCGTCACACCTGAAGAATTTTCTGCACTGCAGAATTTGGCGCGAATCAAAGGTCTCATATACATGGAAGCGCTTATGGCACAACATCTTCCCTGCCGCGAAGAGTTGATTGATGCAGTCAACAGTTTAGGACGGATAAGTCATGTACGATTTGATTTTTCACAGCGTTCATCAAAGTATGATGGATTTTTAAAAGGCGAGCATCAGAATATATTCGACCCTAAAATGGCAACAGGCGCTTTGATGGATTTGGGTATTTACTGCGTGTATCCGTGTATTGACCTTTTTGGCAAACCAAATAACATATACGCTTACTGCAATAAACTTTCGACCGATATCGACGGCGAAGGCGGTGCTATTTTTCATTACGGTGGCTTTTCTGCCGAACTTACCTATTCTAAAACAGGTCAAAGCCACATCGGCTCTGAAATAATTGGTGACAACGGTACACTCATTATTCCTTCAATCTCAAAACAGACCGATATGGTGATAAAATACACTAACGGCAAAGAAAAAATCTTAACAGGCGACCTTGAAAAACACGTGCTTATGAGTTATGAGGCCGTTGATTTTTACAGATACATCACAGAACCCGAAAAATACTCACATGACTATAAACGTACATCCAAACTATCATTTGATGTTTGCTCCACAATGTATGAGATGCGTAAACAAGCAAATATAGTTTTTAAATAGAGGTAATTATGATTAATAATCAACTGAAAACACTGTCAATCAGTCACGAACTTATTCCCGAAGGCGCAGAAAAGTATTTCGGCCAAATTCAATTATTCAAAGAAATGATGATGCGTTACGAATGTGCCATTTTAGAGGTACAGACAAAACTACAGGTTTTTAATAACGATATGTCGGTCAGATACAAACGCAATCCCATTGAATTTGTTAAAACAAGAATTAAAACCCCCATAAGCATCGTCGAAAAACTCAACCGTAGAGGTATAACGGTAACTGTTGGAAATATGGTTCGCAACCTTAACGATGTTGCAGGTGTTCGTGTTATATGCTCCTTTATCGATGATATTTATGAAATAGCCAAAATGCTCGCACGTCAGGATGATATCAAGGTAATAGAAGTCAAAGACTACATAAAAGCACCAAAAGATAATGGTTACCGCAGTTATCACATGATAATAGAAATTCCTGTTTTCTTCTCGGATAAAACCATGAACATGCGTGTCGAAATCCAACTCAGAACAATAGCAATGGATTCGTGGGCAAGCATCGAACACGATCTAAAATATAAAAAAGATGATATCTGGGACGATGAAATAAGCCGAGAACTCAAAGAATGTGCTGATGCCATACACAAAACCGATATGCAAATGATGGATATTAGAAACCGTATTGATAAACAAAGACTTAAACAGCAAGGGTGATAGTATAAATGCACAACTTAACCGAACAGCAATTTCAAGACAATTATCTTTATTTAACGACACTCTCAAAGCAATACCCTTCAATTCGTGCTGTTGCTTCAGAAATAATTAATCTTGAAGCTATTATGAATCTGCCAAAAAACGACTCCTTAGGTCAATACTAAGGAGTCGTAATCATTTATATAAAAAAACTCCAACCAAAAAGGTTGGAGTAAATAGCATATTAACACACCTTCAAAACTGAACAAGAAAAGTGAACTAGAGGTTAAAGGTCAAGCCCTCGGTCTATTAGTACTGCCTAGCTGAACGTGTCACCACGCTTACACTTGCAGCCTATCAACCCGGTAGTCTTC